>NZ_CP158299.1:2845000-3027404 GCF_040256395.1 Deinococcus sonorensis KR-87 | reverse complement strand
CGTTCCAGAAGGCCTTCAGGTAATCCGGACGGCGGTTCTGGTAGTTGAGGTAGTAGGCGTGCTCCCACACGTCCACGCCCAGCAGCGGGGTGCCGCTCACGCCCGCCACCGCCTCGCCCATCAGCGGGTTGTCCTGGTTGGCGGTGCTCACCACTGCCAGCTTGCCGCCCTGCGCCACCAGCCAGGCCCAGCCGGAGCCGAACCGGGCCTTGGCCGCGTCCTCGAACTGGGTCTTGAACGCCTCGAAAGACCCGAAGTCGCGCTCGATGGCCTGGGCGAGTTCGCCGCTCGGCTGGCCGCTGCCGTTCGGGCTCAGCAGGGTCCAGAACATCGAGTGGTTGACGTGGCCGCCCACGTTGTTGCGCAGCACCCCCTTCTTGTCGGCCGGCACGCTGTCCAGGTTCCGGATCAGCTGCTCAGGCGACTGCTCGGCGAGGTCGCTGCCTTCCAGGGCCTTGTTGGCGTTGTCCACGTAGGTCTGGTGGTGCTTGGTGTGGTGAATCTCCATGGTGCGGGCGTCGATGTGAGGCTCCAGCGCGTCGTAGGCATAGGGCAGCTTGGGCAGTTCGAGCTTGGGCATGGTGACACTCCTTTGGGAAAGCCGGCGGCTGGCCCCCAGTGGGTCAGCGCCAGAATCGGCGGACTCATCCTACCCCTGAAAGGCAGCCGGGCACCGGGGCGCCACCCTAAACAAATTATTTAGGTTCGTGAGGCGCGCCCAGCTGCTCCGGGAGCGTGCCGCCCAGCCGGACCCAGGCATCCAGCAGGTCGGGGGGTGGGGGCGCCTCCAGATGTAGCGGCTCGCCGGTCAGCGGATGGGGGAGGGTCAGTCGCCACGCGTGCAGCGCCTGTCGCCCGATCACGGTGCTGGCCCGGCCGTACACCGTGTCGCCCAGGATCGGGCTGTTCAGGTGCGCCAGATGCACCCGCAGCTGATGGGTGCGGCCGGTGCGCGGTTCCGCCTGGACCAGCACCAGCGTGCGGCCATGACCATCCGGATGACGGCTGAGTGGCGTGAAGAGCGTCTGCGCCTCGCGCGGCTGGGCCCCGCCCACGGTCATGCGCTGGCGGGCCACCGGGTGCCGCCCGATGGGCGCGTCTACATGCACCGGCTTCAGCGCCGCCCACTGGCCGGCCGCAATCGCCAGGTAGGTCTTATGCGTCTCCCGGTCGTGGAAGCTCTCGGCCAGCCGGGCATGCGCCTGCACCGTCTTGGCCACCACGATTACGCCGCTGGTGTCCTTGTCGAGCCGGTGAACGATACCGGGCCGGTAGCCGCCGGCTTCGTCGTGGCCCTCCTGCTCCGGCAGGCTTATGCGGCCCAGCAGCGCGTTCACCAGCGTGCCGCTCAGCACGCCCGGAGCCGGGTGGGTGGTCATGCCGGCCGGCTTGTTGACCGCGATCAGGGCGTCGTCCTCGTACAGCACGTCCAGTGCTACGGTCTCCGGCAGCACGTGGCTGGCGGGCGGCGGCGGCACCTGGACAGTCAGGACTTCACCCCCACGCAGTTTCAGGCTGGCCTTCTGCACCGGCTGGCCATCCAGCTGCACCTGCCCGGCCTCAATCCAGCTGGCCACCTGCGAGCGGCTGGCCCCGGACAGCTGCGCGATCACCGCGTCCAGGCGGCCGGGGAGGGCAGTGAGCTGCAACACGGTGGCCTGGGTCATCCCGCGATTGTAGAGCAGCGGCGCTGGATCCGGTCGCCGTCCTTCATCGAATCTTTAGGTCCCAAATCCACTACATCCAGTCATCCATCCCCCGCATACAAGCATGGTGTCAGAACGCGCCAAGCGGGCCCCCAAGGGTTGCCGCGCCGTCCCCCTGTTCCTGCCTGCCAGGAGCCGTTGACCCTTGCGGTCGAGGAGTGATCATGAGCCAGAATGACAAGAGCATCAAACAGCCGGGCCGCCGTCAGTTTCTGAGCACCGCCGGTCTGGTCGGTGCGGGCGCCGTGTTGGCCTCCTGCGCCCCGGTGGTCGCGCAGGTGCCGCCCAAGCAGAACATCGACGTGGACGTGCTGAACTTCGCGCTGAACCTGGAGTACCTGGAGGCCGCCTTCTACCTGGCCGCCGTGGGCCGCATTGGTGAGCTGCCGGGCGGTACCGCGGCCGTGGGGCTGCCCAGCGGCTTCGACGGCAAGACGGCCATCAAGTTTGCCGACCCGGCCGTGGCCGCCTACGCCAACGAGATCGCTCAGGACGAGCTGAACCACGTCAACTTCCTGCGTGCTGCGCTGGGGGCCAGTGCCGTGGCGCGTCCTGTCCTGGACATCGGGCCGGCCTTCGCGGCTGCCGCCAACGCCGCGGCTTACAACGCCAAGCTGATCACCTCCCCGACCACCCTGACGCCCGCTTTCAACCCCTACCTCAACGACCTGTTTTTCCTGCACGGCGCGTTCATTTTTGAGGACGTGGGCGTCACCGCGTACAAGGGCGCTGCCCGGCTGATCACCAACCCCGACTACCTGGAAGCGGCGGCCGGCATTCTGGCGGTTGAGGCCTACCACGCCGGCGAAATCCGTACCCTGCTGTACGGTCAGAAGGACGTCAAGACGCCGTATGGCGTGACCGTTGCCCAGCTGATCCAGGCCATCAGTGACCTGCGTGACGCCGTGGACGGCAGCACCGACGACGACCAGGGCATCGTGGGCGGCACCGGCAACCCCGACTTCGTGGCCGGTGGTAGCGCCAACATCGTCGCAGCTGACAAAAACAGCATCGCCTACAGCCGCACCACCGACCAGGTGCTGAACATTGTGTACCTGGGCGGCAAGGGCAAGGGTGGCTTCTACCCGAACGGCCTGAACGGCAACATCAAGTAAGGTCCGGACGGTCCAGCCGGCGGCAGGAGCGGGAATGTCCCCGCTCCTGCCGCCGTTCTATGGACCTTCACCATTCATCTGGCCCCACATCTAAACAGCGCTGCGGCGCATATATCTGTACAGGACAGGGGCAGAACGTGCCCCGGCCCGGAAAAGGAGTACTGTATGCCGAACCTGGGATTTCCCGAGATCATGATCATTCTGGTGGTGGCGTTGTTGGTGTTCGGACCCAAGAAGCTGCCGGAGCTCGGCAAGAGCCTGGGCAATGGCATTCGCGAGTTCCGGAAGAGCACCCAGGGCCTCAAGGACGAGCTGAGCGGGGCCGCGAACCCCATCCCGGTGCACGCGTCGACCACGGAGGTCATCGCGCCGGTCGTGCAGCCCGCCGTGACGCTGGAGAGCCCCGAGCACCGCGCCTGAACGGATGGGTCGGGCGCCACCCGTCTTCAGAAAGTCCTCAGGCCCACCTCAGGTGATGCACTTGGGATAAGCTACGGGCGTTTGCCCTTATGGACCTGACCGATGAAGATCTGATTGCACAGATGGCGCTGGGCCAGCAGGATGCCCTGCGGGAACTGCATCGCCGCTACGCACCCTACCTGTACGGACTGGGGCGACGGATGCTGCGCGACCAGGACGACACCGAGAACTGTGTCCAGGATGCCTTCCTGAACGCCTGGAAGGCGGCAGGCCGCTTCGACCGCTCGCTGGCCTCGGCCAAGACCTGGCTCGTGACCATCGCGCACCGCCGCTTTCTGCAGGCGATCCGTGACCGCAAGGACGCCTCGCTGCCGCTGGAGGAGTGGGACGCCCCCACCCCGGCCCGCGATCAGGAGGATGTGCTGATGGCCCAGCGGGCGGTGGAGATTCTGGACGACGGAGAGCGGCGACTCATTGAACTCGCCTACTATCAGGGCCACAGCCACGCCGAACTGGCGCAGCTGACCGGAATGCCGCTCGGCACCGTCAAGACCCGGCTGCGCACCGCGCTGGCCCGCATGAAGACGCACCTGGGAGGAGGTGAACGTGGTGAAGCTTGATCAGGACCTGCTCGTTGACTACGCGCTCGGCCTGCTGCCGGACGAGCAGATGCAGGAGATCGAGGCCCAGCTGAACCTCGATCCCCAGGCGCGGCAGCAGCTCGCGGCGTATCTGGAGGGGCTGAGCGCCATGGCGCTGGACCTGCCGCCCGCGCCGGTCCCGCCCGGCGCCGAGGACCGGCTGATGGCACGCCTGCAACAGGACGCACCGAAGGCCGTGCCGCTGCCTCCGGCGGAGCCGTCCGCCAGGCCGCGCCGGGTGCTGTGGCTGGCGCTGGTGGCGGCGGCCGTGGCCGTGATGCTGGTGCTGGTACCAGTGTTTCGGCTCACGCCGGAGCGTCAGCTGGCGCAGCTGCAGCGGCAGCCGGGCGCCGTCAGCCGCACGGTAGCCAGTCCGCAGGGTGCAGAGCTGGCCCGGCTGGTGCGCCTGCCCAATGGAGACGCTTACGTGCTGATGCAGGCCGACCTGCCCCAGGACCGGCAGTATCAGGCCTGGAAGGTGGTCGGCGGCAAGCCAGTGTCGCTGGGGCTGTTCCGGGGCCGGACGTTCCAGACCCAGCTGCCCGCCGGAACCGTCTTCGCCGTGAGTGTGGAACCGCAGGGCGGCAGCCCCCAGCCGACCAGCGCCCCGCTGTTCGCTCAGACGCTGTAGCGCCGGATACCCAAATGCCGGAGGGCCGATCGTTCTGGCTCTCCGGCATTAACCGTGCTGGCCCAGCGGGAAGGTATGCACTTCCCGCAACTCGCCGCCGTCCTCTCGGGTGAGGCTCAGGGCCGTCACCGGAAACCGGCTGACCGGCAGCGGCATGCGCTCCAGTTCCTGGTGCAGTGCCGGCTCCGCCCAGCTCATCACGCCCAGCGCCAGCGTGAGATGCGGAATGTATTCCTTGTGATCGAACGGTTGGGGTGGCGCGCACGGCAGCGTCAGCACCTGCTGGTGCAGGTGCTCCAGCGCCGGCGTGGTGCGGCATTCCAGAAACACCACGTGCGGGAAGGTGCGCCACCCGGTCAGCTGCACCTCAAAGGGCGGGCAGCCGCTGAGCATCCGCCGCAGGCTGGCCACCAGCTCTGCCTCGTCGCAGGCGCTGTAGAAGGGAGCCCGCAGGTTCAGGTGCGGTTCGCCGTAACTGCGGACCTGCAGGCGCTGCTGCTCGCGCCGCAACCAGCTGTCCAGTTCCGGGGACGGCCACGCCACCAGCCCGTAGAGCGGGCCGTCCTGCATGTGCTCGGCGCGAGGAAGTCCCACGCCGCTCAGCCTATACGGTAGCGGCACTCCGCAGCGCCGCAGGCGATACGGCTCTCGCGCGTCACCGGGGCCTGCAGCAGTTCGCGGTACAGCGTCAGCTCCGACTGACACAGCTGGTTGAATTCACGGGCCACCTTGAGGGCCGGGCAGTTGCGCTCCAGCAGGTACCACACGCCGTCCTCGCACACCGCCTCGGCCGCGTAGCCGGCCAGCCGGAGTTCGTCGGCCAGCGCCGTCACCCGGTCGCCCAGCAGCGGTTGCTGGATCAGTGGGGCCAGCCGGCGGTACAGCTCCACCCGCCGGGCGTCCATCACCTGCATCACCGCCCCCTCGCCGAACAGCTGCTGCACATGGCCCAGCACGTCGCTGCACAGGGTGGCGTAACTCTTGGGGAAGGTGCTTTCGCCGCGCTCGCTCAGCGCGAAGACATGCTGCGGCCGTCCACGTCCGCCGGGCTTCTCGGTGCGCGCCACCACCAGGCCCGCTTCCTGCAGGTCCTGCAGGTGCTTGCGGGCGGCCGGCAGGCTCACGTCCAGCCGCTCGGCCAGGGCGGCGGCCGTCTGGGCACCGTGCCGCTTGAGCAGGTCCAGCACCCGCGTCTTGGAGCCCTGCAGGCCCGGATGCTGGCTGCCGCTCTGTTCCCGCAGGGGAGATGACGAGATCACGGCGTTCAGACCATCGGGAGCGGTTCGAGGGCTCCCGCGAATGCCTGCACGCTGACCCGGCCGGCCAGATTCTTCGCCACCTGCAGCAGCGCCCGGCTGGCTGCGCTGTCCGGATGCGCCAGCACCGCTGGCATGCCGGCGTCGGCATCCTGCCGCACCTCGGTGTCGAGCGGCACCTCACCCAGCACCGGCAGCCCGCCGAACTGCTGGGCCAGCCGCGACGCGCCGCCGCGCCCAAAGATGTCGTAGCTCAGGCCGGTGTCGGGCGCCACGAAGTAGCTCATGTTCTCCACGATGCCCAGCACCGGCACGCTGGCCTTGCGGAACATGTCGATGGCGCGCGACGCGTCGATCAGGGCCACGTCCTGCGGGGTGGTCACGATCACCGCGCCGGTCAGCTGCACCGTCTGGGTCAGCGACAGCTGCACGTCGCCGGTGCCGGGCGGCAGGTCCACGATCAGGTAGTCCAGCTGGCCCCAGGCTGCATCCTTCAAGAACTGCTGGATGGCCGAGTGCAGCATCGGGCCGCGCCACACCAGCGCCTGTCCGGCCGGCATCAGGTTGGCCATGCTCAGGAAGCGCAGGCCGTGCGCCTCGATCGGCTGCATCTTGCGCTCGGCGTTGGCGGCAATGCGCGCCGCGCCCTGGCCCATCATGTGCGCGATGCTGGGGCCGTACACGTCGGCGTCCAGCAGCCCCACCCGCGCGCCGCTGGCCGCCAGCGCCGCCGCCAGGTTGGCCGCCACCGACGACTTGCCGACGCCGCCCTTGCCGCTGCCCACCGCAATCACGTGCTGCACGCCCGGCAGCGCCGGCGTGCTCTGGGCCCGCACCTGCGCCCCGAACTCGATCTCCACGTCCTGCACACCTTCCACGCTCATCACCGCCTGGCGCACGTCGCGCTCGATGGTGGCCTTCAGCGGGCAGGCGGGGGTGGTCAGGTTGACCTTCACGTGGGCCACGCCCGAGGTCAGCTCGGCCCGCTCGATCATGCCGAGCGACACCAGGTCGCGGTGCAGCTCCGGGTCGTTGACCGTGCCCAGAGCGGCCAGAAGCTTCTCATGCATACTGCGAGTTGTAGCGCACCGGCCGCGCGGGGGCAAGTGAGACGCTTACAAAGAAGCGTGCAGTGGCGGCCTCACCCCCGGTATACTGGCCGCGTGAGAACCTTCGGCCCCTATGTGGTGCTCCAGCCGCTGCCCGGTCTGGATGCCGGGGCCACGGAAGGACCGGTGCAGGCGCTGCGGGCGGTGGACCGGCTGAGCGGGATGCCGGCCCTGCTGTACCTGCTGCCGCCCGGAGGCGAGATTGGCCCCGTGCCGGACTCGGCGTGGCTGCTGCCCCTGACCGACACCGGGCGAGAGGCGGGCCAGCCCTACGCCCTGACCGAACTGTCCCCGCTGGCGGCCCCGGCCAGCAACCCGGAGCAGACGGCCCGGGGGGCGCTCGAAGCGCTGGCGGCGCTGCACGCGGCCGGACGGCCACACGGCGGCGTGGGACCGGCGCAGCTGTGGCTGGTGGACGGGCAGGTGCGGCTGGCAGGCGCCGGGCTGCCCTGGCGTGCGGGAGTCACCCCCCAGGACGACCTGCGCGATCTGGCCGCCACGCTGGACCATCTGGGGGTCCGGCCGGCCGCGCTGCAGCGGTTGGAGCAGCTCAGTGCCCAGGAGGCGCTGGACCTGCTGAACGCGCCGCCCCCACCCCCCCGCGCCCGGCCCATGCGGCGGGCACAGCCCACCCGCGAGGCGCCCGCGAGTTCGGTCGCCGTGTCGCCGCAGCCTCAGCCGGTGAGTGCGCCGCCGGAGCCGGTCTCGCCGGTGGTGGAGGTCATGCCGCCTCCCATCCCGGTGCAGGAGAGGCCGCAGGCCAGCCCCGTCCCGGATCTGCAGGACGCCGCGCCTCAGCCGCTGCGGGGGGCCGCCGAGGTGATCGTGATCGGTGAGCCGGACCCGGCAGAAACGACGCTGCTCGCCGACCCCCGGCCTGCGCCCGCCGCGCCGCCCGTCATTCCCGAGCCGATCCGGATCGGCTTCGACGATCTGCCGCCCTTCGAGCCACCCCCACCCATGGACTTCCTGGCGGAAGCGGCGCCGGTGACGGCCCCGCCGCCCACGCCGCCTGTTCCGGTGGAGCCGGCCCCCCGGGCGGCGGCCCGGACGCCCCGCAACGAGCCGGTACGGATCGGCTGGGAGGAGGACCACAGCTGGCGGGTGGTGAAGGCGGTGCCGGGGTCCGGGCGACCGTCCGCCCGCCGCACCGCGCTGCCCCTGGCGGTGGCCGGGGTGCTGGTGCTGCTCGGTGCCGGCTATTGGGGTTACCGCAGCGCCAGCTCGGCCCCGGCGGTGGCGGCCGTGTGCTGCGACGTGCCGTTCCAGGTGAGTGGCGCGGCGGCGAAGGTGCAGGTGACGGTGGAGGAGGCCCCGGCCGGCAGCGCGCTGAAGGAGGGCAGCGTACTGGGAACCGCGCCCGGCACGCTGCATTTCCCCGACACGCCGGGGCCGTATCGCCTGCGGCTGAGTGCGCCCGGCTACGCCCCGATGTACACGGTGGTCCGGATGCCGTCCAGCGCGCCGGTTCGCATCAGCCTGAAGTAGCGCGGCCTGCCGGTCCGCCCTTCTCATGACACAATGCGCGTCATGAGTGTGGTGATCCTCGATTTCGGCAGCCAGTTCACCCGGCTGATTGCCCGGCGCTTTCGCGAGCTGGGCGCCTACAGCGTGATTCTGCCCGGCAACACGCCCCTGTCCCGCATTCTGCAGGAGGCGCCGCAGGGCCTCGTGCTGTCGGGCGGCCCCAGCAGCGTCTATGACGAGGCGGCCCCCCGGCCGGCCGAGGGGGTACTGGACCTGGACGTGCCGGTGCTGGGCATCTGCTACGGCATGCAGTTCCTGGCGCAGCAGGCGGGCGGCAACGTCAAGCGCGCCGGCAAGCGCGAGTACGGCAAGGCGGACCTGACCCGTTACGGCGGCCAGCTGTTCGCCGGTATCCAGGGCGAGTTCGTGGCCTGGATGAGCCACAGTGACAGCGTGACGGCGCTGCCGGAAGGCTATCAGGTGGTGGCCGAGACCGAGGACACGCCGGTCACGGCCATCGAGAACCCGGAGACCCGCCGGTACGGGGTGCAGTTTCACCCGGAAGTGGTGCACACCCCCAAGGGTGGGCAACTGCTGGCCAACTTCCTGGAGCAGTGCGGCGTCACGCGCGACTGGAACCCCGAGCACATCGTTGAGGAGCTCATCGAGCAGGTGCGCGCCCAGGTGGGGAGCGGCAAGGTGCTGCTGGGCATCTCCGGCGGCGTGGACAGCAGCACCCTGGGCCTGCTGCTGGCCCGGGCGGTGGGAGATCAGCTGACGGCCGTGTTCATAGACCACGGCCTGCTGCGGCTGGGCGAGCGCGAGCAGGTGGAGGCGGCGCTCAAGCCGCTGGGCGTGCATCTGGTCACGGTGGATGCCAGCGAGGAATTCCTGGGGGCGCTGCAGGGCATCTCGGACCCGGAGCAGAAGCGCAAGGTCATCGGCCGCGAGTTCATCCGCGCCTTCGAGCGCGAGGCGCGCAAGTACGGCCCCTTTGATTTCCTAGCGCAGGGCACGCTGTACCCGGACGTGATCGAGAGCGCGGGCGGCGAGGGAGCAGCCAACATCAAGAGCCACCACAACGTGGGCGGCCTCCCGGACGACCTGGCCTTCAGCCTGGTGGAGCCGTTCCGGACGCTGTTCAAGGACGAGGTGCGCGAGATCGCCCGGCTGCTGGGCCTGCCGGACGCGGTGCGGACCCGGCACCCGTTTCCCGGCCCGGGCCTGGCCATCCGGGTGCTGGGTGAGGTGACGCCCGAGAAACTCGACATCCTGAAGCGGGTGGACGACATCTTCATCTCAGGCCTGCGCGAGTTTGACCTCTATGACCGCTGCTCCCAGGCGCTGGCGGTGCTGACGCACATTCAGAGCGTGGGCGTGATGGGGGACGAGCGCACCTACAGCTTCACGGCCGCGCTGCGGGCCGTCAGCACCGACGACTTCATGACGGCCGAATGGGCGCGTCTGCCCCACGAGTTCCTGGCCACCATGAGCAACCGCATCGTCAATCAGGTCCACGAGATCAACCGGGTGGTGTACGACATCACCGGCAAGCCGCCGGCCACCATCGAGTGGGAATAAAGAGGGGCACAGCTGCCGAGGAATGACCGAACGCCGGACAGGACCACGTCGCAGTTGCTGAGCGTGGTCCGGTCCGGCCTGCCCGAACGCCGAGCAGCTCCGTTGCCGTTCTCTCTTCCTGGGCCTTTCAGTAGGGCAGGGAGGCGAGTTCCAGCAGCAGTTGCCGGGTCTGCAGCGCGCTGGCCGGGCGGTGCTGCGGGTCTGGGTGCAGCAGGGAGCGGCATAGCCCTTCCAGCGGATCGTTGGCCGGGCCGATGTCGCCGCCCGGCAGCTCACCGTAGAGCCCCCAGTGCAGCAGCAGGCCGATGCCGTAGAGGTCGCTGCGCGGCCCCAGCGGTTCGCCCCGGATCGCCTCCGGGGACAGGAAGGCCGCCGTCCCGATCCGGACCGGGCTGTCGAAGGTCTCAAACGCCGGGCCGGACAGGTCGAAGTCCACCAGCTTGGCGCTGCCGTCGGCGTCCACGATCAGGTTCTCCGGCTTCACGTCGCGGTGCACCAGTCCCAGGGCATGCAGGTGGGCCAGCGCGTCCAGGGCATGCACCAGGGTGAGCAGAAAGGCGCGGCGCTCAAAGCGCAGGGCCGGGCGCTGCTGGTAGCGCAGCTGCAGCACCTGTCCGCGCGCGAAGGTCAGCACCAGGCTCGGCTGGCCCTGCACGGTGGTGGTGGCCAGCACCCGGGCCAGTCGCGGATGGTCCAGCAGGTTGCCGTGCTCGAATTCCCGTGCGGCGTGGTGCTGCAGTTCCGGCGGGAACATCTTGACCGCATAGGGCAGGCCGTCGCGTCCCACCGCGAAGTACACCACGCTGCTGGCACCACGCCCGACCGGACGCACCAACTGGTACAGTCCATCGACAAGTGTTCCGGCCAGCGGCATCACTTTCAAAGTACAGCATGGCAGCGGTGAAGACACGATAAACACTGGGGGGCTTGCCGGAGGGTCCCTCGTTCCCCCCGGATGAATCCGCTATCCTGCCCGGAGTAAGGAGCCGCATGACACAGCAGCAAGTGCGCAGGCCTTCATTTCTCCAGCGCCTGTGGAAAGAACTTCTGGAACCCATCGTCTTCGCGGTGCTGATCACGCAGTTTATCGGCACCGTGGTGGGCGTGGACGGCGTGAGCATGATGCCGAACCTGCGTCACCACGAACGGGTGTTCCTGCCCAAATACGAGACCTGGCTGCACAAGGCCGGCATCGGCAGCTTCCACCGGGGCGACATCCTGGTGTTCAAGCCGCCGGCGGCCGCCGAGCAGCGCAGCTTCTATGGCCTGTGGAACTACCGCCCCTTCCTGATCAAGCGCCTGATCGGGCTGCCGGGCGACCGCATCCGCATCTCGCAGGGCATTACGTACGTGAACGGGGCGGCGCTGGACGCCAGCTTCACCACCGACTACTGGAAGCAGCAGGGCTGCTGGGACACCGGCAGCCAGCAGGCCAACCAGGCGCTCAATGACCAGAACGGCATCGTGACCAACCAGAAGGAGTTCACCGTGCCGGCCGGTCAGTACTTCGTGCAGGGCGACAACCGCACCGAGCGCGGCAGCGAGGATTCGCGCTTCTTCGGCCCGATTCCGCTGCGCGACATTGCAGGCCGCGCCGCCGCCGTGATCTGGCCGATCATGCGGCAGGAGAACGCCACCTACAAGTGCGGCCAGAACCTCACCCCCGACCAGATGGTGACCTTCAGCGGCAAGAGCGTGCTGAACTGGCGGCTCCTGAGCCGTCCGGCGGCCTTCAACAGCCTGCCGACCAGCCCGGCCAGCACCACCCAGCCGTAAACGCGCACATAAATGCGGGCGGGCCTCCAGGTGGGGCCCGCCCGCTTCAGTCGTCCAGCAGGTCTTCGGTGAGCGTGATGCCCCTGGACTCCTCGGTGACGCGGTACTCGCCCTGCGCGGCCACGAAATCGGCGGCCATGGTCAGCGTCTGCACCACCCACTCGCGGTCCGACGACAGGGTGGCCACCCCGATCAGCTCCCAGTCGTGGGCGTTCAGGCCGTCCAGCCGCGCCACCGTGACCGGAAAGCGGGCCTTGAGCCGCTCCACCACCGGCCGCACCAGCGCCCGCTTTTCCTTGAGGTTGCTGACCCAGGGCATTTCCAGCCGCAGCGTCAGCACACCGAGATAGCCCGCGTCCATGCGCCCGATGATAGCGCCTGACGCTGCGGAGGCCAGGATCATCAAGACCAGAAAAACGCCCGGACAACACGTCCGGGCGCAGCGACCGAGCTGGTCTGCAGCCTTACAGCATGCCCGCCAGGAAGCCCTGGGTGCGGATGGTGCGGATCAGGTCCATGATGGTGTGCTGCGACGGATCGTAGTGCACCTCAATCTGGCCGTCGTCGGGGGTGGCCTTGGCGACGCCGGGCATCGCCAGCAGCGCGGCGGCCACACGGTCCCCACTGGCCCGGTCCATGCCGTGAACGCCGATGAGGGTGCGGGTGGTGCGGGGGTTCGTCTGGGTCATGCGGGCAGTATGGCGCGCGCACTCTTACCGGGCTCTTCCAGCGGCGATCCTTCAGGCGTCGCTGCGTCCGGCATCGGTGTAGCCGCCGCCCCGTAGTCGCTCGCCCGGAGCCGTCTGCTGCCGGCTGCCCAGATGGTGCACGGCGTACCGGCCCAGCACGTGACTGCCTTCCGCCTCGGCGGCCGAGTCCAGCGTGGCCGTGACCGGGTAGTGCACCTCGTAGACGGCGGCGTCGTAGGCGCTCTTGACCACCGCGTGGAGCAACCCGGCGGCCGTCTGCGGCGGCGCGGTCCGGTCCACCAGACAGGCGGTGACCAGCAGGATCGGCCGGTCGCCCTGCCAGACGCTCTGCGCGAAGATCAGCCCCAGCAGCTGCCCCGCCTCCTCGGCCACGAAGCTGTGCTCGCTGCGCAGGTAGAAGCGCAGGGCCGGCAGGCTGGTGCGGACGCGGCCTTCCTGCTCCCGTTCCGGCAGCGCGTCAAAGCCGGGGTCCAGCTGACGCTGCACCTGCAGGTCCAGCTGATGCAGCGCCTCGAAATCGTCCTCAGTGAACTCGCGGTAACGCATGAGGGCAGGGTAGCAGGCGGGGGCCACAGCACTCCGGAGAGGCCGCGTTAGACTGCTGGTCATGACCACCCCCTCTGCCATGCGGACCCGCCTGACCAGCCTGGCCACCGCGCTGCGCCACTTTCACTCGGCGCTGCTGGACGTGGCCCGCAGCGAGTACGAGTTCCGCGAGGGCCACATCGAAGGGCCGTTCGCGCTGTACAACCTCGTTATGAACCACCCGCACTTCCAGTGGCTGCGGCCGCTGAGCGGCCTGATGGCCACGCTGGACGAGGTGATCGACAGCAAGGAGACGCTCAGCGAGCGGCACCTGCAGGACGTGCGGCAGGCGCTGGGGCTGCTGACCGGCGGCATGGATACCCGCTTCGCGGACTTCTACGCCGGCTACCAGCAGGCGCGCGCCACGCCGCGCGTCCGCGAGACCGAGGCGCAGGTGCACGAACTGCTGGACCGGCTGGATGCCTGAATGCGGCTGATCGTTGGCCTGGGCAATCCGGGCAGCACCTACGCCCAGACCCGCCACAACGTGGGCTGGCTGGTGCTGGATGAGCTGGCGCGGCGGCACAGCGTCAGCTGGCGCCTGCAGGGCGCGGCGGAGGTGGCCGAGATCCGGCCCGCCGGCCAGAAGGTGCTGCTGCTCAAGCCGCAGACCTTCATGAATTCCAGCGGGCGGGCGGTTCAGCCGGTGCTGGCCTATCACAAGCTCTCGCCTGCCGAACTTCTGGTGGTGCAGGACGACCTCGACAGCCCATTCGGCCTGCTGCGGCTGCGGCACGGCGGGCGCCATGGCGGGCAGAACGGCCTGCGTGACATCATCCGGCTGCTGGGCACCGAGGCCTTCGACCGGCTCAAGCTGGGCATCAGCCGCCCGCCGGCGGGCCGCGACCCGGCCGACTGGGTGCTGAGCCGCTGGGCCGAAACCGAGCGCCCAGTGCTGGAGCAGCTGCTCTCGCTGGCGGCCGACGCCGCCCAGCTGTGGGCCACCCAGGGGCTGCGGGAAGCCCAGGCCCGCTACAACAGCACCGACCTGCGGCCCCCTGCCCCCACCGAAGTGGTCGCCGAGCAGTAACGCATCTTTCCCTGGCCTGGGCGCGTACCTGCAGGCATATGGACCTCCTGACGAACGCGCTGTCCGGCCTGGGCCTTTCGGGCGCGGCGGGCCTGAATGCCTACATTCCGCTGCTGCTGGTGGGGCTCCTGGACCGGCTGGGGCTGCTGCATCTGGCCGGGCCGTTCGCCTGGCTGTCCAGTCCCTGGGTGCTGCTGGGCATCGTGGTGCTGGGCCTGCTGGATTTTGTGGGCGACAAGATTCCCGGGGTGGACCACGTGCTGCATCTGGCAGGTGGGGTGGTGAATGTGGCGGCAGGTGGAGTGCTGTTTGCCAGCCAGCACGGGGCCGCCACCGGCCTGAACCCAACCCTGGCGCTCGTGCTGGGGCTGTTGGTGTCGGGTGGGGTGCATGCCACCCGGACCGTGCTCCGACCGGCTGCCACCACGCTGACCGCCGGCGTGGGCAATCCGGTCGTCTCCAGCATCGAAGACGGCCTATCGCTGCTGCTGAGTGTGCTGGCTGTGTTGTTTCCGCTGCTGGCGGTGGTGGTGCTGGCGCTGCTGGTGTGGCAGGCGTGGCGCCTGCTGGGCCGGGTCCGCTACCGTCTGTCCGGGCGCAGCCGCATCTGAAAGGAAGAGGCAGTCGGGCTTGGGGCCACCTCCGGGTGGCCCTTTCCATTTGGTTAGCTGCCAGCGTTGGGCACCGAGAATGGGCAATCTGGCCTCAATTTTCCAAATCGTCTGCACAAATCTGGCTAAATTTAGCAATTTGTTCGCCCAAATCTGGACAAATATCCAGATTATGATTGACACTGTGTCTGAACTTCGGCTACCGTGAGCTATTCCGGCGGGTGGTGCGCGGCGGGGCAGACGGGCGCAAGGGGAGGCCAGAATGAAACTGATCACGGCAGTGGTACGGCCAGAGCGGGTGCAGCAGGTCAAGGAAGCGCTGTTTCAGGCGGGCATCAGCGGCATCACGCTGAGCCGCGTCAGTGGGCACGGCGGCGAGCAGGAGGTGGTGGAGCACTACCGGGGCACCCGTGTGATGGTGGAATTCCGCGAGAAGGTGGAATTCAAGATGGCGGTCTCGGAGCCGTTCGTGGAGGTGGCAATTCAGGCCATCCAGCAGGGCGCCCGCACCGGCGAGGTAGGGGACGGCAAGATTTTCGTGCAGCCGCTCGAACGGGTGGTCCGCATCCGCACCGGCGAGCAGGACAACGCCGCCCTCACCCCCGTCACCGAGACCCACACCACCCCGGTGCTGGTCTGATGTCGCCCTTTCCCATCAAGGAGTCCCGCATGTCCCACGCTCTGACCCGTCTGCGTCCCGCGTTGCCGCTGCTGGGCCTGTCGCTGGCCTCGCTGGCCACCGCCCAGACCACCACCCCCAAGCTCGACACCGGCGACACCGCCTTCATGCTGATCTCGGCCGCGCTGGTGATGCTGATGACCCCGGGGCTGGCCTTCTTCTACGGCGGCATGGTGCGCAGCAAGAGCGTGCTGAACACCATGATGATGAGCTTCGTGGCGCTGGCCATCGTGGGCGTGCTGTGGACCGTGGTCGGCTACTCGCTGGCCTTCTCGGGCGGCGGCAACGCCATCATCGGCAGCCTCGCCAACCTGGGGCTCAAAGGCACCATCAACCAGCTGACCGGCACCATTCCCACCCCGGTCTTCGTGGCGTTCCAGGCGATGTTCGCCATCATCGCCCCGGCGCTGATCTCCGGCGCAGTGGTAGACCGCATGCGCTTCGGGGCCTTCGCCCTGTTCGTCGCGCTGTGGAGCGTGCTGATCTACTCGCCGCTGGCCCACTGGGTCTGGAGCAGCGACGGCTGGCTGTTCAACAAGGGCATCCTGGACTTTGCAGGCGGCACCGTCATTCACATCGCTGCCGGCATCTCCGGGCTGGTGGCCGCGCTGGTGATCGGGCCCCGTATGCCGCTGACGCGCCGCGCCACGCTGCCGCACAACGTGCCGTTCATCCTGCTGGGCGCCGCGCTGCTGTGGTTCGGCTGGTTCGGCTTCAACGCCGGCAGCGCGCTGGGCGCCAATCAGGTGGCTGCCAACGCCTTCATGACCACCAATACCGCCACCGCCGCCGCCCTGCTGATGTGGCTCGGCTGGGAACTGCTGCGCGGTCAGAAGCCCAGCGCGGTGGGTGCCGCGACCGGCGCCGTGGTCGGCCTGGTGGCCATCACCCCCGCCTGCGGGTTCGTCAGCCCGATGGCGAGCATCGTGATCGGCGTGCTGGCCGCCACCGCCAGCTTCTGGGTGGTGCAGCTGAAGCACAGCCTGAAGTTCGACGACGCCCTCGACGTGTTCGCCTGTCACGGTGTGGCCGGCATTGTGGGTGCACTGCTGACCGGCGTGTTCGCCAGCAAGGCGATCAATCCTCTCGGGAGCGGCGCCGTGGACGGCAACTGGGGGCAGGTGGGGATTCAGCTGCTGGGCGTGCTGGCGACCCTGGCCTTCGTGGGTGTGGGCAGCTTCGTTCTGCTCAAGCTGATCTCGCTGGTCACGCCGCTGCGGGTCACCGAGCGTCAGGAGAACATGGGCATCGACCAGTCGGTCCATCAGGAGGAGGGCTACCGCGAGGGCGAGAACGCCCTGACCGCTCCAGTGATGCTCGGCGGCGACTGAACAAACGGCCACTTCACCCGGACCTTCCCAGGAGGTCCGGGTTTCTTCTGTTGGGAAGGTAGTGGTTTGGTCCACGTGGACCACAGCTCAGCCAATCATTTGTTCATTTACTTTTCATATACGGTTCTGAGGAACCCCTTATGCCTGAAAGAGTCCGGCTGTGCGCTGGGTCCTGACTCCTTGAGCCCACGCAATTTGTCGGGCTGGTCGGGATGCTTGTCCCGTTCTTTCGACTTTGAGTGCTGTGATAAGATTTCCCCGAGCTTGACCTTCATACCGCGTCGGGCCATCACCATCGCCGTGACACTCCTGCACCTTGCCTCCGGGCAGAGGTGCCGTGACTCACGGATCAGAAAGGAGGAGGAATTTGGACGCTTCTAGCCGAGTCCTGAGCGAGCTCGCTGCCCGCGAGCAGGCACTGGACGCCAAGATCGAGGCCGCCCGTGTGGCGGCCAGGCAGGAAATCGAGGCCGCCGAGGCCGAGGCTCAGCAGATTCTGCGCTCCGCTGAAGACCGTGCGCGCACGCTGAGCAGCGAGCATGCGCGGCAGCTGGACACGGAGGTGCAGCAGATCCGTGCCGAAGCCCGTTCGCGGGCCGAGCAGGACGCGCAGGCCACCCGCAGCCGCGCCGAGAGCAAGCTGCAGCAGGCCGTCGAGACCATCATGAGGGCGGTGCTGCCTTGATCAACAAGATGCAGCAGGTGGTGGTCGCGGGCCGTCAGCGTGACAGCCGCGCGATCATGCAAGCCCTCCAGACGGTGGGCGTGCTGCACATTGTTCCGGTCGAGACGACCGACAAGGGCTTCCAGATCGGGCCGCTGGGCGGCGCCGCAGCCGACGAACGGCGTGACGCCGAGCGGCTGCTGGCCCGTGCCGAGAGCACCCTGGGTGAGATCGGGGCCCGCCGTGGCGGCGCTGTCACTCTGCCTGCCGAAGCGGAATGGCCCGCGCTGGTGGAGCAGGTGGCGGTGCCCGCCTCACGGCTGCAGGACCAGGAAACCCAGCTGCAGAGCGATCTGGACACCCGGCGTGCTTACGGCGACGTGGTGCGGGCGCTGGCCGGTCTGGTGGGTAACCTGGACCGCAGCCAGCGCGTCGCGGTGTTGTACCTGACGGTGGAGCAGCCCGGCGAACTTCAGGCGGCCGACGCGGCGCTGAAGGCCGAACTGGGCGAGCGCTATGCCGTGGCGAGCCAGCGGGTCAACGACCGTCAGACGGCGGTGGCCGTGGCCGTGTTGCGCGCTGAGCGCGATAAGGCCCGCAGCGCGCTCAGTAAGGCCCGTCTGGGCGAGCTGCGCCTGCCGGGACGGTTCGAGCGTCTCCCGATCGCGGAGGCGCAGGCTGAGTTTGAGCGCATCGGGTCCGGCAGTGACCGGGCGCTGGACGATGTGCGCACTCAGAAGGCCCAGCTGGCCAAGCAGCACGGCGACCAGCTGTATGCCATCCGCGACGCCCTAGCCGACCGGGTGGGCATTGACGATGCCCGCGCCCAGACAGCGCGTGGCAAGTACGGCTTTGTGCTGCAGGGCTTCGTGCCGGCCGACCGCGTCGCTGACATGCAGCGCGCGCTGGAGCCGTACAAGAGCAGTGTCGTGACTGAGCTGCACGAGGTGGACGAGCACCACGGTGCCGGCCAGATCCCGGTGCAGCTCAAGAACAACAGCTACGTGCGGAACTTCGAGTTCCTGCTGAACATCTCCGACCCGCCGCGCTACGGCACCTTCGACCCGAGCTGGGTGGTGGCCGTCATGTTCCCGATCTTCTTCGGGTTCATCGTGGCTGACCTGGGCTTCGGTCTGCTGTACCTGGCCGCGGCCCTGTGGATGCTGGCCCGCGCTGGCCGCAACCAGAGTCTGCCGGTGGGCCTGCTGGGCATCACCCTGGACCCCGGCACCCTCAAGCAGGTGGGCGTGGTGCTGCGCACCATGAGCATCTGGACGCTGATCTTCGGCCTGTTCACCGGTGAGTTCTTCGGCAACGTGCTGGAGCATCTGCACCTGTACTACGTCAATCCGGACCTGATTCAGCGCGTCTGGGGCGTGACGCTGGGCGGTGAGCACGAGTCGGGCCTGATCCCGATCCTGTTCCCGCGCACCGCCTCCGAGTTCTCGAACATCATCCTGCTGATCTGTCTGGCCATCGGCATCATCTTCGTGCTGTGGAGCTGGGCGCTGCGCACGCAGCTCACGCTCAAGCACCGTCACATGCACCACGCCTACGAGGCGATCGGCATGCTGGGCGGCCTGCTGGGTCTGATCCTGCTGGCCTTCATCAGCAGCGCCGGGCGCAACTTCGGCGCGCTGGGCAACTTCAGCAACCCGCTGGTGCTGCTGATGCTGGCCGGGTTCGTGGTGTTCCTGGTGGGCCTCGTGATGTCGCGCGCCCCGCTGATGCTGATCGAGGTGCTCTCGCAGGGCGGCAGCATCATCAGCTTTACCCGTCTGTTTGCGGTGGGTGTGGCGGCGGCCATTCTGGCGAACCTCGCCACCGACCTGGGCTGGGGCCTGGGCGGCGTGCTCCCAGTCATCGGCCCGATCCTGGGCATCCTGATCGCGGTGATCGTCCACACCTTCCTGTTCGCCCTGACGATCCTGGGGCACATCATGCAGCCGATCCGACTGATGTGGGTGGAGTACCTGAACCCCACCGGTTTCTATCAGGAAAACGGCATCCGTTACCGGCCGTTCGCCCGTGCCAGCCTCAAGCGCTGAGCCTTTTCCAACGTCTGTTCTGACCCCTTTCCGGAGGACTCCCATGAAGAAAATCGCCAAGTACCTGCCTGCCCTCGCCGCCGCCACCGTTGCCAGCTCGGCCTTCGCCCAGGACGCCGCCGCAGCCACCACCGGTGACAACGCCGCCGGTCTGCGCGCCATCGGCGCCGGTCTGGCGCTGGGCCTGGGCGCCGTGGGCACCGGCCTGGCGCAGGGCCCGATCGGTGCGGCTGCGGCCGGCGTGACCGCCGAGCGCCCGGAGAAGTTCGGTCAGATGGCCATCTGGTTCTTCATCCCCGAAACCCTGGTGATCTTCGGCTTCGTCGGTTTCTTCCTCCTCCGCTAAGCACCCCCAAGGAGGAGCCAAGATGAGCCTCGCAGACATACTCGAATCCGAAATTCAGGGAGAAATCGCCCGTATCCAGGGCGAGGCCCGTGAACGTGCCGAGGCGATCCGTGCCCAGGCCCGGGAGCGCGCCGAAGCCCTGGTCGAAAGTCGCCAGCGCGCGCTGGAGATGGAGCGGGTCAGTGGTCTGACCCGCGCCCGTAGCGCCGCCGACCTGGACAGCAATGCCCAGCGGCTCTCCGCTGCCGACACCCTGCAGAGCCGCGCCTTCCAGGAGGCCGAGGCCCAGCTGCGCAGCATCCCGCAGCACCCGGAGTACGCCCAGATCCTGGCGCGCCTGATTCAGGAAGCCCACGCGGCGCTGCCGACCGCCGAGGCGATCGAGACCACCCCCGCCGAGATGGGGGCAGTGCAGCAGGCGCTCGGTCAGCTGGGGCTGCCCCTGCAGGTCCGCGAGAATCCGGCGGTCGTGACCGGCGTGCGGCTGGTGGGTGCCGGTGGCAAGACCAGCGTGCAGAACACCCTGCTGGGTCGCCTGCAGGCCGGTCAGGGCACGCTGAGCGCCCAGGTGTCGCGGCTGCTGAACGAGCAGGCCTGAGATGAACAATCCCTACGGCTACATCAACGGTCGTGTCCGCATGCTGCGCTCGGAACTGCTGGACGCCCGCACGCTCGATGACGTGCAGGGTGCGGGCAATTACAGCGAGTACCTGCGGCAGATCAGTGAGACCCCGCTCAGGGAAGACCTCGCGGAGGCCACGGCCCAGGGCGCCGGGCTGGCGCAGCTGGACGAGGCGCTGAGCCGCAATTACCTGCGGGCGGTGCAGCGGCTGCGCAGCATCGTCACCGGGCAGCCGGCCCAGGAGGTCGAGGCGCTGCTGTTGCGCTACGACCTGCAGAACGTCAAAACCCTGGTGCGCGGTGTGCTGACCGGCCGCAACGCCGACGACATCGTGGGTGGTCTGATTCCGGCCGGCACCATTCCCTGGACGGCGCTGCAGGCCTCGGCCCAGAGCACCGACGTGGCGTCGCTGGCCCAGACCCTCTCGGTGGCGGGCGGACGGCTGGGCGGGATTCTCCGCTCAGCGGTGAGCGGCGGCGCGAACACGCTGCTGGACCTGGAAGTGGCGCTGGACCAGGGCTACTACCGGGCCGTGCTGGCCGGCGTGCGCGGTCAGGCGGTCCGGCGGTACTTCACCCGCGAGATCGACGTGCGCAACCTGCTGATCGCCCGTCAGCTGCGCGGCGATACGGCCAACACCCGCTACTTCATTCCCGGTGGTCAGGCGGTCAGCGAGGCGGACTTCCTGCGGGTGGCGGGCGGCGACAACAGCACGGCCCCCGACCTGCAGCCCATCCTCGAAGCGCCGGACCTGGGCCTGGCCGAGGCGCTGGCCCGCCGTCAGCTGGACGAGGCGGCCCGCAACGTCGCGATGAGTGACGCGCTGGGGCCGGGGGTGGCGCTGGACTACCTGCGCCGCAAGGAGCAGGAGATCGCCCGGCTGCGCCTGACCGCGCGCGCCAAGTTCTACGGCCTCACCCGTGAGGAGCTGCAAAAGGAGCTGGACGGTGCATAAGGTTGTGGTGTTGACCGACAGCGAGAGCGCCACCGGCTTCCGGCTGGCCGGCAGCGAAGTGGTGGATACCACGCCGGAGCAGGCCGTCCAGACCCTGGAACGGCTGGTGACCGAGGGCGACTACGGCCTGATCGCCGTGGACCAGAGCCTGATTCCGGACCCGGCGCGGGCGGTGGAGCGGGCCATGCGTGGCCGCGACCTGCCGATCCTGCTGCCGATCCCCAGCCTGCAGGACGCCTTCTCGGCCGATCAGGTGGACGCCAAGGCCTACATGGGCAAACTGGTGCGCGACACCATCGGCTTCGATATCAAGCTCTAAGCTGTCAGAGACCTGCCGTCAGTACGTTGGTGCCGTGCTTCAGCCGCCTGCTGACGGCGCCGTTGTTCAGGGCCTCGACCGCTTTTCTGTAGTTTCCAAGGAGTACCCATGACTCAGAACACCCAGGGTAAGGCGGGGATCGTCGAGCGTATCGCCGGTCCCGCCGTCATCGCCCGCAATATGTACGGTGCCAAGATGTACGACATCGTGCGCGTGGGCCAGGAGCGTCTGGTGGGCGAGATCATTCGCCTCGACGGCGACACCGCCTTCGTGCAGGTGTACGAGGACACCTCCGGCCTGACGGTCGGGGAGCCGGTGATCAGCACCGGCCTGCCGCTCAGCGTGGAGCTGGGGCCGGGGATGCTCAACGGCATCTACGACGGCATTCAGCGCCCGCTCGACAAGATCCGCGAGCAGTCGGGCGACTTCATCGCGCGCGGCATCGAGGTCTCCAGCCTGGACCGCACCAAGCGCTGGACCTTCACGCCCAGCGTGAAGGCCGGTGACGAGGTGGGCGGCAGCAGCATTCTGGGCACCGTCCCGGAGTTCAGCTTCACCCACAAGATCCTGACCCCGCCCGACCGGAGCGGCCGTCTGGCCTGGGTCGCCGACGCCGGCGACTACACCATCGACGACATCATCGGTCGCCTGGAAGACGGCACCGAGCTGCGTCTGGCGCATTACTGGCCGGTGCGCGCCCCGCGTCCGGTGGCGCTCAAGAAGGACCCCAGCCTGCCGTTCCTGACCGGCATGCGCATTCTGGACGTGCTGTTCCCGCTGGTGATGGGCGGCGCGGCGGCCATCCCCGGGCCCTTCGGTAGCGGCAAGACCGTGACCCAGCAGTCGGTGGCCAAGTACGGCAACGCCGACATCGTGGTGTACGTGGGCTGCGGCGAGCGCGGCAACGAGATGACCGACGTGCTGGTGGAGTTCCCGGAACTGGAAGACCCCAAGACCGGCAACCCGCTGATGCAGCGCACCATCCTGATCGCCAACACCAGCAACATGCCGGTGGCCGCCCGTGAGGCGTCGGTGTACACCGGCATCACGCTGGCCGAGTACTTCCGCGACCAGGGCTACAGCGTGTCGCTGATGGCCGACAGCACCAGCCGCTGGGCCGAGGCGCTGCGCGAGATCAGCTCCCGCCTGGAGGAGATGCCGGCGGAAGAGGGCTACCCCCCGTACCTGTCGGCGCGTCTGGCGGCCTTCTACGAGCGGGCCGGCGCAGTGCGCACCATGGCCGGCGAGGACGGCGCGGTCAGCGTGATTGGCGCCGTGAGCCCGGCCGGCGGCGACATGTCCGAGCCGGTCACCCAGGCCACCCTGCGCATCACCGGCGCCTTCTGGCGTCTGGACGCGGGTCTGGCCCGCCGCCGTCACTTCCCGGCCATCAACTGGAACGGCAGCTACAGCCTGTTCACCCCGATTCTGGACAGCTGGTACCGCCAGAACGTGGCCCAGGACTTCCCGGAGCTGCGCCAGCGCATCCAGAACGTGCTGCAGGAAGAGGCCGCGCTGCAGGAAGTGGTGCAGCTGGTAGGCCCCGACGCCCTGCAGGACAACGAGCGCCTGACCATCGAGGCGGGCCGCATGCTGCGTCAGGACTTCCTGCAGCAGAACGGCTTCGATCCGGTGGACGCCAGCGCCAGCATGCCCAAAAACTACGGGCTGATGATGGCCATGCTGAAGTTCTACGATCAGGCGGGCGTGGCGCTGCGTGACGGCGCTTCCATCGACGAGATCATCCAGAACCCGGTGATCGAGAAGCTGAGCCGCGCGCGGTACGTGGCCGAGAACGAGTTCGAGGCCTACACCGACGCCCTGCTCAGCGAGCTGGACACCACCTTCAAGGGAGTGAGAGCGTGACCCTGCTGCAGAAGGAATACAACGACGTCGCGTACATCTCGGGCCCGCTGCTGTTCGTGAACAGCGCGTCGGACCTGGCCTACAACGCCATCGTGAACATCAAGGACGGCTCGGGGCGCGTGCGCGGCGGGCAGGTCATCGAGGTGAGTGACGAGCACGCGGTGATCCAGATCTTCGAGGACACCCGTGGTCTGGACCTCGCCACCGCCAGCGTCAGCCTCGTGGAGGACGTGGCCCGCCTGGGCGTGTCGCGCGAGATGATCGGCCGCCGCTTCGACGGCCTGGGCCGCCCGATTGACGGGCTGCCCGCCGTGGTGGCGGACCGCCGCCTGAGCATCAACGGTCAGGCGATGAACCCGGCCAGCCGCGCCAAGCCGGAGGAGTTCATCCAGACCGGCATCAGCACCATTGACGTGAACACCTCACTCATCCGTGGGCAGAAGCTCCCGATCTTCTCGGGCTCGGGTCTGCCGCACAACGAGCTGGCCGCCCAGATCGCGCGTCAGGCGAAGGTGCCGGGCCACGAGGGCGACTTCGCGGTGGTGTTCGCCGCGATGGGTCTGACCCAGCGCGAGGTGAGCTTCTTCACCCAGGAGTTCGAGCGTACTGGCGCGCTGGCCCGTTCGGTGCTGTTCCTGAACAAGGCCGACGACCCCACCGTCGAGCGCATCCTGACCCCGCGCATGGCGCTCACCACCGCCGAGTACCTGGCCTTCGAGCTGGGCTACCACGTGCTGGTGATCCTGACCGACCTGACGAACTACTGCGAGGCGCTGCGCGAGATCGGCGGCGCCCGTGAGGAGATCCCCGGTCGACGTGGCTTCCCCGGCTACATGTACACCGACCTGGCGTCGCTGTATGAGCGCGCCGGCGTGGTGAACGGCAAGCCCGGCTCGGTCACCCAGATTCCGATCCTCTCGATGCCCGACGACGACATCACCCACCCGATCCCCGACCTGACCGGCTACATCACCGAGGGCCAGATCGTGGTGGACCGTGGTCTGAACGCCAAGGGCGTGTTCCCGCCGATCAACCCGCTGCCGAGCCTGTCGCGGCTGCAGGGCAACGGCATCGGCAAGGGCAAGACCCGCGCCGACCACAAGAACGTGTCGGACCAGCTGTTCGCGGCCTACGCCAACGGCCTGGACCTGCGCAAGCTGGTGGCCATCACCGGTGAGGACGCGCTGACCGACACCGACAAGCTGTACCTGCGCTTCGCCGACGACTTCGAGAACTACTTCATCGGTCAGGGCGGCCAGGACCGCAGCATCGAGGACAGCCTGAGCGTCGCCTGGGCCATTCTCAGCAAGCTGCCCCAGAGCCAGCTGACCCGTCTGTCCAAGGACAGCATCGACAAGTTCTACGGAGCCAAGATCGACGAGATGTGGCGGGGCAACCGGATTTAAGCGGCGTTGAGCCGGGCACGCCTTCGGGTTGCCCGGCGCACCGTCCCCTCCAGAGGAGGTGAACTGTATGGCAACTCAGATCAGTCCCACCCGCAGCGCCCTGCTGGGCAGCAAGGCCAGCCTCAAGACCGCGAGCAGCGGCGCGGACCTGCTCAAGCGCAAGCGTGACGCATTGATCGGCGAGTTCTTCGCGCTGGTCAAGGATGCACTGGCGGCCCGTGAGGAGCTGTCCGGCGTGAGCAAGGGCGCCTACGTCAGCCTGTTTGGCGCCAAGAGCTGGGACAGCCCGGAAGCGGTCGAGAGCCTGAGCCTTGCACAGGGCGGCGAGTACGGCATCGACATGCAGATCGAGAGCATCTACGGCGTGAAGGTGCCCAAGATCGCGGTGCCGGAGCAGACCAAGACCAGCTTCAGCCCGATCAACGTTGGGTCGCGGACCATCCAGGCGGCCAGCGACTTCCAGGGCGTAATGGGTGCCCTGGTGAAGGTGGCGGCCACCGAAACCAAGCTGCGGCGCATCGGCGAGGAGATCAAGAAGACCTCCCGCCGCGTGAACGCGCTGGAGCAGGTGGTCATTCCTGGCATTCAGGACGACATCCGCTTCATTCGTGGCGTGCTGGACCAGCGCGAGCGCGAGGAGAGCTTTCGCCTGAAGAAGATCAAGGCCAAGCTGGAACGCGAGGCCGAGAACGACAAGAAGGACAAGCAGAATGCCCAGGCCGGCATGCACGGCACGGCTGCGGACTGAACGTCAGCAGGGCGAACAGCGGGGTCACCTTCAGAGGGGGTGGCCCCGCTTCCTTATGGAAGGGGAAAACGCGGTACGAAAGCGTGGTTCACCGCCGATCTGTCCCAGCGCTTCTTCATTGGCGGGCCAGGAGGTCAGACCCCAGCGCTGGCCAATCATGGAGTCTTTCCCGGTGCTCTCGATTGCGAGGACTTCCGGCTGCAGGGCGCAAGCAAATCTTCCTGATCAGCAGTCCAGAGACGACGGCCGCCTCCACTGTGCGGAGAAGAAAGGCGAACCGTTCAAGCCAGCTTCTCAGTCCTCCATCCACTTGAAAGTGCCCTTTAAAAATGGACGGACGCTGGTAATGTGCCGGTGCCTCAACGGTGAAGATCCTTGAAAAAGGATAGACGTTGTCCAACTGAAACCGTCTCAGCGCTCTTGATTGACCAACACGCTCGGGTTCTCAGCAGGTTCGATGTGGCCAGAGATCACAGAACGCTACCCCATCCTTATCCCAGCCGCTCCATCAACAGCGCCCACACGCCATCCTCGTCGGCTTTGACGGCCAGCTGGACATTCGGCTCGCCGTCCTCTCGGACGGTCATGCCCAGCTGCTCGTCTTCGTTCAGCCGGACCTGCACCCGCGCCGGCTCCAGTTCGAACAGCTCCGGGCGCAGCAGCCACGCCACCGTGCAGGGGTCATGCAGGGCGCCTACCCGCTGGTCCCGCTGCTCAATCAGATCGAGGTAGCCGTTCAGCATGTCGGCACTCAGGCTGGCGGCGGGTGTCCCGAGGGCCGTCAGGGCGGCGGTGCGTTCCCGCGTCACGCGTACCTGCCGGGTCAGATTCAGGCCGAACAGGACCGTGTTCGCGCCGCTTTCCAGCACCACCCGCAGCGCGTGCGGGTCGGCATGGGCATTGAATTCCGCGTGCGCGGTCACGTTGCCCAGCTTAGGGGCGCCCGCCTCGATGCTGCCACCCATGACCACCAAAGCCCGGAGCTCTCTCAGCACGCCGTGGGAGAGTCGCTCGGCCAGCGCCAGATTGGTCAGTGGGCCGGTGGCACAAACGGTCAGCTGACCCGGCTGCTCGCGCACCTGCCGGATGAAGGCCAGAACGGCGTGTTCCGCCTTGACGTTCTGCCCGGCCAGGGGAAGCTGCACAGTGCCCAGACCCCCAGCGCCGTGAATGTCCGGCGCGTAGAGAGGAGCGCGGATCAGCGGAGCGGCCGCTCCGGCGTAGACCGGGATGTCCGGCCGCTCCATGAACGCCAGCAGGTCCAGCGCGTTGCGTGTGGTGGAGGTCAACGCCACGTTGCCGTGTGTGGTCTGCACCCCCCGTACCGTCACCTCCTGGCTGGCGAGGGCCAGCAGCAGGCAGATGGCGTCATCAACGCCAGGGTCGCAGTCCAGCAGCAGCGGAAGGGGCAGGCTCATCCGGCCAGTCTAGAGCGTGCCCGGTTCCGGCACATGCGCGGCACACTTTGAACCGGGTCCAGCATGACCCGGAACGGGGGCGTACAGTCGGGGAATGACTGACCATCAGCGGGCCCCCGACAGCCCCGACAGCGAGGAGCAGCGGCGGATCGTCATCTCCGGCCTGGACGAGCCGGAGCCGGGCCGGGACGTGGTGCAGAACGTGTCGCCCACCGATGATGCAGCCGAGCGTCACAAGCTGCAGCACCCGCGTCATGACCCGGAAGACGAGGACGGATAGGCCCAGGCTGAGCTTGGGAACGGCGGCCTGCTGACTGCCCTTGAGTCAGTGGGGGAGGCAATACCCGGCAGGCGGCTTCCGCTTAGAATGCCGCATGGACCGTGCCCAGGCCTACCAACTGATGGTGCAGCATACCCCCAGCGTCTCCCTGCAGCGCCACATGCTGAATGTCGAGGCGGCGATGCGCTGGTATGCCCGGCATTTCGGCGAGGACGAGGAGCGGTACGCCGTGACCGGCCTGCTGCACGACTTCGACTACGAACTGCATCCGCAGGAGCATCCCACCTGGGGCGTGACGTACCTGCGTGAGCACACCGACGTGACGCCCGACGTGCTGGACGCCATCATGGGTCACGCCAGCTACACGGGAACGCCGCGTGAAAGCCGGCTGGCCCGCACGCTGTTTGCGGTGGACGAGCTGACCGGGCTGGTGCAGGCGGCGGCGCTGATCCGCCCCGACAAGAGCGTGAAGGCGCTGGAGTTCGCCAGCCTGAACAAGCGCTTTCGCAACCGCGCCTTTGCCGCCGGTGTCAACCGCGAGGAAGTGGAGCAGGGCGCCCAGGAACTGGGTATTCCGCTGGACCAGCACATGCAGAACGTGCTGAGCGCCATGCAGCAGATGGAGCCGTAAACGGGGTGGCCGCTCAGCGGTCCTTTTCGCTCACCCCAACGCCGAACCCCTGATCCAGCAGTTCCGGCGAATAGGCCCGGAAGGCCAGCATCGTCTGCGTCTTGAGGATGCCGGGCATTCGCCGCAGGTGGGCCGTGACCACGTCATCCAGATGTTCATAGCCGGGCATCCGCAGCACCGCCACGATGTCCCAGTCGCCGGTCACGCTGTAGACCTCACTGACGTGCTTCACGCGCGCCAGGGCGGAGGCGGTTTCCGGAATCTGGGTGCGGTCAGCCTGAATCAGAACGATGGCAGTCACCATGCCTGAATTGTGGGCCGCCATCGGGGCTGGCCACATTCGGGCGCGTTTAGGGATGCTCAATGTTCAGGACGGTGGATTGCCTTCCGAACCGTCCGGCCAAACGCTCTATACTCCGCCCATGACCGAACTCCAGCGCATTCTCACGGCCCTGCGGAACGAGGGTCTCGAAGTCGAGAGCGTCGAGGACGGGGCCCTGGTCAAGGATGGAGAGGCCCGGGTGGCGCTGTTTGCCGAAGCTGCTGAGGAGGGGGGCGTGCTCGTGCGCCTGCACCTCGACCTGGACCTGTTTGTGGACGAGGAGGCCCTGGCCGACGTGCTGATGGGCATCAATCTGATGAACCAGAGTCTGGATTACGGCTCTCTGATTCTGGACCCGCTCGATGACGACGACGACGATGAGGCCGCCGAAGGTCAGGACGCCGCGGAGGAGGGCATCACCTTCGCGGTGCTGGGCCGCAGCGTGCTGTGGCTGCCCAACCTGGGCGAGGCCGAAATGGGCCGCCTGCGCGATCACCTGGGCCGCTTCGAGCGCGAGGTGAGTGAGACGGTGGAGCGCACCCTCCACGGCGAGAAGGGCCTGCGGGCCTGAGCCGATGGGATGGGCAAAACCCATCAGCTTGGCCTTATCTGAACACAGAATCACAGAGAACCGGGCGGCCTGAATAGGGCCGCCCGGTTCTCTGTGGGGTATTCAGACCTCCAGGTCTTTTTTCTCGATGAACGGCATCATGTCGCGCAGCTGCTTGCCCACCGTTTCCAGTGTGTGGTCCCGCATCTTCTGGCGCTGCTCGTTCATGTACGGGAAGCCGCTCTCCGCGTCCTGAATGAAGCTCTGGGCGAACTTGCCGCTCTGGATGTCGCCCAGCACGTCCTTCATGGTGGCCTTGGTGCCTTCGGTGATGATGCGCGGCCCGGTCACGTAGTCGCCGTACTCGGCGGTGTTGCTGATGCTGTGGCGCATGCCCTCGAAGCCCTTCTCGTAGATCAGATCCACGATCAGCTTGACCTCGTGCAGCGTCTCGAAGTACGCGATTTCCGGCTGGTACCCGGCCTCCACCAGCGTCTCGAAGCCGGCCTGGATCAGGTGCGTCACGCCGCCGCACAGCACGCTCTGCTCGCCGAACAGGTCGGTTTCGGTCTCTTCCTTGAAGGTGGTCTCCAGCACGCCGGCCTTGGTGCAGCCGATGCCGCGCGCGTACGCCAGCGCGATCTCACGGGCCTGACCGCTGGCGTCCTGCTGCACCGCGAAGATGCCGGGCATGCCGGCGCCGTCCACCACCACGCGCCGCAGCATGTGCCCGGGGCCCTTGGGCGCCACCAGAAACACATCCACGCCCTCGGGCGGCGTGATGCGCCCGAAGTGCACGTTGAAGCCGTGCCCGAAGGCCAGCGCCTTGCCGGCCGTCAGGTGCGGCGCGATGCTCTCCTGGTAGGTCTGCGGCTGCCGCTCGTCCGGGATCAGCAGCATCACCACGTCGGCTTCCTTCGTGGCGTCCTCGATGCTCGCCACCCGCAGGCCCGCCTGCTCGGCCTTGGCGCGGCTGGGGCTGCCGTCACGCAGACCCACCACCACGTTCAGCCCGCTGTCGCGCAGGTTCTGGGCGTGGGCGTGGGCCTGCGACCCGTAGCCGATGATCGCGATCAGCTTGTCTTCGATGGGGGTGAGTTGAACGTCGCGGTCGTAGTACATCTTTGCGGGCATCTCTGGACTCCTGGCAGAAGGTGGGCGGAAGGTGGGCGAGGCTCCGGAGACAGGACCGGGGCCGTCAACAAACAGCAATGACTATAGAGCGGCGAAAGGGGCGGGCCTTGCGGCTGTTCTAGCCCGCGCGGGAGCTAGAAGAGGTTCTCGACCGTCTGGGCGTCCTGCTCGCGCGGCAGCAGGGCGGTCTGGGTCGGGGACTTCAGGGCCGCCGTCTCGCCGTCGTGGTAGATGTGGCTGGGGATGTCGGCGTTGCTGCCGCGTGTCAGGGCCACCCGGCCGGTCCGCATCGTCTCCAGAATCCCGAAGGGGCGCATCTGCTCAATAAACGCCGTGATCTTGCCCTCGTCGCCGGTCACCTCGAAGGTCAGGGCGTGGCGCCCCACGTCCACGATCCGGGCGCGGAAGTCCTCGGCGATGTGCCGCACCTCCACCCGCGTGTCGTTGGTGATGTGGACCTTGACCAGCAGCAGCTCGCGGTCCACGAACTTCTCCAGGCTGTGGTCGATGACGTGCACCACGTCAATCAGCTTCTCCAGCTGCTTCATGGCCTGCTCCACGATGCCCCGGTTGCCGGTCACCACGAAGGTCATGCGGCTCAGCCCCGGGTGCTCGGTGCTGCCCACCGACAGGCTCTTGATGTTGTAGGCGCGGCGGCCGAACAGCGCCGTGATGCGGGTCAGCACCCGCGGCTCGTCGCGCACGATCACGCTCACCAGATGGTCCTGTTCCATGCCGGTCATTTGCTGCCCCCCTGGCTCGCCTCGGCCTCGGTCTCGATCATCTCGTGCAGGGCGGCCCCGGCCGGCACCATCGGGAACACGCCGTGCTCCTGTGGCACCACCACCTCCAGCAGGGCACTGCCGGGGTGCGCCAGCCACGCGTCAATGGCGGCCGGCAGGTTGTCCTGGCTGTCGGCGCGGAAGCCCTCAATGCCGTAGGCGCCCGCCAGCTTCAGGAAGTCCGGGTTGCTGTCGCCCAGGTACACCTCGCTGTAGCGCCGCTCGTGGAACAGCTCCTGCCACTGCCGCACCATGCCCAGGAAGCTGTTGTTGATGATGCAGATCTTGACGTTCTGGATGCGGTACTTGGTCAGGGTGGCGAGTTCCTGCGCCGTCATCTGGAAGCCGCCGTCGCCGGCGATGATCACGCTGGTGACCTGCGGTTCGGCCAGCGCCGCGCCGATGGCCGCCGGGAACCCGAAGCCCATGGTGCCCAGGCCGCCGGAGGTGATCCAGCGCCGCGGCTTCTCGAAGCGGGCCAGCTGGGCGGCCAGCATCTGGTGCTGCCCCACGTCGGTGCTCAGGATGTCGTCGGGGCGCAGCCGCTCCACCACCTGCCGCACCGCCGAGCCAGCGCCCCAGGCGGTGGGGGAGCCCTGCTGATCGCGGGCCTTCCAGGTCTGGATCTGGGCGGTCCACTCCGGATGCACGTAGGGCGTGGCGGCTTCGCTGAGCGCCTGGGCGGCACTGGCCGCGTCGGCACGCACCGACACCTGGGTCCGCACGATCTTGCCAATCTCGGCGGCATCCAGGTCCACATGAATGATCTGGGCGTGCCGCGCGAAGTCCTTGACCCGGCCGGTCACCCGGTCGTCGAAGCGCAGTCCCACCCCGATCAGCACGTCGGCCTCGCTGATGGCGCGGTTGGCGGCCACGCTGCCGTGCATGCCGGGCATGCCCAGCCACAGCGGGTCGCTGGCCGGGAAGGCGCCCAGGCCCATCAGGGTGGTGACGGTGGGGATCTGCCACGCCCGCGCAAAAGCCGTGATCTCCGCCGCCGCCCCCTGCGCGCCGCCGCCCACCATCAGCACCGGGCGCTGGGCCGTCTGCAGCAGCGTCACCGCCGCCTGGATCGCCTGCGGGTCCGGGGCCAGCCGGCCGGGGTCGGCGTGGGGAGCCACCAGCTCGCCGCCGAACGCCGCCAGCTGCACGTCCTTGGGAATGTCCACAAGCACCGGTCCGGGCCGCCCGCTGCGCGCGATGCGGATCGCCTCCGCCACGATGCGCGGCAGGTCATCCGGGTCCTGCACCACGTAATTGTGCTTGGTGATCGGCAGGGTGATGCCGGTGATGTCCGCTTCCTGGAAGGCGTCGGTGCCGATCAGGTGCCGGGCCACGTTGCCGGTGATGGCCAGCAGCGGCACGCTGTCCATCATGGCGTCGGCCAGCCCGGTGACCAGGTTGGTGGCGCCGGGGCCGCTGGTGGCGATGCACACCCCGATCTGCCCGGTGGCCTTGGCCCAGCCCTCGGCGGCGTGGATGGCGCCCTGCTCGTGCCGCGCCAGGATGTGCCGGATGTCCGGGTAGTAGGTCAGCGCGTCGTACACCGGCATGATCGCGCCGCCGGGGTAGCCGAAGACGGTGTCGATGCCGTGGGCGGCCAGGGTGTGCCACAGGGCCTTGGCGCCGCTCATGTCTGCCTGCTGGGTCATGCCGCTCCTCCAGAAAGGGTCGTGCGCCGCGTGGCACAACAGACCAGGCGGCGCACGGAATGCCTGCTCCGTGTGGAGCAGCGCGGTGTGGGTTGTGCGGGTGTGGCCGTCATGTCGGTCGCCTTCCTCCGTACCCCTGAAAGAAAAACCCCCGCCCTGGGTGTGGGGCGGGGGTCTGTGTCGTCACGCGCAGATCAGCGTCCAGATCCCCCGGAGCCAATAAGTACCACCACGATGTTGAGGGCGGAATCCGCGTACATGCCGTACAGCCTACGCGCCCGCATCGGGAGCGGTCAAGCGTGGTCTAGATCGGGCGGCCCGCCGCTACAACAGAACCGGCTGGCCCTGCTGCTGCGAGGCGTAGGCGGCCAGCGCCACCCGCATCGCCTGATAGCCGTCGTTCCAGGTGATGGGGGAGGGCGCGCCCCGCACCATCGCCACGAAGGCCTGCAGCATGCCCAGGTTTGCGTCCAGGCCATAATTCAGCCACGCCGGACGTCCCGGCTCGCCCGCCGGATAGAGCGTCAGGTGCTCCGCGAACGCGTCCATCACGGCCGTGGCGCGTTCGCCCACCACCTCCATCCGCAGGTGGCCCCAGCGCGGGTAGCCGGCCGGCCGGCTCCACGACGGGTCAATGCTGGCGTTCAGGCCGTCCTGCAGCGTCAGCAGCAGCAGTGCATGGGTGTCACTCGGGGCGCTGGGCCGGGTGCGTACCTGGGCGAACACACGGCCGATCTCCTGGCCCTGCATCCAACGCAGCAGGTCGGCCAGATGCACCACATGGTCCATGACCGCGCCGCCGCCGGCCGCCTGCGGATCGGCAAACCACGCACGGTGACGGGCAGGAGACTCGCTGTGATTGACCCCGCTCACGGCCAGCAGCGGCCCCAGCTGCCCGGCCTGAAGTCTGGCCCGCAGCGCCAGGGCCGGCGGCGCGTAGCGCATCGGGAAGGCGGTCATGAAGCGGACGCCGCCCGCCTCGCAGGCCGCCTGCATGGCCTGCGCGTCCTGCAGGGTGGTGGCCAGCGGCTTCTCGCACAGCACATGGACCCCGGCGGCGGCGGCCGTCTCGACCAGGGCGCGCCGCGCTGCGTTCTCGCTGCAGATCAGCGCCCCGTCCACCTGCCCGGCCAGCGCCTGCGGATCTGCGAAGGCCGGCAGGCCGGTGGTCCGGCCAAAGGCGGCGGCCAGTTCCGGGTCCGCTTCGGTGAAGCCGACCAGCTCGACGCCCGGCAACCGGCGCAACAGTTCGGCATAGCCGTCCGCGTGCACGTGCGCCACGCCCAGAAAGCCGAGCCGACGTCACAGCGTCACCGCCTGACCGGTGCGCACGCTCTCACGCGCCGCCAGCGACAGCCGCAGCGCCGCCAGGGCGTCCTGGGGCGTCACCTCGAACGGCAGGCCGTACTCCAGACAGTGCAGCGCGTGGGCCAGCTCGGCCGCGTAGGGGTCCTGGGCAGGGTTCAGGGCCGGCAGCGCGGCCAGTTCCGGCGCGCCCGGCGGCTCAAATACCCGCAGCGGGGGCGGGGCGTCGCTGTTCCACTCGATCACGCCGCCGTCGCCGCTCAGGTCCAGGCTGGTGCGGAACAGGCCGTCCGGGTAGGCCCAGCCGCCCTCCACCAGCGACAGCGCCCCGGAATGGTGGCTGAGCATCACCTGGGCATAGCTGCGCTGCCCCTGCTGGCGGGTGAGGGCGTACACCTGCCGCACGTCACCCGCCACCCAGCGCGCGTAGTCCAGGTCGTGAATCAGCAGGTCCAGCAGCGCGCCGCCGCTACGCTCCGGGTCGAAGTACCAGTCGCCGCCGAAGGCGGGCGGGGCGGTGGTCCGCATCAGGCGCAGCAGTTCCGGCCGCCCGATGGCCCCGGCTGCCACCTGCTCGTGCGCGGCGCGGTACTGCGGGAAGAAGCGCAGCACCAGCGCGATGAACAGCCGCACGCCTGCGGCCTCGCAGGCCGCGATCATCCGCTCGCCGCTCTCCGGGCTGAGCGCGATGGGCTTCTCGCAGATCACATGCCGCCCGGCCCGGGCGGCACGCACGGTCAGGGCCTCGTGGGTGTCGGTGGGGGTACACAGGTCCACCACGTCCACCGCCTCCAGCAGCTCGTCCAGGGTGCGGTACAGCTGCAGCTGGTGCTGCTGGGCCAGCCGCTCCGCCGCGGCCGCGTCGGTGGCACACACGCCCACCACCTCGGCGCCCAGCGAGCGCAGCGCCGCCGCGTGTGTGTGTGCCATGTACCCGGCCCCCACCAGGCCCAGCCGGGTCACTTGAGCGCCCCCGAGGTCAGGCCGCTGACCAGCTGGCGCGAGAACAGGGCGTACAGAATGACCGCCGGCACGATGGCCAGCGTGAGCGCGGCCAGCACCGCGTTGTAATCGTTCACGAACTGACCCAGGAACACGCTGGCCCCCAGCACGATGGTCTTGGTGCCTTCGCCGGGCGCCAGGATCAGCGGGAACCACAGGTCGTTCCAGACCGGAATCATGCTGATGGCCAGCACCGCGCCGATGGCGGGCCGGACCAGCGGCAGGATCAGGGCGTAGATGCGGTACTCGCTGGCGCCGTCAATGCGGGCGGCCTCCTTGAGGTCGCGCGGAAGCTGGCGCATAAAGGCCGACAGCACGAACACCGCCAGCGGAATGCCCTGGGCCGTGTACACCAGGATCAGGCTCCAGAGCGTGTTGACCAGATGGAAGCGCACCATCAGGTCCAGGATGCCCACCGTCCCGAGCCGGATCGGAACCATGATGCCCACGCTGAGGTACAGCGCGGTCAGGGTGTTCAGCCGGAAGCGGTACTCCGAGAGCGCGAAGGCGGCCATGCTGCTCACCAGCACGATCAGGAACAGGGCAGCCACCGTCACCAGCAGGCTGTGCAGGAAGTAGGCGGGAAAGTTGGCGCCGTCGGTGAGGGTGCGGTACCCGTCCAGCGTGAAGGTGGTGGGGGTGGGCAGGGCGAACGGCTGGCTGAAGATGGTCAGGCGCTCCTTGAAGCTGTTCACCACCACCATCAGGATCGGGAACAGGGCCAGCACGCAGTACAGCAGCAGCGCCAGATGAATCAGCAGGGCCTGCACAGGGGGCCGCCGCATCAGAACTGCACCTCCTGCACCCGCCGCTGCCACAGCAGCAGGTAAGCCAGCACCCCGATCAGGATCACCAGCAGCATGGCCCCCGCCACCGCCGCGCCCATGTACGGGTTCCCGGCCTGCAACTGGTACCCGAAATAGGTGCGGTAGAACAGCGTGCCCAGCAGGTCCGAGGCGAAGTTCGGGCCGGCCAGCGCGCCCTGGGTGGCGTAGATCAGGTCAAAGGCGTTGAAGTTCCCCACGAAGGTCAGCACCCCCACGATGCCCACGGTGGGCACGATCAGCGGCAGCTGAATGCGCCGGAAAGTAGTCCACGCGCCGGCGCCGTCCAGCGCGGCGGCCTCGTACAGTTCCTCGGGAATGCGGATCAGCGCGGCCAGGAACAGGATCATCGGGATGCCCACGTTCTGCCACACCGAGATCAGCGACAGGGCCGGCAGCGCCGTGCCCTCCAGCCCCAGCCAGGGGAGGTCCAGGCGCTCCAGGCCCAGCGGCGCCAGCAGGCTGTGCTGCACGCCCCAGGCCGGATTCAGGATCAGTTTCCAGGCGAACCCCACGATCACCACCGACAGGATGGTGGGCGTGAACAGGATGGTGCGGTAGATGTTCGAGCCGCGCACCCGGCTGGCCAGCAGCACCGCCAGGGCCAGCCCCACCGGATTCTGCACCAGCATGTGAATCACGAAAAAGACCGCGTTGTTCCGGAGGGCGTTCCAGAACGGTCCGGCGTACACCTCGCTGTGAAACAGCCGGGCGTAGTTGCTCACCCCGGCGAACACCTGTCGTCCATCGCTGGCGACGGTGTTCAGGGACAGCCATAGCGAGGCCAGGATCGGGTAGATCATCAGCGCGGTGTAGATCAGGAGGGCCGGGGCCAGAAAGACCACCAGGTGGAGGGGGAAGGGCTTACGCATGACGCATGGCACTCCTGCAGGAAGGGAACGCTGACCCGGTGGGCCAGGGTGGGCGGAAAACGGAACGGCTGCGGGCGCCGAGGTCATGCCCTGGCGCCCGCTCCGCGACGACCGTTACTTGCCTTTCTGAGGCGCGTACCAGGAGGCCAGGTTCTTCTGCACCAGATCGGCGGCGGCCTGAGGGGTCAGGGTGCCGTTGAGCAGCTGGGCGCTGGCGTTCCACAGGTCGTTCTCATTGTTCGGGTTGTCGTTGCGCGACAGGATCTGATAGCTGCTGCGGAAGCTCTTGCCGCACTGGCTGCGCCAGCTCAGGAACTGCTGCGCCACCGGGTCCTTGACCGTGTACTTGACGTTGGCCAGCGGGAAGAAGCCGGGCAGCGCGTTGGCGTACAGCTGCGCGAACTCGTCGCTGGCCACCCAGTTCAGGAAGGTGCGGGCGGCCTCCTTGTTCTTGCTGGCGCTGTTGATGCCCATGCCGATGTCCGGATGATCATCGATGACGCACTTCTGGCCCGCGATGCTGTACGGCGGGAAGGCGCCCAGGTCCAGCTTGGGATTCATGCCCCGGAAGGTGCCGATGTCCCAGGATCCGGCCGGATACACCGCGCCGCGCCCCTGCGCGAACAGGTTCTGCGCGTCGGGGTAGGCCAGCGCCTGATAGCCCTGCGGCAGGAACGGCTTCCACTTGGCCAGCGACTGGAAGGCCGCCAGGAAGCCACCCTTGTTGTACTGGGCGGAGCCGGAGATCAGGCCCTTGCGGCCGGTCTCGCCGCGCCACACCGTCGGGCCGATGTTCTGGTAGCCCATGGTGGCGGACTCCCACTGGTCCTTGGTGCCCATCACCAGCGGCGCGTACTTGCCGCCGGCCTTGACCTTGTTCAGCAGCGCCAGGAACTCGGCCTCGGTCTTGGGCTCCTTGAGGCCCAGCTCCTTGAACACCGCCTTGTCGTACAGGAAGCCGTGGATCACCGAGGCCATCGGCACGCAGAAGGTGGTCTTGCCGTCGTCGGTGCTCCAGGCGGCCTTGGCCACCGCATCGAAGTTCTTGATGCCCGGCAGGTCGTTCAGGCTGTCGAGCTGCTTGGCCTTGTACAGTTCCAGGCTCTTGTCGAAGGGGCGGCAGGTGATCAAGTCGCCGGCGGTGCCGCCCTTGAGCTTGGTGTCCAGCACCGCGTTGTACTCGGTGGGGGCCAGCGGCTGGAAGTTCACGTGGATGTTCGGGTACTTCTTCTCGAAGGCCGGGATGATGCTGTCGCGCCAGATCTTCAGATCGTCGTTGCGCCAGCTCTCGATGGTCAGCGTGGTCTTCTGCGCCAGGGTGTTGCCCAGTGTGCCCAGCAGCGCCAGGCCAAGCGTCAGAACAGCGGTGCGTTTCATAGGTCCTCCCCAAGATCATGAGTGAACGTGCTCGCGTAGCTGGAGACTCAGAACCCGCAGGCTGGAGTTGAATTGCAGTTGGATTCTGCCTTCAGTTGTATGTCTGAAAATTATTTTTGTCAAGCAGGCTTGATCAGAAACTCATTGTCAAGTGGGCGCCAGACAGAAATGGACCGCCGGGCGCCTCTTCTGGGAAGCGCCCGGCGGCCCGTCTGCAGCGGTGGTTTACCCGACGGCGGTCCGGCCCAGAGCGTGCAGCACCGCCTCAGTGAATTCTGTGGTGCTGGCCCGGCCCCCGAGGTCACGGGTGGGGGTGGTGCGCAGCGCCTGCGACACGGCCCCGTCGATCTTGGCCGCCGCGTGCGGCATATCCAGGCTGTGCCGCAGCAGCATGGCGGCACTCATGATGGCGGCAGCCGGGTTGGCCACGCCTTTGCCGGCGATGTCGGGCGCCGAGCCGTGAATCGGCTCGTACAGCCCCGCGCCGTCGCCCAGCGAGGCGCTGGGCATCAGGCCCAGGCTGCCGGGAATCACGGCGGCGAGATCCGAGAGGATGTCGCCGAACAGGTTCTCGGTGACGATCACGTCGTAGCGGCCCGGCTCGGCCACGATCAGCATCGCCACGCTGTCCACGTACTCGTGGTTCAGGTGAATGCCGGGGTAGTCGCGCTGCTGCAGGGCCGTCACGTCGCGCCGCCACAGCTCCGAGACCTCCAGCACGTTGGCCTTGTCCACGCTGGTGACGCGGCCCTTGCGCTGATCGGCGGCCCAGAAGGCGATCTTCGCAATGCGCTCCACCTCCAGGGTGGTGTAGCGCATGGTGTTGTACGCCACGCTGCCCTCGATCTTGCGGTCCTGATCGAAGTAGATGCCGCCCAGCAGTTCGCGCACGATCAGGATGTCCACGCCGCGCGCCAGCTCCGGCTTCAGCGGAGAGAGGTGTTCCAGCCCCGGCTGCACCCGGACGGGGCGCAGGTTGGCGTACACGCCCAGCGCCTTTCTCAGCGCCAGCAGGCCCGACTCGGGGCGCAGGTGGCGCGGCAGCAGGTTCCAGGGGCTGTTCTGCGGGCCGCCCACCGTGCCGAGCAGCACCGCGTCCGCGCCCTGCAGCGCCTGCCGGGTGGCTTCCGGGAACGGTTCGCCGGTCGCCTCGATGGCCACGCCGCCGATCAGCTGATGGTCGAACTGCAGGTCCGGGGCCACCTCCTGCAGCACCTGCACCGCCGCGCCCGTCACTTCCGGCCCGATGCCGTCGCCGGCCAGCACCACCACGCGCTTAGGCATGGGCGACGTCCTGCGCGGCCTGCTGCTCCTGCGCCTTCATGTACTCCAGCCAGCCGCCCGCCTGCTGCACGTCCAGCGCGAACTGCGGCACCGGCACGAAGTGCAGGCTCTGGCCGGTGCGGGTGTTGGTGATGGTGCCGCCCTTCAGGTCCAGCTCGGCCTCATCGCCGTCCCGGAACGCCTCCACGATGCCTTCGCACTCCAGCGCCAGGAAGCCGTTGTTGATGCTGTTGCGGTAGTAGATGCGCGCGAAGTTGGGCGCGATCACGGCCGCCACCCCGGCCCCGCGGATGGCCCACACCGCGTGCTCGCGGCTGGACCCGCAGCCGAAGTCGGCGCCCGCCACGATGATGTCGCCGGGCTTGACCCGCTGCACGAAGGTCTTGTCGTAGTCCTCCATGGCAAATTTCGCCAGCTCGCTCTCCACGTCGCTGGTCAGGTGGCGGGCCGGAATGATCTCGTCGGTGTTGATGTGGTCACGGGCAAACACATGGACTGTGGGCATAAACGGCCTCCTGTGGGGTGGGTCTGAACAGATTACTCGCGTGAGCTGAGCAGCAGCAGGCCGAAGGCGGCCATGATGCCGCCGGCGATCTGGTCAATCCGGCGGCGGGCCTGCAGGTAGATTGCCTGGAGGCGGGCGGTGGACATGCCCAGGGCCACCAGGGCGAACCAGCTGAGGCTCAGCAGCACGATCACCGCGAACGCTCCAAGCTTGAGGCTGGCGGAGCTGTGGGCGGGGAGGACGCTGGAAAAGACGCTGCCAAAAAACACGGCGGCCTTGGGATTGGCGATGTTGGTCAGGAAGCCGCTGCGCAGGGCGCGCAGGTCGCCGAGCGGGGCCTGGACCTGAGCATGGGCCTGAGCGCTGCGGCTGGACTGCCACAGGCCGTACGCCATCCAGAGCAGGTACAGCCCGCCCGCCACCCGGATGACCCCATGAATCCAGGCGAAGTGCTGGAACAGCACGTTGATGCCGAGCAGGGCCAGGGCAGCCCAGCAGGCGATGCCGCCCACCACGCCCAGCCCGGCCAGCACCGCCGCCCGGCGCGAGCGGGCGATGGCGGTCTGGCTGACCAGCAGCACGTCCGGCCCCGGAATCACCAGCACCACGAGGTGCAATGCCGCAATCGCGAGCAGCGTATGCATCAGTCGGCGGCGCTGCCAGCAGCCGGGGCGTCGTTGTATTCGCGCGGGTCGCTGATGTAGCCGGCGATGGCGCTGGCCGCGACCGTGGCGGGGCTCGCCAGATAGATCTCCGCCGAGGGGTCCCCCATGCGCCCCACGAAGTTGCGGTTTGAACTGCTCACGCACACGTCGCCCGGCCCCAGCACGCCGGTGTGCATGCCCAGGCAGGCGCCGCAGCTCGGGTAGCTGACGGTGGCGCCCAGCGTCCACGAAGATCTCCATCAGGCCTTCCTGGGCCGCCTGCTTCCAGACCGCCTGGGTGGCCGGCACCACCAGCATCTGCACGCCCTCGGCGACGGTGTGGCCCTTCAGGATGCGCGCCACCTCGCGCAGGTCGCCGATGCGGCCGTTGGTGCAGCTGCCCACGTAGGCGTGCGAGATCTTGACCTGATCGGCGCCCGCCACCCGCCCGTTGCTGGGAATGTGCGGAAAGGCGACGGTGGGCTCCAGCGTGCTGACATCGATGTCGATGACGACCTTGAAGCGGGCGTCGGCGTCGGAGGTGTATTCGGTGTACTGGTCCGGTGTCACGCCGCGCGCGGCCATGTACGCGCGGGTGGTGTCGTCCACCGCCACGATGCCGGTCTTGCCGCCCGCCTCGATGGCCATGTTGGTCAGGGTGAAGCGCCCCTCCATGTCCATGCGGTCAATGGTCTCGCCGACCCACTCCATCACCATGTAGTTGGCGCCGTCGGCGTCGATCCGGCGGATCACTTCCAGCGCCAGGTCCTTGGGGCTCACGCCGGGCCGGAACTCGCCGCGCACCCGGATCAGCATGGTTTCCGGCACCTTGAACCACACCTTGCCCGCGTAGATGGCCCCGGCCAGGTCGGTGCTGCCCACTCCGGTGGCGAACATGCCCAGGGCGCCCGCGTTGCAGGTGTGCGAGTCGCCGCTCACCAGCGTCTGCCCCGGCTTGATCAGACCGGTGTTCTCCAGCACCACGTGCGCGATGCCGCCGCGCCCCACGTCGTAGAAGTGCTGGATGCCCTTCTCCTGCACCCAGCTCTTGAGCTTCTGGTACATCTTGGCGGCCTTGATGTTCATGGCCGGCACGCTGTGGTCCGGGATCGCCACGATGCGGCTGGGATCGAAGACCCGGTCCATGCCGCGCTCCTCCAGCATCCGCAGCGCCGCCGGGGTGGTGATCTCGTGGCACAGCACCCAGTCGGTGCTGCACTCGATCAGCTGGCCCGGCACCACCGTGTCGTGGCCGCTGTGGGCCGCCAGAATCTTCTCCGCAATGGTCATTCCCATACTTGCCTCCCGCGCCGGCTCCGCTCCATCAAAAACCCCCGACCCTGGCGGTGTCGGGGGGCAGACGGTGAACGCTTCTGCGCGCTCACTGCCCCCGACAAAGAAGAAGGAGGCCGGTCCGGAGACCCGCAGCCTTGATCAGGGTGAACGCAGTGAACATCTGACGAGAGTCTACGCGCCGCCTGCGCAGGCAGCAAGTGCGGGCGGGCCGGGCGTCTGGACAGGTGGGCACCTTCCCCGAACCGTCATGTGGGCTTCAGCTGACCACCCTGCGGCGGAGCAGCCTGTTAGATTGCCGTTGTGAATAGGTACTCCAGCCATCGGTCCAGCGTGTATGCCCGGCAGGGGATGGTGGCCACCTCCCAGCCGCTGGCGGCCCAGGCGGGCCTGAGCATCCTGCAGGCGGGCGGCAACGCGGTGGACGCGGCCATTGCCACTGCCGCCGCCCTCACCGTGGTCGAGCCGACCAGCAACGGCATCGGCGGCGACGCCTTCGCGCTGGTGTGGCACGGCGGGCAGCTGCACGGCCTGAACGCCAGCGGCGGGGCGCCGGCGGCCCTGAGCCTGGACGCGCTGCCGGGCGGGCAGATGCCGGTCCACGGCTGGCTGCCGGTGACGGTGCCGGGCGCGGTGCGCGGCTGGGCCGACCTGCACCAGCGCTTCGGGCGGCTGCCCTTTGAGCAGCTGCTGGCTCCGGCCATCCGCTACGCCCGCGACGGCTATCCGCTCAGCCCGGTGCTGGCGCGGTACTGGGCGCGGGCCGTTCAGATCTATCAGGCGCGCGGCCTCCCGATCATGGAGGAGTGGTTCCGCACCTTCGCGCCGCCCGGCTTCACGCCGCGCCCCGGCGCGGTGTGGGCCAGCGAGGGGCATGCCCGCACGCTGGAGCAGATTGCGGCCAGCGCGGGCGCGGTGTTCTACGAGGGCGAGCTGGCCGCGCAGATCGACCGCCACGCGCGGGACACGGGCGGCCTGCTGCGGGCCGAGGATCTGGCGGCGCACCGTTCCGAGTGGGTGCAGCCGATCAGCGCCGATTACCGGGGCCACCGCGTGTGGGAGATTCCGCCGAACGGGCAGGGCATCACCGCCCTGATCGCGCTGGGGATTCTGGAGGGGCTGGAGCTGCCGGACGAGCGCGACTCGGTGCGCGGCCTGCACCTGCAGATCGAGGCGATCAAACTGGCCTTCCGCGACGCCCACACCCACGTGGCCGACCCGCGCCACGTGGAGGTGCCCACCGAGCGGCTGCTGTCGGCCGCCCACTTTGACGAGCTGCGCGGCCAGATCGGGGAGGCGGCGCTGGACCCGGCCACCCGCGCGCCCAGCCAGGGCGGCACCGTGTATCTGGCTGCCGCCGACGGCGAGGGCGGCATGGTCAGCATGATCCAGAGCAACTACATGGGCTTCGGCAGCGGCGTGGTGGTGCCGGGCACCGGCATCGGGCTGCACAACCGCGGCCATAACTTCAACCTGGAACCGGAGCATCCCAACGCCCTGGCGCCGGGCAAGCGGCCCTACCACACCATCATCCCCGGCTTCCTGACGCGTCAGGACGGCGTGCCGGTGGGGCCCTTCGGGGTGATGGGCGGCTTCATGCAGCCGCAGGGCCACGTGCAGGTGATCCTCAACACGCTGCGCTACGGCATGAACCCGCAGGAGGCGCTGGACGCCCCGCGCTGGCAGTGGCTGGACGGACGCCGGGTGGAGGTGGAGTACGGCCTGGGCGCCCACCTCAGCCGCGAACTGGCCGGGCTGGGCCACACCCTGAGCGTGCAGCTGGAAGCGGGCTCGTTCGGGCGCGGGCAGATCATCTGGCGCGACCCGGACACGGGCGTGCTGGCCGGCGGCACCGAAAGCCGGGCCGACGGTCTGGTCGCGGCCTACTGAGGTGATGCCATGACCAACGACCCGACCATGACCGACGCGGCCCTGACCGGCCAGCAGGTGGGCTTGAGCCCCTTCGACAACGGCTACGGCTTTGTGCCGGCGGTGGGCACCCCGGACCCGGACCCGGACGCGCTGTGGCTGGTCTTCCAGGGCGACCGGCTGCTGACAGTGGGGGAGACGGTGCCACCCCGGCCTGCCGAGGGCCTCACGGGCGAGGTGTACCTGGGCACCCAGCAGGGCCGGCAGGTCTGGGCCGCCCGCATGACCGGCGACGCGCCGGCGGACCAGCGCTTCTCGCGGCTGCGTGGGCTGTACGGCAAGCTGCCGGACTGGCTGTGGATGCTGGGCGGGTACGCCTACCAGATCGTGGAATGGGACCGCACCCACCACTACTGCGGCAACTGCGCCACGCCCACCGAGCGCGACCCGAACGAGCGGGCGCGCCGCTGCCCCAACTGCGGGCTGTCGGTGTACCCGCGGCTGGCCCCCGCCGTGATGGTGCTGCTGACCCGCGTGGGGCCGCAGGGCCAGCCGCAGGTGCTGCTGTGCCGCTCGCCGCTGTTCCCGCCGGGCATGTACAGCGCCAACGCCGGCTTCGTGGAACCGGGGGAGACGGTGGAACATGCTGCCCACCGCGAGATGTACGAGGAAACCGGGCTCAGCATCCGGGACCTGCGCTACTTCGACAGCCAGCCGTGGCCGTTCCCGCACAGCCTGATGCTCGCCTACACCGCCGAGTATGCCGGCGGCGAGATCGTGCCGCAGCCGGGTGAGATCGAGGAGGCGCGCTGGTTCGACCACAACAACCTGCCGCAGCTGCCGGGGCGGGCCAGCATCTCGCGCCGCCTGATCGAGTCGGTGGTGGGGCCGCAGCCGGACTGACCGCGTCCGGGGTTCCGCTGCGACCCCGGCCCGGTTCAGCCGGGCATCGCCACCCACAGGAACGCGCCGACGTCGGTGCGTCCGCCGCGTTCGGCGCTCCGCCGGGCCGGCAGGTTGTCGTGGTGGATGGTGCCGAACAGCGTGTCGCCGGATTCGGCCGGCAGCCGGTCGAGCAGGTGGCGGCCCACCGCCGGCCCCAGGCCCTGCCCCCGGTGAGCCGCGTCCAGGAACATCTCGGTCACCACAAAGCCGCTCACGCCCTGCTCCGATGAACGGCACGCCGCCACCACGCCGGCCCAGGCCCCGTCCACCCGCACCTCAAAGACCAGGCCCTCCTGACGCAGCTCCTCCAGGTCCTCCTCCGCCTCGGCGTGGGTGAACTCACGGTGGGACGGGTTGGCGGCGAACAGCGCCTCATACGCCTGGACATACTGCGGATAAAAGCCCATGTCCGGCGGCACCTGCAGCTGCACCCGGGCGTGGAAGGCTGGTAGTGGACGGGCGCGCAGTTCGGTCACCGGCGCGGCCAGCAGATGGTGGTCCCAGTGCGAGCCGGGCGGCAGGGCGCTGAGGTCAATCGGCACCCCGGCCGGCACAAACAGGCGCAGGTGCCGGGGCCGGAACGCCTCAAACTCCTGCCGCAGCAACGCAGCGGCCTCGGTCAGGCCCGCCTCGTCCGGCAGGCGGGTGGTGGCTGCCGCCGTCACGAAAGGCCGCGCCAGGTCCATCCCCCGGAAGCGGATGCCGACCAGGGCGGTGCCCAGCGGCGGCACGGTGAGGATACGGTTCTTGTAGGCCGAGTCGTGGTCCACACCCTCAACCGGCGCGTGCTGCCGGTACAGGGCGGCCAGGGCGTCGCTGGAGCGCCGCTCCAGCTCCGGGTGCAGGTCCTCGCGCAACGTGGCACGCAGCTGGTCCGGGGAGAACCAGCGGCTCAGCATCGGGGCGGCCTGGGCGAGTCGGGCCTCGGTCAACAGGTCAAGCAGGCCCGCTTCATCGGCGGGCAGGGGGACAGCAGTCGGCACAGGTGCACTCCTTGATGGCAAATGAGGGCGGTGGGGCGGGTCAGGGAAACGGGATGTGCGTGAACCATACGACCTCCTTCGCCATCCAGAGCGGCATTCAGCTGCGTCCTGTGTGGCCAGAGCAGCGTAACACGGCCGTGCCGGGCGCTACACTGCCCGCATGACCACATCCCAGGCGGCCCAGGCCGCGAGCTGGCCCTTGGACCTGCCGGTGCAGACCTTCGTGTGGCCGGCGGAGCAGCCGCGCGCGTCCCTCCTGCTGGCGCACGGTTTCGGGGAGTACAGCGAACGGTATGCCCGCCTGATCCGACAGCTGAACACCGCCGGTTACAGCGTATACGGTTATGACCACCGGGGCCACGGCCGCAGCCAGGGCCGGCGGGCAGTGGTGGACGTGCGGCAGCTGGTGCAGGACCACATCGCGGCGCGTGCGGCGCTGGCGGGCGTGGTGCAGGGCCCGCTCTTCGCCTTCGGGCACAGCCTGGGCGGGCTGGTCACGGCCGCCTCGCTGCTGCAGGACCCGCGCGGGGTGGCGGGCGCGGTGCTGTCCAGCCCGGCGCTGCTGGTGGGCGTCAACGAACCGGCGTGGCTCAAGCAGGTGGGCCGCGTGCTGGCCCGTATCGCGCCGGGGATGGCCATCACCGAGCTGCCCACCGCCGGCCTGTCCCGGCTGGCCGAGGAGGTCAGCGCCTATGAACAGGACCCGCAGATGTACCACGGCCGGGTGCCGGCCCTGACGGCCATCAGCATGCTGCGCGTCTCGGAGGGGCTATGGCCCGGCGTGTCCCGCTGGCGGCTGCCGACCCTGATCGTGCACGGCGACGCCGATCAGCTGACCGACGTGAACGGCTCGCGCCGCTTCTACGCGGGCATCAGTAGCCTCGACAAGACCTACCACGAGGAACCGGGCGGATATCACGAGCTGTTCAACGACACGGTGCGCGACGACATCACGGCGCGGCTGCTCGGGTGGCTGGACGCCCACACCGCCTGAGGCCTGGTCCTCAGCTGCTGCCGCAGCTGGACCCGCAACTGGACGAGCCGCAACTGCTGCCTCCATCCGAGCTGCTCCCCGAATCGTGGCCGCCCCCGTGGTGACCGCCGTCATGGCTGCCGTGGTGATGGTGATGACCGGACGCGTCGGCTGTCCCGTCGCTTCCCCACAGCCAGATCGGCCCGTCCCAGTCGGCCAGGGCACGGCGGGCCCGCCGCAGGGGCCGTGAAGCCAGCAGCACCAGCACGACGCCGAAGACCAGCACGGCCACCGCGATGTGGTGACCGCTCAGCGCAAAGGCCAGCCCGCCGGCGAGCAGCCCGAGCAGCACCTGCAGGCTGGACACGCTGCCACGCACGGCCGGAGCCGGAACCGCCGCCTGTGGGCGCGGAGCGGGCCACACCTCCACCGGGGCCGGCTGCCCGAAGGTGTCCGCGTACAGCTGCAGGGTGGCCTCGTACTGCCGGGCGAAGGTGAAGGCCTCGTCCGCCGTACCCGTGCCCGGCTCGTGATGCAGCGGCCGGCCCAGCACCTCGCCGCACAGCCGCTCCCAGTAGTCGCGGGTGAAGGTCAGGTGGGTGTGCCACACCTCGTCCACCGGGCCGGACGGCGTGACCGGCTGAGCGGACGTGGCCGCCAGATAAACAAAGCGGCGGTACTCCACGAGCACCGCCTGGGTCCGTGCGGAGGACCACCCCTGTTCCGACTGCAGCCGCATCACGAAGGCAGGCGGGAACACATACTGTTCGAGCTGTGCGAGGAGAGCGGGATGATGGATGCCGTTCATGGAGACCTCCTGGTGAGTTCCTGACATCTGTCACCAGTGTGATCCGCCATCTTCAGCTGTGTGTCAGCTGAACAGGTCGCGCTTGGGCAGCGGAGCCGGCTCGGGTTTGGTCGCCTCAGGCGTCGCCGGACGGCAGGGGCGCAGGTCCTCGCGGTACTCGTCCAGGGTGGTCTGAGAACTGCACTGGGCCGGGTGAACGTGCAGGGTGCGGCGCCACTGGCCCGGCTGCTGGTCATCGATCAGCACCTGCGGCTTGGGCAGGAACGCCTGGAAGCATTCGGCCACGCCGCAGGCCTCCGCACACTGCCGGGCGTGCGCCGCGCCACCAGAACTCCAGCAGTACAGCTCAGCGCCCTGGCGGTACAGCGCCTTGATCTGCCGGATCACGGCCGGGATGGGAATCTGCCGCTGACCGTAGTCGCGCAGCATCGTCTCGTCCACATCCACATAGACGGCCAGCGGCACGGGGCAGGGCTGTTCAGGTTGAGGAGGTTCAGCCTGCGGGTCCACCGTCTCGGTGTCGGCCAGCCAGGCAGGAACGGCGACAGAGGCATCGTTCATAACCCATTTAGCTTACTCCTCCTGCAGCCGCGCTTGGCAGTCTGGATCACCATAGGAAACGGCATTCCACCGGACTATGAAGCTTTCAGAGCAAGTGCTCAGGAGCTGGTCAGCTGGCTGTGAGGCCCCAGTCATCTCTGTGCTTGGCGGTGTGCTGATGCCGTCCACCCGCTCAGCTGAAGCTGGGTGTGCAGAGGCTGTGCGGGGTGACCGCTCAGGCCATAGCTGTTCAGCAATGTTTGCTGGACTTCCGGGGAGAGCACGACCGGCCTCGTCAGGTTCAGCCGCGTACCAGGCAGGGCCGTCAGAGGAGCCGAAGGCGCGGGCTGGTCTGGCAGCAGGCCGGCCAGATGGTCCGGGCTGTGGGCCACCACGGTCAGCTGCCCACCGGGAGCCAGCACCTGCCAGCATTCGGCCAGCACCTGCGCGGGGTCACGCATGTGCGCGAGGGCCCGGACCAGATACACCCGGTCGAAGCTGGCATCGCCAAACGGCGACCGGTGTGCATCTTGGCCCTGCTGCTCGTCGAGCAGCTCACGTCGTCCGAGGGGCCCGCGGGCGGCGGTTCGGGCGGCCTGCTGACCGAACCGCCGCCCACGTCCAGCACGGCCGCCTCCACCGGCACCGGCAGGGCGTCCAGCAGAGGGGCGAAAGGCCAGCGCTGGCCCAGCACCTGCGAGAGCAGGCGATCACGCTGCGCCAGCGGCGTGGTGCTCACTGTCGCTGGTAGGCCACCTGCCCGTTCACAAGCGTCAGCAGCGGCCAGCCGCGCAGCGGCTGACCCGCCCAGGGCGAGAACTTCGCCTTGCTCCGGAAGGTGGCGGGGTCCACCGGACGCTCGGTGTTCAGGTCCAGCACCACCAGATCGGCGGGCTGCCCCGGCTCCAGGCCCGGCTCTGGCCAGCCCATCACGCGGGCCGCGCCGCCCGTGAACAGGTCCAGCAGTTTCTCCAGCCCCAGCTGCTCGCCGAACCGCGTCCACAGCAGCGGGAACGCCACCTCGATGCTCGGAATGCCGAAGGGGGCGCTCAGCAGGTCCTGCTCCTTCTCGGCGCGGGTGTGGGGGGCGTGGTCGGTGGCGAGGCAGTCCACCGTGCCGTCCAGCAGGCCCTGCAGCAGGTAGTCGGCGTCCACCTGGGTGCGGAGCGGCGGGGCCACCTTGTACATCGCGTCGAAGCCGCGCAGCGCCTCGTCGGTGAGCGTCAGGTGGTGCGGGCAGACCTCGCACGTGACCGGCACGCCGCGCCGCTTGCCCTCGCGCACCAGATCCAGGGCGCGGGCGGTGGAGAGGTGCTGGATGTGCAGCCGCGCCCCGGTCAGCGCCGCGATCTCGATGTCGCGGGCCACCCGCGCTGCCTCTGCTGCGCCGGGGTTGCCCGGCAGGCCCAGCTCCTCACTGACCACGCCCTCGTTCATCACGCCGCCCTGCCGCAGCGAGGCGTCCTCAGCGTGCACGCTCACCACCATGCCCAGGCTGCCGGCGTACTCCAGGCCCAGCCGCAACACCCGGGCGTCCTCGTTGGTGCGCCCGTCGTCGGTGAACATGGCCGCGCCCGCTTCCTTCAGGGTGGCCAGCTCGGCCAGCTGCTCGCCCAGCTGCCCCCGGGTCAGGGCGGCGGCGGGGCGCAGGCGGGCGAAGCCCAGGCGGTTCGCCTTCTCGATCAGGGCGCGGACGGTGGCGGGGTCGTCCACCACCGGTGAGGTGTTGGGCATGCTGACCACCGTGCCGTAGCCGCCGGCCGCCGCCGCCGCGAGGCCGCTTTCCAGGTCCTCCTTGACCTCCTGGCCAGGCTCGCGCAGGTGGGCGTGCAGCTCAATCAGCGCTGGAGCGACGGTGCCGCCCTGGCCGTCAATGATCTGGCCCTCCGGAGGCAGATTCCAGCCGGTGATCACGCCGTTGTCCAGCGTTACGGTTTCGGGGGTGGTGGAGCCGGGGCGGCGAATGTTGGTCAGGGTGAGCATGTGGAGTAACCCTCCTCGTAGAACGTGCAGGTCAGACTGTGGAGCGTCGGAAGCTGCTGGCTTTTGAAGTCGTGCACCGTGAAGCCGTCGAAGAAGAACCGGAGGCCGGTGGTGGTCTGGACCGTCAGGAGCGTGCGGCCCTGGCGGAACTCCACCGAACAGCGTTGCAGAGGCAGCTGCGACTCGAAGAAGAGGAAGCAGTCCTGTGGGTGAGGTTGTTGCAGGGTCCGGACGGCTTCGAAGTACCGGATCTCTTTCCGGAAGCCCGCCAGCACCCGGTCCCGCTCGGTCTTGGGGACGGGGGCGCCCGGTCCGTCACTGAGCACGTAGGCGCCACCACCACCAGCAAGCTCCACCCCGATCACCACGCTCTGGCCCTGCTGGTCCATCACGCAGGTTCTGAGGGCCAGCCCAGGGGGGCGCCTCACGCTCCGGTGACCGTTCAGGCAGCTGACCGGGCTGGAGGTGCCGAGCGGGTGAACGCCCAGGTCGTTGAACAGGGCGTCTGTGTAGCGGTTGAGCAGCTCACCCACGTCGGAGGCGGGTCCGCCCCCGGCCGTCACGGTGCCGCCGGTCAGCGCGGCCATCACGGCGGCCGTCCGGACCCTCATGTCAGCCGCGCCCCACCAGCAGGTGATACAGCACGCTCATGCGCACGGCCTGACCGTTCTCGACCTGCTTCAGCACCCGGCTGCGCGGGCCGTCGGCGGTGTCGGCGCTGATCTCCAGGTCGCGGTTCATGGGCCCTGGGTGCAGCACGATGGCGCCGGTTTCGGCCCGCTCCATCAGCCGCTCATTCACCTGATAGTCGCGGATGTACTCCTGTAGGCTCCCCAGGTAGCCGGCGTCCATGCGCTCGGTCTGCAGCCGCAGCGCCATCACGGCGTGCGCGCCCTTCACCGCCTGCTGCGCGTCGGTGGTGAGCGTGGCGCCCAGGCTGGCCAGCTCGCGCGGCAGCAGGGTGGCCGGGCCGCACAGCACCACCTCGGCGCCCAGCCGGGTCAGCAGTTCGGCATTGCTGCGCGCCACCCGCGAGTGCCGCACGTCCCCGATGATCGCCACCCGCCGGCCCTTCAGGTCACCGTACTCCTGCCGGATGGTGTAGGCGTCCAGCAGTGCCTGGGTGGGGTGCGCCCGGCGCCCGTCTCCGGCGTTGATGGTGGGCTTGCCACTGAAGCGCGCCACCTGATGCGCCGCGCCCGAGGCCGGATGCCGCACCACGTAGGCGTCCACCTTGTAGCTGGTGAGCGTCTCGATGGTGTCGCGCAGAGACTCGCCCTTGCTCAGGCTGCTGCTGCCCGCCGCGAAGCTCACCACGTCGGCGCTCATGCGGCGGGCGGCCAGTTCGAAGCTGATGCGGGTGCGGGTGCTGTTCTCGAAGAAGGCGGTGCAGACGGTCAGGCCCTGCAGTGCCGGGACCTTCTTCACCGGCCGGTCCAGCACCTGCAGCATGGTGTCGGCATTGTCCAGAATGGCGTTCAGGCGCCCTTCGCTCCAGCCCTGGAAGTCCAGCAGGTGCCGGGGGCGCGGCTCGGCCACCACCTGGGCGCTCACGAGGACAGCTCCCACAGTTCCACCGCGTCCAGCCCGTCGGTTTCTTCCAGCTTGACCTTGACCACCTCGCTGCGGGAGGTCGGCAGGTTCTTGCCCACGTAGTCGGCCCGGATCGGCAGTTCACGGTGGCCCCGGTCCACCAGCACCGCCAGCTGGATGCTCTGCGGCCGACCCAGGTCGATCAGGGCGTCCAGCGCGGCCCGCACGGTACGGCCGGTGTACAGCACGTCGTCCACCAGAATCACCCGGCGGCCCTGCATGTCGAAGTTCAGCTGCGTCTCGCGGATCAGCGGCTGGTGGGCGATCTCCGAGAGATCGTCGCGGTAGAGCGTGATGTCGAGGCGGCCCAGCGGAATCTCCACCCCTTCCAGCTCGTGCAGTTTGGCGGCCAGCCGGGCGGCCAGCGGAATGCCGCGCGTGTGGATGCCCACCAGCGCCAGTCCCTCGGCGCCCTTGTTGCGCTCCAGAATCTCGTGCGCGATGCGGGTCAGGGCGCGGCGCAGCTCATCGGCCGACAGGATCGAGGCCTTGGCGTTCATGCCGGCCTCTGCACGTCAAAAAAAAGGCCGTCCGGGCGAGTCCGGCGGCAGTCGGGTCCAGCGCTGTAGCGTGTCATGGTGCTCCTTCTCCTGCCTCACAGGGCGGGCGCAGCCTCACGGGACTGCCGAAAAGGACGTGGGTTTCAGGGAACGCGCTCAGGCGTCACGGGAGTATAGCGCAGCGGCGGCGGCCCTCATGCCGCATCAGAAACGCCGGGTATGCTGAGGGCAGAACGCTGATGACCCATCCCCCCACCTGTACCGGCCCGGCATGCGCCTGATCACCAATCTGTTCAAAACCCTGCTGATCCTGGTGCTGCTGGCCGGCGTGGGGGTGCTGGGCATGCTGCTGCTGTGGCAGCAGGACCTGCGGCGGGTGGACGACCTGAACGTGCTGGAGTACGGCGGCAAGGCCACGGTGGTGGACGCCGGCGGCAGGGTGATCGGCGCGCTGACGCCGTCGCTGTCCAGCGGCGCGCGGGTCAACCGCGACCTGCTGCGCGCCGACCAGTTCAGCCCGTGGCTCGGCAAGGCCGTGGTCACCAGTGAGGACCGCCGCTTCTATGAGCATCACGGGGTGGACCCGATGGGCATCGCGCGGGCGCTGCTGCGGAGCGCCAGCGGCAGCCTGGAGGGCGGCAGCACCATCACGCAGCAGGTGGTCCGCAGCACCCTGCTGGAAGACATCAAGGATGAGCGCACCCCGGCGCGCAAGCTCAAGGAAGCGCTGCTGGCGCTGCAGGTGGAGCGCCGCTTCACCAAGCAGGAGATCCTGACCGCCTACCTGAACGTGGTGTACTGGGGCGTGGGCCGCACCGACCTGCTGGGCGCGCAGGACGCGGCCCGGGCCTACTTCGGGATCGCGCCCTCGCAGCTGAACCTGGCCCAGAGCGTCTACCTGACGACCCTGCTGCCGAACGCCCGGCGCTACAACAATTACGTCGCCTACCGCCCGCTGATGCGCAGCATCCTGAACCGCATGGTCGAGGACGGCCGCGCCACCAAGGCGCAGGCCGACGCCGCCTGGCGCTACCCGCTGCAGCCGGTGGGCTGGCGGGTGCGCTACGACGGCAAGGGCAACATCGTCTCGGCGCGCCTCGTCAATCCGGACGCCAAGCGGCTCAGCGCGCCGGCCCCGCAGGTGCGCTTCGCGGACGGCTTTCTGGACGCAGTGGAGCGCGACCTCGCGGACCGGCTGGGCCGCAAGGTGCTGTACCAGTCGGACGTGACGGTCTACACCACGATGAACCGCGCGGCGCAGCAGGCGGCCGAGGCGGCCAGCAAGTCGGCGTCACTGCCGAATGGAGCGACGCTGGGGCTGGCGCTGCTGGACCCGAAGAATGGCGACGTGCAGGCGCTGGTGGGCCAGAAGCTGGGCGACGGGGTGCTGGAGGAGTGGAACAATGCCACCCGCGCGCGCCGGCAGGTGGGCAGCAGCATCAAGCCGCTGCTGTACACGCTGGCCCTGGCGAAGGGCTGGACCCAGGCCGACACGCTGCGGGACGCCCCACTGGACGGCGACTATCAGCCGCAGAACTACAGCGGCACCTACACCGGCGGGCCGGTCACGCTGCGCTACGCCCTGGACCACAGCCTGAACTTGCCCACCGTGCGGCTGGCACAGCAGCTGGGCCTGAACAGCTTCGAGAGCCGGCTGCGTGAGCTGGGCCTGTCGCCCAACCCCGACACCGGCCTGCCGCTCGCCATCGGCGCGCTGGAGGCCAGCCCGCTGCAGATGGCGGCCGCCTACGCCCCCTTCGCCAACGGCGGCCTGTACTACGCGCCGCGCCTGATCACCCGGGTGGTGCAGGGCGGCCACACGCTGCTCACGGTGCCGGCCAGCAGCGGCAAGCGCGTCTGGGACGCCCAGACCGCGTGGCTGGGCCTGGACATGATCCGGGGTGTGGTCAACGACCTGACGCCCCGGCAGGGCGGGCTCGGCTGGCGGGCCCGCATCGAGGGGCGCGAGGTGGGCGGCAAGACCGGCACCACCAACGACGTGCGCGACCTGTGGTTCGCGGGCGTCACGCCGGAACTGGCCGGTGCGGTGTGGGTGGGCCGCAGCGACAACGCCCCGCTGCCGCAGAACAGCTACAGCGGCGACGTGGCCGCGCCGGTGTGGCAGCAGGCGGTGGCCGGCGCGCTGCAGGGACAGCCGGCGGCCCAGTTCCAGCCGCCGGACCAGATTGAGTACCGGCGGGTGCGCGGCATCCAGATGGCCTTCAAGGCCGGACAGGACCAGGGCGGCATCGGCAGCTTCTTCCGCCGCGATCCGCAGCCGCAGGCCACGCCCCCGGCGCAGGAGCAGGCGGCCCCGGAGCCGCAGCCGCAGGACACCACCACCTCGGACAGCCCCCAGCCGGACGTGAACGAGATTCCCGCGCTGCCCCCCACCGACCCGGCGCCCGAGGACACCACCAGCGCCGACCCGGCCACGCCCCCGGCCGATCCTGCCCCGACAGACCCCACCCCGACGGAGCCGGTCCCGGCCGATTCGGGCGCCACCGACCCGGTGCCCGCCGCCGACCCGACCCCGGACCCAGCCCAGGACCCCACCCTGACGCCCATTCCGGACGGGACCGATTCCGGCGGCCTGACGGACCCCAGCGACATCCAGCCGCTCCCGGACTCCGGCACCGACGATCCGAACACCACCCAGGACCCCTCCGGCGGGGCCACGCTCGACACCACCGACCCCGGTACGGTCGCGCCGGACGGCACCTTCACCCCGCCGGGGCAGTAGGCGCGGCGTGTACCACCTCGCGCTGGGCCTCACGCTGCTGCTGCTGGCCACGCTGCTGCTGCTGGGCCTCAGCCTGCAGCTCGGCTGGCGGCGCGATCAGGCGCGCTGGCCGCACCACGCGCTGTACTTCGCGGTGTGTGCCGGCACTGTACTGACCGGCCTGCTTGCCCTGCTGGGCCACCAGCGCTGGTGGCCCTACCCGCCGCTGCTGCTGCTACTGCTCGGCATGGCGCGTACCCGCCCGGGGCGGGCTGGACACTGGCGGCTGGCCGGCCTGATCGCGCTGCTGTACGTGGGCGCGGCCGTTTGGGTGTGGTGAGTACGGGGCGCAGCGGCCCTGCCTGCTACCCTGCCGGTATGGACCTGATCGATGGCATTCTCAGCCGCCGCACCACCAACGGGCCGTTCCGCCCGGAACCGGTGAGCCGCGAGCATCAGCACCTGCTGATGCGGGTGGCGGCGTCGGCCCCGAGCCATTTCAATTCCCAGCCGTGGCGCTTCGTGCTGATCGAGAACCCGGACACCATCGCGCAGGTGGCGGAGATTTCCGGTCAGAGCATGCAGCAGCTGATCGAGCAGGGCGTGTTCTTCGAGCGCTACCGCCGCTACTTCCGCTTCTCGGAAACGGAGATGGACCAGCGCCGCGACGGCATCTACATCGACCACCTGCCGGGGCCGCTGCGCCCTTTCACCCGGCAGGTGTTCAGCGACGCGGGCCTGAACCTGATGCGGCGGCTGGGCGTGCCGGCCCGGCTGGGCGAGGACAACCGCAAGCTGGTGGCCGGCAGTCCGCTGCTGCTGGCGGTGCTGCTGGACCGGGCCGAGTACCGCCCCGGCGAGCTGAGCGCCTTTTACAGTGTGTTCGGCATGGGCGGCGCGGTGGTGAACATCTGGAACGTGGTGGGCAGCCTGGGCATGGGCATCCAGTTCGTGAGCACGCCGATGGAGATCCCCGAGCAGTGGCAGCGCCTGCGCGACCTGCTGCGGGTGCCGGCCACCCTGGAGCTGATGGCGGTGTACCGGCTCGGCTACCTGCCCGGCACCGACCGGCGGCCCACCATCGACTGGAGCAGCCGCCACCGCAAACGCCTGTCGCAGTACGTGTTCCGCGAGACCTGCGCCACGCCGGAACGGGACGCGGCCGACATGGTCCAGGCGGACCCGGTAGGCTGAGCGTATGACGCCACCCATTCCGCCTCAGGCCCCCCGCGACCGGATCACTCACCGCGAGCACGACCTGGAACGCCCGGACGACTACCACTGGCTGCGCACCGACGGTAAGCAGGGCGAACGGGTGCTGGCCTACCTTACGGCCGAGAACGACCACCTGGCGGAGGTGATGGCCCCGCACGCGCCGCTGGTGGACCGCATCACCGCTGAGCTGCGCTCCCACATCCAGGAGCGGGACGAGCAGCCGCCGATCCGGGAGGGCGAGTGGCTGTACAGCACCCGCACCGACGAGGGGCAGGCGCACCCGGTGTTCGTGCGGCGGCGGGCGGACACGCCGGACGCGCCGCCTGAGGTGGTGCTGGACCTCAACGAGCTGAAGGCGCGCGAGGGCCACCAGAACGTGTGGGTCTACCTCACCCGGCCCAGCCCCGACGGCCGCTCCTGGGCCTACCTGCTCGACACCACCGGGCAGGAGGTGTTTGAGCTGCGGGTGCTGAACACGCAGACGGGCGAGCTGCTGGAAGCGCCGCTGCCGGGCGTGTCCGGCTGGACGCTGGCCTGGAGCGCCGACGGCCGCCAGCTGTTCTACGTCACGGAAGACGAGACGCAGCGGCCCTCCCGGCTCTGGCGCCACCGCCTGGGACAGCCGGCCTCTGAGGACACCCTGCTGGTGCAGGAGGACGATCCCACTTTCCGGCTGGTGGTGAAGAAGAGCGCGAACGGCGAGACGCTGCTGGTGGGCAGCTCGGCCAGCCTCAGCACCGAGTGGCAGGTGCTGGAGACTGGCGATGCCGACGCCCAGCCCCGGCTGCTGCTGCCGCGCGAGCCGCAGGTGGAGACCATGCTGGAAGACGGCGGCGACCACTGGCTGGTGCTCACCAACCAGGGTGGCGCGCGGGAGTTCTGGGTGGTGCGCCTGCCCAAGACCGCCAGCGGACCGCTGGACTGGAACACTGCTCAGGACGTGCTGCCGCACGATGAGCAGCGCTACCTGACCGGGATGCGGCTGTTTGCTGGTCACCTGCTGCTCAGCGGGCGCGAGGAGGGCTTTTCGCAGCTGTGGGTGCTGCCCCGCACGGGGGGCGGCTACGGCGAGGCCCGGCGGGTGACGTTTCCGGAGGCCAGCCATACGGTGCAGCCGGGCAGCAACCGCGTCTTTGATACCGCCCAGGCACGGGTGCTGTACAGCAGCCTGACGCAGCCGCTGGAACACCTGGACCTGGACCTGAACACGCTGCAGACCACGCTGGTCAAGGCCACCCCGGTGCCCGACTATGACCCGGCCCAGTACGTGGCCGAGCAGCGCTGGATGACGGCCCCGGACGGTGAGCAGGTGCCGGTCAGTCTGGTGCGCCGCCGCGACACCGCGCTGCCGGCCCCCACGCTGCTGTACGGCTACGGCAGCTACGGCTTTCCGGTGGACCCTTCGTTCAGCGCGTCACGGCTGCCGCTGCTGGACCGCGGCTGGGTGTGGGCCATTGCGCACATCCGGGGCGGCAGCGAGCGCGGGCGGCGCTGGTACGACGCGGGCCGCCTGGAGCACAAGATGAACACCTTCACCGACTTCATCGCGGTGGGGGAGGGGCTGATCCGGGAGGGCGTGACGCTGCCGGGACGGCTGGCGGCCATGGGGCGCAGCGCCGGCGGCCTGCTGATGGGCGCGGTGGTGAACCTGCGCCCGGACCTGTTCGGCGCGGCGTTCGTGGGGGTGCCGTTCGTGGACGTGCTGAGTACCATGCTGGACGCCAGCATTCCGCTGACCACCAGCGAGTACGACGAGTGGGGCAACCCGCAGGAGCGGCGCTGGTACGACGTGATGGCCCAGTACAGCCCCTACGACAACCTGAAGGCGGGCGTGTACCCCCACCTGTTCATCTCCGGCGGCCTGAACGATCCGCGGGTGGCGTACTGGGAGCCGGCCAAGTACGCAGCCAGACTGCGGACCCTGGCCCAGCCAGGCAGCGGCACCATCGTGCTCAAGACCAACATGGGGGCCGGGCACGGCGGCAGCAGCGGGCGCTTCGACGCCCTGCGCGAGACGGCCGAGGAGTACGCCTTCCTGCTGAGCGTGCTGGGCGACGGGGCCTGAGCAGACCCCTCAGCTGTCGTCGGGCCACTGCGGCGTCCAGCGCAGCTCCTCCGCCTCGGCGTGGCTGCGGCGCTCCACCGCGTCCAGCAGGGCGTCGTAGAGCGGCTGCGGCAGCTGCGGCTGCACGGCGGCGTCCATGATGGCGTCCTCGACCGTGGCATACGCCCGGTCCAGCAGCAGCGCCTCACCCGCCTTGGCGCGCAGGCAGACCGTCTGCTGCGGCGTCAGGTAGAGGGTCGCGTGGCTGTCCCGGATCTCGGCCGTTGCGAAGATGCGCCATCCCATAGCTCAAAGATAGGCGCGCCGGTCGTTCCCAACCCTGCTCTTGCCGACGTTGCGTGGCCTTGAGCTGGCCTTGATGTGACGGCCCGCCACAGTTGCGCGAGCCTCTACAGCAGTACAACGTGCCCGACACAGGAGGTCGTATGAGTGAAGTAAATGCAGAACAGAGCGGACAGTTCCGCATCGGCGGTGATCTGAGCGTCAACCGGCTGGGGTTCGGGGCCATGCGCATCACCGGCCAGGGCATCTGGGGCGAACCGGCCGACCGTGACGAGGCCATCCGAGTGCTGAAGCGGCTGCCAGAGCTGGGCGTGGATTTCATTGACACCGCTGACAGCTACGGCCCCTACGTCTCCGAGGACCTGATCGCCGAGGCGCTGGCGCCCTACCAGAGTGTCACGGTGGCCACCAAGGGCGGCCTGACCCGCCACGGTCCGGACGTGTGGCCGCCGCTGGGCCGGCCGGAGTACCTGCGTCAGTGCGTGCTGATGAGCCTGCGCCGCCTCAAGCTGGAGCAGATTCCGCTCTGGCAGCTGCACCGCATCGACAGCAAGGTGCCGCGCGACGAGCAGTTCGGCATCATGAAGCAGATGCAGGACGAGGGTCTGATCCGCCACCTGGGCCTGTCCGAGGTGTCGGTGGAGGAGATCCAGGCGGCCCAGCAGGTGTTCCAGGTCACCACGGTGCAGAACCTCTACAACCTCGTGACCCGCAAGAGCGAGGACGTGCTGGAGTACTGCGAGCAGCAGAACATCGGCTTCATTCCGTGGTTCCCGCTGGCCGCCGGCAGCCTGTCGCGCGAGGGCGGGCTGCTGGATAACCTGGCCAAGCAGCACGGGGCCACGCCCAGCCAGATCGCGCTGGCCTGGGTGCTGCAGCGCAGCCCGGTGATGCTGCCGATTCCCGGCACCAGCCGGGTCAAGCACCTGGAAGAGAATGTAGCGGCGGCGGCCATCCGGCTGTCGGATGAAGACTTCCAGGCGCTCAGTGAGCAGGGGCGTGAGGAAGGCCGCAAGAAGGCCAAGGCTTCCTAAGCGGCCGGAGCGGGAACGGTTACAGTCCCCTGGGCATGGCGCGGAAGAATGCGTCATGCCTGTTTCGTCTTCCCATACGTCGCCTGTGGTGCGTGCCCTGGTCACCGGACACCCCGCCCACTGTGTGCCTCAGACGCAGCTCCGTGACGCCGCTGTTCAGCTGTTTCCGCGGCTTGCGGCTCACCCGAAACTGCTGGAGGTGTTCGAGAATGCCCAGATTCAGCGGCGCTTCCTGGCCCGGCCGCTGGAGTGGTACATGGAACCGCACAGCTTCGCCGACAAGAATGCCGTGTACGTCGAGGAGACGCTGCGGCTGAGCGAGCAGCTGACCCGCACGGCGCTGGCCCAGGCGGGCGCGGCGCCGGAGGACGTGGACGCGGTGGTGTTCGTGAGCAGCACCGGCATCAGCACCCCCAGCCTGGAGAGCATGCTGATGGAGCGGCTGGGCCTCAACCGTCAGGCGGTCCGGCTGCCGCTGTGGGGCCTGGGCTGTGCGGGCGGGGCGCAGGGGCTGGCGCGCGCAGCCGATCTGGTACGGGCCGGCTACCAGAACGTGCTGCTGATTGCGGCGGAGCTTTGCAGCCTGACGCTGGTCAAGAGCGACGAGTCGAGCAGCAACTTCGTGGGTTCCGCGCTGTTCGCCGACGGCGCGGCCGCCCTGGTGGTGGGGCCGGACGACGGGACCGGCGGCCTGGTGCGGCTGTCCGGGCACCGCAGCACCCTGCTCCCGGACAGCGGCGACGTGATGGGCTGGGACGTGATGGACGACGGACTGAAGGTGCGCTTCCGTCAGAGCATTCCAGAGCTGGTGAGCGGCATGATGCGGCAGAACGTGGAGGAGACCCTGGCCGCCAGCGACTGGACCCTGGAGGACCTGCAGCACTACGTGGTGCATCCGGGCGGCGTGAAGGTGCTGGACGCTTACCAGGAGGCCCTGTCGCTGGACCCGCAGGCGCTGGCCGCCTCCCGGCAGGTGCTGCACTGCAACGGCAATATGAGCAGCCCCACCGTGCTGTTCGTGCTGGAGGAACTGCTCAAACATGCCCCGGAGGGCAAGGGACTGCTGAGCGCGATGGGCCCCGGCTTCTGCGCCGAGCACGTCCTGCTGGAGTTTGTCGCGTGAGCCGAGGGGGCGGGGGGGCCCGGGCCGCGCCCTGGCTGGTGGCCGCCCTGGTGGGCCAGCGCCTGCTGGAGCTGCGGGTGGCGAAGCGCAACGAACGCTGGGCCCTCGACCACGGCGCCACCGAGTACGGCCGCGAACATTATCCGCTGTTCTTTGTGCTGCATGCGGGCTGGCTGCTCGGCACGCTGCTGGAGGGCCGCCGGGCCAGGGGGAGCGTCCGGCTCGGCTGGCTGCTGGCGCTGCTGCTGGCCCAGCCGCTGCGCTACTGGGTGATCCGCACGCTGGGCCGGCAGTGGAACACCCGCATCCTGATTGTGCCGGGAGCCCACCGGGTTCAGGGGGGGCCCTTCCGGCTGCTGAACCACCCCAACTACGCGGTGGTGGCGCTGGAAATGGTCAGTGCACCGCTGGCGGTGGGCGCGTGGCGGACGGCCGTGCTGGGCAGCCTCGCCAACGCCCTGCTGCTGCGCCTGATCCGCATTCCGGCAGAGGAGCGGGCCCTCCAGGCGTACCGCCAAGCGTCGGAAGGCTAGAAGGCGCGCGTTTCGGCCCGGCGGCGCTCCAGGATCAGGCCGCGCGGGGTTTCGGCGATGCGCTGCCCGGCCAGGGTGTTCACGCCCAGCTGAAGCAGCCGGTGCCGCCCACCAGCAGTGCTGCGTTCCACCGCGCACACCACCGTTCTCAGCTCGCAGCCGGCCCGCTGTGCCAGCACGCTGAGCTCCATCTCCGGCACCCCGGTGGTCAGGTAGGTCGTGACCAGCAGGCCGAAAGATGGCAGCGGCGCGTCCGGCAGGACCCAGTGATCCGGTGCGCCGCTGGCATGGTGCAGCACCTGGAACGGCAGCTTCAGGTGGGCCGCCAGGGCGCCCGCCAGCGGCTCCCCGCCGGGCAGCACCAGCAGAATCTCGGCCGGGGGAAGCTGAGGGGCGAGCTGTGCGGCCAGTTCGGCCCAGAAGGCGTTGTCCTGACTGTGCAGCCCCTCCAGCCGCTTTTCGTCCAGACCGCCCGCCTGCAGCCAGGCCAGCAGGCGCGAGGTGGGCACAGCGGAAGCGCTCAGGTCGGGCTGCTCGGCCGGGGAGCCGGTCTGGACGGTGGTCATGCGGTCATGCTAGCGGTTTTCTGACGCCAACATGAACCCCCGGCGCGGTGCCCCCAGCGCGAAAATCTTCATGGTGAATCAGTGAACGGTGTGGGCGGCCAGCAGCCCGGTCAGCAGGCCCTCCTCGTGCAGATCGCAGAAGGCCCGCACCACCTCCGGGTCGAAATGCCGGCCCGAGCGCTGGCGCAGGAACTGCAGCGCCTGTCCGGGGGTCCAGGCGGGTTTGTAGGGACGCTCGCTCACCAGCGCGTCGTAGGTGTCCACCACCGCCACGATGCGGCCAGGCAGCGGAATCTGCTCGCCGCTCAGGCCGTGCGGATAGCCGCCGCCGTCCCACTGCTCGTGGTGCGAGAGGGCCACGGTGCTGGCCAGCTGCAGCAGCGGGCTGGCGCTGGCGGCCAGCAGGCGCGCGCCCAGCACGGTGTGTTCGCGCATCACGGCCCACTCGCTGGCGGACAGACTCGCCTCCTTGAGGAGAATCCGGTCCGGAATCGCAATCTTGCCGATGTCGTGCAGGCGCGCGGCCAGGTTCAGCGCCTGGGCGCGCTCGTCGCTCCAGCCGAGCCGCAGCGCCACCTGGGCGCTCGCCTCGCCCACCCAGCGGGCGTGCGGGCCCAGCGGCGCGTCCCGGAACTCGGCGGCCGAGGCCAGCAGTTCGGTCATCTCGATCTGGGTAGCCTCCAGCTGCAGGGTGCGTTCGGCCAGGTGCTGCTCCAGCGTCTGGCCGCGTGCCCGGTGCAGCTCGCTCTCGTGGCGGCTGCGCTCCACGTCCAGGCGCGCGAAGGTGGCCTGGGCGCGCACACTCTGCTGATCGGCCCGCACGGCCCGGTCCAGGGCGTGGTACTGGCGGTGGTGCTGCAGGGCCGACTGAAACTCGCCCAGCTGCTCGTACACCGCCGAGAGCTGCAGGTGCAGTCGGGCCAGCTCGGCCGGGGTGCCCAGCGTCTGCAGGACCTGCTGGGCGTCCAGCAGCGCGTGAAGGGCCTGGGCCGGGTGCTGCCCGGCGGTCAGCACGTCGGCCAGCAGCAGCAGCGCCTCGGTGGCGGCGCGGCGCTCCCCGCGTTCCAGGCAATGGTGCTGGACCGTGCGCGCCAGCTGTTCGGCCGCGTCCAGCTGTCCCAGCTCCAGCTGCAGCCGGGCCTGCTCCAGCTGCACCTCCAGCACCAGCGCCGGGTCATGCAGTTGCCGGCCCAGCTGCAGGGCGTGGCCCAGCACACCGAGCGCCTCCTGCTGCTGCGCCCGGGCCGCCTCACGTCCGCCGAGCGTGCGGCTCAGCAGCAGCTGCGCCCGGCCCAGGCCCAGCAGGGTCTGGGCCAGCCCGCGCAGGTCGCCGCTGGCCCGGCGCAGCTGCAGGTTGGCCCGGTAGCAGCTCAGTGCCTCGGCGTGCGCCTCCAGCTGGGTGTGGTAGGCCGCCAGCTCATCCAGCACGTCAATTTCACCGGCCTGATCCCCGGCCTCGCGGTGGAGCTGCAGCGCCAGGCCCAGGTACTCCAGCGCCTCGCGGTCGTTGGCCAGCCGCCGCTGGGCCACGGCGGCCTCGTGCCAGCAGCGCGCCTGCGCCTGCAGATCTGCCTCGCTGCACAGCGCTACCGCCTCCAGCAGCGTGGAGAGCGCCTCGCGGGCGCGGCCCATCCGCAGCAGCGCGCGGCCCGCCAGGTACAGCGCGCTGCTGAGCAGCGGGTCATCGTTGTGCTGGCGGGCCAGCGCTTCCAGCTGGCGGGCCACGCCCAGACTGCCTGCCGGGCTGTGCGGCAGCTGCGCCTGTCCCTGTGCCAGCACCGAAGCGGGGTCCGGTATGGGCGGCAGGGCGGTCATTCTTCATGATGGCAGGTGGCCTGAACGCTCAGGAACCCCACAGGGGGGACCGGTGGGGGAAGCCAACTGGGGGTGGGGGGACGGTGGACCTGCAGCCGGAGCAACACGGACGCGGGCGCCGGGCACGGCGGCACGGTACACTGACCGCACTCAACTGCATCACCCAACCTGCACGCCCGTTCACGCCACCGCTCATCCGAGGAGGCCCACCATGCCCGACCCCATGCCTGTTTCCGCGCCCGTGCTCCTCAGCACCATGATGGATGTGCCGCTGACCGTACCGTTCATCCTGGAACGCATCCGCACCATCTACAGAGACCGCCCGGTGGTGAGTGTGCTGGCGGCGGGCCGCGACGACGCGGGCCAGCCGATTCCGCAGGTTCACCGCAGCAGCTACGGCGAGGTGGCCGACCGCGCGCTGCAGCTGGCCACTGCGCTGCTGGCGCTGGGCGTGCAGCCGGGCGAGCGGGTGGCCACATTGGCGGTCAACAGCCACCGGCACCTGGAGGCGTACCTGGGGGTGCCCAGCATGGGCGCGGTGCTGCACACCGTTAACATCCGGCTGCATCCGGACCAGATCTGCTGGATTCTGAACGACGCCGAGGACCGGGTGCTGCTGATCGAGAACGTCTTCGCGCCCATGATCCCCACCATCCGCGCCGGCTGCCCCCACCTGCATACGGTGGTGGTGCTGGGTGGCCTGCCGCAGCCGATGGAAGGCGTTCTGGACTATGACCAGTGGATTGCGGCCTACCCGTCCAGCTTCCAGTATCCGGAGCTGGACGAGCGGCAGGCCGCCGCCATGTGTTACACCAGCGGCACCACCGGCAACCCCAAGGGCGTGCTGTACTCGCACCGCTCCACCGTGCTGCACAGCCTGGCCAGCGCGCCCAAGGACGCGCTGAACGTGGGCGAGCGTGACGTGGTGCTGCCGATCGTGCCGATGTTCCACGTGAACGCCTGGGGCCTGCCGTACACCTGCGCCATGACCGGGGCGGCCCAGGTGTTCGCCGGTATGTTCAGTGACGGCCCCACCCTGGCGCGGCTGCTGGAGCAGGAACGCGTGACGATCACGGCGGGCGTGCCGACCATCTGGATGGGCCTGCTGGCCGAGCTGGACCGGGCGCAGCAGGCGGGAACCCCCTACAACCTCTCGGGCCTGGAGCGGCTGGTGGTGGGCGGGAGCGCCGCACCCGAAGCGCTGATCCGGGCCTTCCGCGAGCGGCATGGGCTGCAGCTGGCCCACGCCTGGGGCATGACCGAGACGCATCCGCTGGGGACCGTCAGCACCCTGCCGCCGGGCATGGAACCCGGCACCGACGAGGCCTACCGGCTGCAGGCCAAACAGGGCCGCACCGTGCCGCTAGTGGAGCTGGAGATCATCAGCGACGACGACCACGTGCTGCCGCACGACGGCCACACCATGGGTCGCCTGCTGGCACGTGGTCCGTGGGTGGCCAGCGGCTACTACAAGGGCAGTGGCCGCAACAACTTCTTGCGGCTGAACGGCCAGGACTGGTTCGATACCGGGGACATCGCCACGCTGGACGAGCACGGCTACATGCACATCCAGGACCGCAACAAGGACCTGATCAAATCGGGTGGCGAGTGGATCAGCAGCGTGGACCTGGAGAACGCCCTGATGGCCCACCCGGCCATCGCGCAGGCGGCGGTGATCGCCATCGCAGACCCGCGCTGGGACGAGCGCCCGCTGGCGGTGCTGGTGCTGCGCCCCGGTCACGAAGCGCCGGAGCATCAGGAGCTGCACCGCTTCCTGGCCCCACGCTTCGCCAAGTGGTGGCTCCCCGACGCCTACGAGGTGGTGGAGCGCATCCCGATCGGGGCGACCGGCAAGTTCCTGAAGCGCGAGCTGAGGGAGCAGTTCCGCGGCTACGTGGCCCGCCAGACGGCCTCGCGCGAGTAGGGAAGAACAAAGGGGGTGGGCCAGCTGGCCCACCCCCTTGGCGTGGCTCTTCTCCGCTAGCCCTGCAGTGCGGCCGTCAGCAGCTCCGCCACCCGCTGCGGATTGGCCTGACCGCCGCTGGCGCGCATCACCTGACCGGTGAAGAAGCCCATCAGGCCGGTCTTGCCGGCCCGGTAGGCCGCCACCTTGTCCGGGTTGCTGTCCAGCACGCCCTGAATCAGGCGTTCCAGCTCGGCGGTGTCGCTGACCTGCCGCAGCCCCTTACGGGCCACCACCTCGGCCGGGGCCTCGCCGGTGCCGAGCGCCTCCATCAGCGCCTCCTTGGCGATCCGGGTGCTGATGCTGCCGCTCTGCAGCAGTTCGGCCAGCTGCCCCAGCTGCTCCAGGGTGGGCAGCGCCCTGCCCTCTCGGATGGCCGGCCCCAGGTCGTTCACGGCCCAGCCGGCGACGGTTCCGGCTGACTCGCCGTGCAGCCCCTGCAGGTACTGCACCAGCTGCGGGTCACGGGCGGCCGTCACGGCGTCGCCTTCCCCCACGCCGAGCTGCGTCAGGCGCGCCACCTCGGCGGCCTGCTCCGCGGTCAGGGTGGGCGCGGCGGCCCGCTCGCCCTTGCTCTCGGCCTTCTGACCCTTCTCGGGCCGGCGTGTTGTGGCCCGCTCACCGCCTTCACGCTGCGCCCAGGCGTCGCGCAGCGTGATGATGCGTCCGAATACCAGGGCCTCCGGGCGGCTCAGCACCGGGTCCGGCCAGAAGTAACCCTGCCGCTCGAACTGGTAGCGGGTGCCGGGCGGGTCCGCCTGAATACTCGGCTCCACGTACCCGCGCGTGATTCGCAGACTGTCCGGGTTGAGGTAATGCAGAAAGTCGGTGCTGGCCGGCTCCGGCTGCCCCTCGTGCCCCGGCTCCTCCGGGTCATACTCGGCCTCGGCGGGGCCACCCTCGGGGTTCGGCACCCGGAACAGCCGGTCGTAGAGCCGGAACTCGGCCGGCACGGCCTGTTCGGCGCTGACCCAGTGAATCACGCCGCTGGCCTTCGCGTCCTCCGGCTGCAGGGTGGCGTACACCGCCGTGACCTGCCCGGCGTCATCGGTGTCGAAGCGCTCGGCCTGGATGATGCCCGCCCCGCGCAGCCGGACCCGGCCACCCGGCGTCAGGCGCTTGAACCCGGCGGGCGGCTCCACCTCGAAGTCGGAGCGCTCGATGTATAGCTCACGGGTGAGCGGCACGTCGCGCACCGCCTGCTCTGGCGGCACCCGCTCGCCGGTGGGCAGCGCCACCCGCCCGTCCGGCGAGGCCTCCACCACGTCTCTCGGCCAGTACGGCAGCGACAGGGTGCGCGGCTCCGGCAGGTTCTCGATCACCACCCGCAGCGGCTCCAGCACCGCCATCACCCGGGGGGCGCGGTGGTTCAGGTCGTCGCGAATGGCGTTTTCCAGCACCGCAATGTCCACGGTGCGGTTGGTGCGGTTGACCCCGATCTGATGGGCGAAGGTGCGGATCGCTTCCGGCGTCACGCCCAGCCGGCGCTGGGCCCGCAGGGTGGGCATGCGCGGATCATCCCAGCCGGACACGTGGCCCTCCTGCACCAGCCGCCGCAGCTTGCGCTTGCTCACCACGGTGTATTCCAGGTTGCGCCGCCCGAACTCGTACTGATGCGGGCGCGGCTGGAAGCCCAGGCGCTCCATCAGCCAGTCGTAGATGGCCCGGTTGTCCACGAACTCCAGGCTGCACATGCTGTGCGTCACGCCTTCCATCGCGTCCTGCAGCGGGTGCTGGAAGTCGTACATCGGGTAGATGCACCAGTCGTTGCCCTGCCGATAGTGCTCGGCCCGCAGGATGCGGTACAGCACTGGGTCGCGCAGCTTCATGTTTGGGTTGCTCAGATCGATTTTCGCGCGCAGCACGTGCGCCCCGTCCGGGAACTCGCCGGCCCGCATCCGCCGGAACAGGTCCAGATTTTCCTCCACCGTGCGGTCGCGGTAGCGGCTGGGGGTGCCGGCCTCGGTGGCGCTGCCGCGCAGCCGGGCCATCTCGTCGCCGCTCACGCTGTCCACGTAGGCGTCCCCCTGACGGATCAGCTGCTCCGCGTACTGGTAGTAGCGCTCGAAGTGGTCCGAGGCGAAGTACAGATGCTCGCCCCAGTTCCAGCCGAGCCAGCGCAGGTCGTCCTGGATGGCCTCGGCGTATTCCATGCTCTCGCCTTCCGGGTTGGTGTCGTCCAGGCGCAGGTGATAGCGTCCGCCGAAATCCAGCGCGGTCTGGAAATCCAGGTAGCTGGCGAACACGTGGCCCAGGTGCAGATAGCCGTTCGGCTCCGGCGGAAAGCGGGTCACGATCTGCGGGTACTTGCCGGCCTGCAGGTCGCGCTCGATGACTTCCGTGATGAAATTGGGGGCCACCTTGAAGGCCGGTGGGGTGGAGGGTTCAGCCGTCATTGCGCTCAGTCTAGCGCCCAGGTGCGGGGGCCACAGGTTCCGGGTGCTCTATCGGCCGCTCACCGGCCCGGGTCCGGCTCGCTCTGGCCGGGCCGGTAGGTGAAGTCGCCGGTCAGCTGGAGGGCCAGTGTCTCGAAGGCGCCCTGGCGTGCCGCGCCGGTGGACGCTGTCAGCACTGCCCGAAGCTGGCGGGCCAGCGCCGGGTCACGCTGCCCCAGGTCCGCCAGCCAGTGCTCGGGCTTCACGTCCCACCAGCCGCGCGCGGCATACAGCGGGCGCACCGCCAGCCGCGACAGCGCGTTCATGACCAGCAGCGGGTGGACCGGGTCGTCCACCCGGGCGCGGGCGTCCATCACCATCTCGATCAGCATGAAGCGCTCGAACTCGCTCGGCGGGCGGGCAGTGCGGCCCTGCGCATACCGTTCGCGGGCCGCCTGTTGCAGGGCGTCCAGTTCCGGGTGCGGCTGCACCGGCCGGCCCTGGACATACATGGCGATGGTGGCCGAGTCCTCGGCCGCCAGCAGGGCGCGGATCTGGCGGGCGGGGTTATGGAACACCTCCACCGGCACGCCGTCCACCAGGAAGTTGCTGCGCCAGCGCCGGTCTCCGTGCACCAGCACGTGCAGGTCCAGGTCGCTCCAGGGGTTCGCCTCCCCCGGGCCGCCGAGCCGCACCACAGGACAGCGTAGACGCCGGGTGTGGCTGCGGCGCGCTCCACGGCGGCAGGCAGGGCAGCTTCGAGGCGGGCCTGGGCGGTCTGGGTCATGCCGCACTGTAGGGCAGCGGTGAGGCCCGGCGCGTCGGCTAGTTGACCTGCTCCGGTTCCCAGGCCACGCTCTGCGGTCTCCGGCTGGGGTAGCGTCAGGGCATGATCACCTCCCGCCTCCGCCACGTCACCGACCCGCAGGACCCGGCCATCCAGGCCTTCGGGCAGCTGCAGAACCGCGTCTACTTCGAGCCGGACATGCTGATTCCGGCACAGTACATCGCCCAGATGCTGGCCCAGCCGTCCGGCACCCGCCGCGACGGGCTGGTGGTGGCCGAGAACGACTCCGGGGAACTGCTGGGCGGTACTTTGTTTCATTATCTGCCGGACGCGGACAGCGGCTTCGGCAGCTTCAGCGGCATCCGGCCCGACGCGCGGGGCCAGGGTCTGCTGCGGCGGCTGGATGCCGAACGCTGGCGGGTGTTGGACGAGCTGGCCGGCCACCCGTGTCCGGCCGTGTTCATTGACGTGGCCAACCCGCAGCGCGAGACGCCGAAGCAGCAGGAGCAGGAGCGGCGGGCCGGCTCGGACGCGCTGGAGCGGCGGCGCAAGTTCCACGCGCTGGGCTTCCGCACGGTGGACGTGGTGTATTGGCAGCCGGTGGGCGGCGAGAACGGCGGCCCGGTCAAGGACATGGACCTGCTGGTGAACCTGCGCGAGCCGGCCCCACAGATCGAGACCTCGAAGGTGGTGGCCACCATGCGCGCCTACTGGACGCCCTGGATGGGCCCGGAGCGGGCCGCCCGCTACGCCCGGGAGCTGGAGGAGCGGGCCGGGGGCCGCACCGAACTGCCGCTGCTGGACGCCTGGGAGGGGCCGCAGGGCGCGAGCTGAACGAGGAGTTCGGTTCCCTGATCCTTCAGCCGCCCAGCAGGGGCCAGCGCTCGGCCACCCGGTACGGCTGCCCCGGCCGGTCCTTGACGTACAGCACCGCCGCCTCCACCGTGTAGGTCCGGTCCACGCTCCCGAACTCGGCCCGGGCGGAGGCGAGCGCTTCTGGCCAGCTGACGTTCATGGGTCTGCGGCTCAGCACCATCGTGAGGTGCGGGGTGTAGCCGCCGCGTTCGTGGGAGGTGGCGGGCAGGCCGCTGGCCTCCACCAGCGACCAGTGGAGGTGGTGCAGGCCCTCTCCCTGAGCGTCCAGGTAGATGACCCGCGAGTCAAAGGTGCGCACGCCGTGCAGACGCAGCGCAAAGGCCGGCAGCTGCGGGCAGACGGCCCGGCAGCGGGCCGCCACCTCGGCGCTCATGCCCTGTGGCGGCTTCACCGTGACGTGTGGGGCGGTGATGTCGTGGTGCAGCTGGACCTGCCACGCCCGGATGGCGGCGCTCAGGTCGGCAGGCGGCTCGATCCCGATAAACATGCTGTGGGTCATGGTGAAATCACCTCGTCTGGCAGCCCGATCAGCTGCACCTGTGAGTCGGGTGGACAGTCCAGCCGTTCCAGCAGCATCCGGGGGTGGGCCAGGGTGTACTCCGGCAGCCCCAGGTTCAGGCCCCGCGCCGCCCATCCGAAGCCCTTGCCGAGCCGCCCGCCGGCCCGGTCCACCGCCACGCAGGCCAGCACGACGCCGGTGGCCCCCTCCGGCCTGAGTTTCGGCTCGCCCACTTCCCGGCTGCGCTTCAGGTTCGCGCCACCTGGGTCGCTGACCCGGAAGTACCAGCCGGCCCGGTTCTGGTCCGGCACGTACAGCGCCACGCCCGCCTCCAGCGCCTGTTTGCGCAGAGGATAGAGTGCCCGCTCTGCCCCCACGATCAGGCAACGGTGCCGCTGCACGTCCGGATGGGCCAGCAGTCGGGCCGCCGCCTCCCTGGCGCCCACGAAGTTCGGTTGGTGACCGTGCGGCGGCAGCGGATAGATAGCCGCGCGGGAGCACATCAGGTCGCCCCAGACACGCTCCCGCACCGAACCGGCGGTGAACAGGGAAGACGTGGCCGCTTCCCCGGTCTGCATCATTTCTGGCTGAGCACCTTCTCCAGCGCCGGATCTCCGTCCGGGAGGCGCGTCTGGTTGGGCGTGGGGTCCGGGAACAGCGGATTGGCCTTGCGGCCCGCCTCGTGCGGCCACTCGGCGGCCACCACCCGGTAGCCGTCCTGCGGCGGCCGGATCTTCATGCGCGTCACGCGGGCCGGCAGCCCCATGGCGATGCCGTGCGGCGGGATGTCGCCGCGCAGCAGCGCGTGGGTAGCCAGCATCGCGTCGTCGCTTACCACGCTGCCGGCCAGGATGGTGCTGTGGTAGGTGAGGCGCGCGCCACGGCCGATGATGGTCCTGCGCAGCGTCACGTCCGGGCCGTCCAGCACGCTGTGGGTGTGGCTGTAGATGTTCACGTAGTCCGACACGCTGGCCCCGTCGTGCAGCTCAATGCCGCCAATGTCGTCCAGCAGCACGTTGCGGTGCACCACCACGTCGTCGCCGACCTCCATGTTGTAGCCGACCGAGAATTCCACGTTCTGCCAGCACTTGAAGTCGCGGCCCACGGACTTGAAGATGTGGCCCGCCAGAATCCGGCGCAGCGGAATGCCGAACACCGGGTTCTGGCCCATCGGGGTCAGGTCCATGCTCTTCCACAGCCACAGCAGCGGCTTGACCCGCTCGAAGCGCGCGGTGTCGGTGGCCATGTAGTACTCGGCCTCGAAGGTGATGTTGCGGGCATCCAGGTTGAGGGCCGCCAGCGGCGCATCGGCCTGCAACGCCTCGTAGCTGCGGCCGTACATCGCCTCGGCCAGCAGTTCGCGGGCCAGCCGGTAGCGGTCGGTGGCCGGGTCGGCCAGCCGGGTCTCGAGGTCCTGAAAGAAGGCCGCGTAACTGCTCTGCGCCCCAGCGTCTATGGATACCGGCTTGAGCCAAGTCACGCGCCGAGTGTAGCAACCCGGGCCGAGGGGGAGAGGGGGGCTTGTTTACTTTTTAAAGTGAGGCGGCCTACTCCCCCATGGCCCGGTCCAGCGCCTCCACGAAGCCGTCCTCGTCGTCCAGCCACGGGTAATGGCCTGCCAGCAGCAGCGTCACGTCGGCCTGCGTCAGGTCCTCGACCCACTGCACCTGCTCCGGGTAGCTGGTGCGGTCGGCGGTGCCGGCGATCACCCACACCGGGCGCTTCTGCTCCATCAGGAAGGGCGTGTACTCGAAGCTCCACAGCCCCTGATTCACCAGCGCCTGCTGCACCTCGCCGCCGCCCAGCAGCTGGCTCTCGGCGTCGGCGTACTCCAGCCGCATCCGGCTGGTGGCGTCCTGGAACTGCAGCGCGTTCAGCAGATCGCGGGCGTTCACCAGTCCGAAGGCCGCCTCCAGCCGCGCCTCCCCGAAGGCCGGGTACTCGCCCTCGGGGGTGTTGGCCCGCACCTCGTCGGCCGGATCGGTGAGCTCCACCCCGCGCATGTGGCTGGCCTCGGCCAGCAGAGTCAGCGCCAGGTCTGGGAAGTGGACCCAGGGGTTCACCACGATGACGCGTGCGGTGCGGCCCGGAAAGCGGCGGCCGTACTCCAGCGCCACCAGCGCCCCGAATCCGTGGCCCAGCGGAGTCAGGCGCTCCAGGCCCAGGTGGTCGCGCAGCGCCTCCAGGTCGTCCACCAGCGTGTCGATGTCCAGCGTCTCATCACCGCGCTCGGTCTCGGACAGTGGCCCGCTGCGCCCGCTGCCGCGCATGTCCAGGTAGATGACCCGGTAGTGCTCCAGCCGGTCCCCGATCAGCGTGCGGAACGACACGCTGTTGTAGCCGGGGCCGCCGTGCAGGTACACCAGCACCGGGGCATCCTCCGGGCCGGTCAGCTCGAAGTACAGGTCGGCGCCGTTCAGACGCTCCAGCTGGCTGTCGTCCGCCAGAAAGGGGGCCTCCGGGTCAAAGTCGGTGGGCAGGTCGGCGTCGGTCATGCTGGCATTGTAGGGCCCGCTCCGCCGGGGCTTCCCTGACGTGGGTTGAACCCGGTGGCCGTGCTGCTGAGGGGAAGCGCCCCGCTGAGGCCTCGGACGCTGGGACTGCCCGCTGACGGGCGGAGCCTGAAGGCCGGTCGGCATGGGCCAGTGGCAGGACCCGGCGCGCCGGCTTCACCTGAACGAACGTCGAGGCGCCCTCTGCACGGGGGCAGTTCACTGGTGCCACGCTGCGCCAGGACCGCGCGACGCTGTTCGGTCAGCGCTGAACCACCTCTGGCGCGTCTCTCATGCCGACCGGCTCTACTGGAACCATGCGGCGGGTGTGGTCTGTGCTGGTTATGGTGGCGGTGCTGGCCGTGATCGGCTGGGTGGTCTGGCCGTGGCTGCAGCAGGCGCTGCGGTACAGCCGCCTGCTCTCGGCCCCGCCGCCGGCCGTGTCCAGCCTGCCACTGCCGTTGCCGGGCGTGCGCTTCGCCGACACCTGGGGTGGCGCCCGCAGCGAGGGCCGCACCCATGAGGGCGTGGATATTTTTGCGCCGCGCGGCACGCCGATCCTGTCCACCACCGAGGGCGTGGTGAGCCGGGTGGGAGAGAACCGGTTGGGCGGGCGCACCGTCACCGTGACCGGGCCGGGCGGGTATCACCACTACTACGCGCATCTGGAGCGCTACCCGGCGCTGAAGGCGGGCGACTGGGTAGCGGCGGGCACGGTGGTGGGCTATGTGGGCGACAGCGGCAACGCGCGCGGCACGCCCACCCACCTGCACTACGGGGTCTATACGCCCGGCTGGACGGCGGTGAACCCCTACCCCCTGCTCAGGAAACCGTGGCGCGCCCCCGCCGGTTGAAGCCGTCGCGCGACCAGCGGCTTCACCTGTGCCCGAGTAATGTGATCCGGGCTCAGGCGGCGGCACCTGAAGGTGGCGGCCCGCCTGTGTGCGGCGGCCCTTGGCCCGTATCATGCCGGGCATGAACAGGCACCTGACCCCCCAGGACCCCACCCCCAGCGCGCTGGGGTTCGCGATGCCCGCCGAGTGGGCCGGACACGCCGCCACCTGGATGAGCTGGCCGGCCGACGACGAGCTGTGGTTCGGTCACCTGCCTGCGGTGCGGGCCGAATACGCCGAGCTGGTGCGGACCATCGTGCGGTTTGAGCCGGTGGAGCTGCTGGTGCGCGACGACGAGAGCGAACAGGACGCGCGGCGGCGGCTGGGCGATCTGGCGCAGCTGCGCTACCACCGCGTGGCGCTGGACGACGTGTGGATCCGCGACAACGGCCCGATCTTCGTGCGTCAGGATCAGCCGGACGCGCCCGGCCCGCTGGCGCTGACCAACTGGAAGTTCAACAGCTGGGGCGGCAAGTTTGAGTGGCGGCACGACGATCTGGTGCCGGAGTACGTGGCGGGTCAGCTGGGCATGGGCCACTGGGACCTGCCTGTTGTGCTGGAGGGCGGCGCGGTGGAGGTCAACGGCGAGGGCGTGGCGCTGGTCACGCGCAGCTGCCTGCTGACCCCCACCCGCAACCCGCAGCTGAGCGAGGCCGATTACGCCCGGCTGCTCGGCGACTACCTGGGCGCGGAGCGGGTGCTGTGGCTGGACGGGGGGCTGGAGAACGACCACACCGACGGTCACATCGACACCATCACCCGCTTCACCGACGCCCAGACCATCGTGACCAGCGTGGCCGAGGACCCCGCCGACGCCAATTTCGCTCCGATGCAGGCCAATCTGGCGCGGCTGCGCGAGATGCGGGACGGTCAGGACCGTCCGTTCCGGGTGGTGGAGCTGCCGCTGCCCGCCGTCCGGCTGGAGGGGGCCGAGGGCCGCCTGCCGCCCACCTATGCCAACTTCTACATCGGCAATGGCTTCGTGGTGGTGCCGCTCTACGGCGACCCCAATGATGAGCGGGCGCTGGAGGTGCTGCGTCCGCTGTTTCCTGGGCGCGAGGTGATCGGGCTGATGTCGCGGGCCATCATCGAGGGCGGCGGCAGCTTTCACTGCATGACCCAGCAGCAGCCGGAAGGCGACGTATGGCCGGGGCCGTAGACCTGGGCGGGGGCTATCAGGCCCGCGAGGTGCCGCTGCAGACGTACCTGGAGCTGTACGCCCGGCTGGAGGACCGGGTCTTCAGCAGCGTGTCGTACCAGTGGCCCGAGCCGGCCGCGCTGCCCACGGCCCTGGCCCAGCTGCCCACCCACACCTGGCTGATCTACGGCCCGGATCAGCCGGAGCCGGTCGGCTGGCACTACGCGCGGCAGTCGGACGGACGCAGCGTGACGATGGTCAACACCGGGCTGCTGCCGGAGCACCGGGGGCGCGGCCTGTACACCCGGTTGCTGCCGCACCTGCTGGCCGCCTTCCGCAAGGCCGGGTACACGCTGGTCCGCAGCCACCATCACCTGACCAACACCGCCGTGATCCTGCCGAAACTGCGCGCCGGGTTCTTCATTCAGGGCCTGATCCACAACGATCACGGCCTGATGCTGGAACTGGTCTACAGCGTAGACCCGGTGTACCGGGAGGCGATGCGCGTCCGCAGCGGCGAGATCCGGCCGTCGGGTGAGGCGGCCCGGCGGCTGGGGCTGGACGAGGCCGCTCCCGGCGCGCCAGCAACCGCTGCGGCCGTGGCGCTCCCGGACGCCGAGGGCGAGGAAGTGGACCTGGGTGACGGCTACACGCTGCGTCCGGTCCCGAGCCACGTGGCCTGGGCGGTGGCCGACGCGCTGGAGCCGCTGGCGTTCCAGACCGTGTCGTTCGACTGGGGCGAGGCGGCGCGCCGGGAGCCGCCGGCCGGGCAACGGTTTGCCTGGATCGTGGTGCACGGCGGCCGGGTGGCCGGCTGGCAGATCTCCCGGCAGTGGGACGCCCGGAGCGCCTACATGGTCAACACGGCCCTGCTGCCGGAGCACCGGGGCCGGGGCATCTACACCCGGCTGCTGCCCCTGGTGATGGAGACGCTGCGCGCCGAAGGGTACCGCGTGATCCGCAGCCATCACCACGCCACCAACAATGCGGTGCTGGTCCCGAAGCTGAGGGCCGGCTTTGTGATATCAGGGCTGGAGATGGACCATCACGGCATCGTGGTGGTGCTGAGTGCCGCCCTCGACCCGCTGTACCGAGCCTATCTGGACGTGCGCACCGGCCTGACCCGCCCCACCGGCGAGCTGGCCCGGCGCCTGCGCCTGACTCCACAGGAGGAGCCTGATGTCTGACCCCGTGAACCTCGCCGTGATCCAGATGCACATGACGGCGGAACTGGACGACAACCTGAAGCGCGCCGAGCAGCACGTGCGCGACGCCGCCGGGCGCGGCGCCCAGGTGATCCTGCTGCCGGAACTGTTCGAGAACCTGTACTTCTGTCAGGTGGAGCGCGAGGAGTACTTCTCGCTGGCCCACCCGGTGCAGGGGCATCCGTTCATCGGGCGCTTCCAGCGGCTGGCGCAGGAACTGGGCGTGGTGCTGCCGCTGAGCTTCTTCGAGCGGGCCGGGCAGGCGTACTACAACAGCCTCGCCACCATCGATGCCAGCGGAGAGGTGCTGGGCGTGTACCGCAAGACCCACATCCCCGACGGCCCCGGCTACGAGGAGAAGTACTACTTCAATCCTGGTGACACCGGGTTCCGGGTCTGGGACACCCGCTTCGGGCGGGTGGGGGTGGGCATCTGCTGGGACCAGTGGTACCCGGAGACCGCCCGCGCCATGATGCTGCTCGGCGCCGACTTCCTGCTGTACCCAACCGCCATCGGCTCGGAGCCGTCGGAGGTCGAGACGCCCAACACCTACCTGATGTGGCAGCGGGCCATGGTGGGGCACGCGGTCAGCAACAGCACCCACGTGGGGGCCGCCAATCGCATCGGCACCGAGCGGGTGGGTGACTATGAGCAGACCTATTACGGCCACGCCTTCATCTCGGACTACACCGGTGAACTGGTGGCCGAGTTCGGCGCGGACGAGGAGGGTGCGCTGGTGCACGGCCTGGACCTGGAGGCGGCCCGCCGGTTCCGCGCCGGCATGGGCTTTTTCCGTGACCGCCGCCCCGACCTCTACGGCTCGCTGCTGACGCTGGACGGGCACACCCGCCTCCAGCGCTGAGCCGCAGGCAGCTCAAGAAACCCTGACCGCCTCATCAAGATCATGCCGGGGTTCTCCCCATCTATGTTTCAGTGGCGCCCAGCACACTGAACGCATGGTGACCGGCGAACAGGGCGCAAACGCGCTCCAGACGCAGGTCAGTGGTTCCCAGAACGGTGCACTGCCGGTTCGGGTCCGCTGGTCCTGTGTCTGGCGGTTCAGGTCTGCCACGACCGGGTGCGCGATCTGAAGCGCAGCACGAACGCCTGAACAGGTCCGGGCGGCCTGAGGGCGGCCCCTCATGAGCACAGGAGGTTCGACATGATGGAGACAGTGAAACAGAGCGCGCAGGATCTGGCCGAGACGATGGGGGACCACATGCAGGAACGCAAGATTGACCAGCAGTTCAACGCCCGCCTCAAGGGCATCGAGCGCAACCTGAGCCAGATTGACGACCGCATTGACGCGCTGGGCAAGCGGTTTCCGCGCAAGCAGGGCGGCGGTTTCCCCTGGGGTCTGGTGCTGATGGCGGGCCTGGGGTACGCGCTGTACAACCCCTCCACCCGCACCCGCCTGATGGGGATGATCGGGAACGTCAGCCCCGCCGCCCGTGACGTGGCCGAGTCGGCCGTGAGCCGGGCCGGCAATGCGGTGCAGGAAGTGCGCGAAGGCCGCAGTCCGGTGGAGGCGGCCAAGTCCGCCGCGCAGGACATCGGGCAGCAGGCCAAGTCGGTGTCGAACGACGTGAAGCGCGACGTGGAAGCCACTGCGAGCCGCACGGCCGACAAGGCGAAGGATCAGGCGCAGGACGTGAAGGACCGCCTGAGCCACTGAGCATCACCGTTGAAGCGGGGGCCTGGATGTCCAGGCCCCCGCTCGTTGTGCGGCCGTTCAGTGACCGCCGATCGGCTGGCCCTTGGGTTCCGGCACCAAGTCCGGGCGGCTGCTGTCCTGCAGCACCTCATGGACCTCCAGCCGGTTGGGGCCGCTGAACGCTTCTTTCGGGAGCGTGCTGCTGCGGGCGTGCCCCTGAGTGAACGCGTCGGAACGGGTCCAGGCGTCGAAGGCCTCGCGGCTCTCCCACCACGTCAGCACGATGTAGGGGTCCCCCGGCGCGACCGGACGCAGCACCTGATTGCTTACGAAGCCCGGCATCTGGTCCACCATGCGGGCCCGGTCTGCGAAGCGCTGCTCGAACTGTTCGGCGTACTCGGGGCTGACAGAGATGCGGTTCATGACCGTGATCATCAGAGAAGTCCTCCTTGGGATGGATATATAGCTCAGTGTGCGGCCTCCGCATGGGTGAGGGCTGAGCGGCGCTGAGACAATCCTGCCAGGATGAAGCCGCTAGTGTAGGCGGCATGACGCTCACCCGCCCCGCCGCCCAGATGACCCAGGTGCTCACCCAGCTGGAGGAGGTGATCCTCGGCAAGGGGCGGCAGCTGCGGCTGGCCGTGTCGTGTCTGCTGGCCGGCGGTCACCTGCTGATCGAGGACGTGCCGGGCGTGGGCAAGACCACCCTGGCGCGGGCGCTGGCCGCTGCGCTGGGGCTGGAGTTCCGGCGGGTGCAGTGCACCAGCGACCTGCTGCCGGCCGATCTGCTGGGCATCAGCGTGTACCAGCAGGGCAGCGGTGACTTCCGCTTTCACCCGGGGCCGATCTTCACGCAGCTGCTGTTGGCCGACGAGCTGAACCGCACCTCGCCGCGCACCCAGTCGGCCCTGCTGGAGGCGATGGAGGAGCGGCAGGTCAGCGCCGACGGCCAGACCCGCCCGCTGCCGCGCCCCTTCTTCGTGATCGCCACCCAGAACCCCCAGAGCGCCCATGGCACCTTTCCGCTGCCGGAAGCGCAGCTGGACCGCTTTCTGCTGACCATCACGCTCGGCTACCCGGACCCGCGCGCCGAGCGTGAACTGCTGCTGTCCGGAGGCCGGTACAGCGCCGCTCAGCGGCTGCCCGCCGTGTTGGACGGGGAACAGCTGCAGGCCGCGCAGCAGGAGGTGGCCCAGGTGCATGTGTCGGGGGCGCTTGTGGACTACGTGCAGCTGCTGGTGCGCGCCACCCGCGAGTCGCCTCAGGTGCAGGAGGGGCTCAGCCCGCGCGCGGCGTTGGGTCTGCTCTCGGCGGCCCGGGCGTGGGCGTGGCTGGCCGGCCGGGACAGTGTGTGGCCCGATGACGTGAAGGCGGTGTTCGGAGCGGTGGCCACCCACCGGCTGCTGAGCCGCCAGAGTGGGCTGCCGCAGCCGGAGCTGGTGCAGGCGCTGCTGGCGGCCGTCCCGATCCCCTGAGCCGCCAGCCTTCAGTCGTCCGCGAGATCAAAGAGCAGGTGTTCCAGCGCCTCCACGTCCAGCAGCTCAATGCCGCTGTGGTCCGGCAGCGTGCGGATCAGCTGCTGCTTGCTGAGCTTGCGGACCAGCCGGTTGGCCGTCTCGCGGCTGCTGGAGACCCGCTGGGTCAGGTCATGCATGGTCATCGGCAGGCGCTCCGGCTGTGGCGTGCCGGCCGTCAGCCGTTGCCGGTAGAGCTGCAGAAACGCCTGGGCAATATTGGCCTCGGTGCTCACCCCCAGCGCGATCAGCTCGTCGTTCTGCTGGGTGACGCTGTTGGCCAGCAGCCGGGCCAGATTCCACAGCACCCGGGGATGCCGGGCCACCACACGTTCAAACTGGTCGCGGAACAGCACCAGCGCGCTGACCGGTTCAGTGGCCACCACCGTGGCGCTGCGTTCCTGACTGCCCAGCAGGGCCGTTTCGCCCAGCACCGCCGGACTGTACACGTAGCCCAGCACCCGCTCGCGTCCGCCCAGACTCTCGCGGCTGATGCGCGCCACGCCGGACAGCAGGATCAGCAGCGCCTCACCCGGCGCGTCCTGCTGAATCAGCACCTCGTCGGGCATGTACTGGCGCTGACTGGCTTCCAGCAGCGCGGTGTGGGCCGCTTCCGGCACGTCCCGGAACAGTGGGCTCTGGCGCAGTGCGGCGAGGAGGGCGTCAGAGGAGGGCACCATGGAGGCTGACTGTACCGCGTGCGGGCCTGTACTTCCATACGGAAACGCATGCGGCGCCTTCATGCGCTAAGCTCCCAGCCGTGACCTCCTCGCCGCCCGCCGCCCTGAGCGCCCGCACCCTCATTCACGGGTTTGGGGGCCTGGAGGTGCTGCACGGCGTGTCGCTGGAGGTGAGCCTCGGCGAGGTGGTGGCCGTGACCGGCCCGAGCGGCAGTGGCAAGAGTACCCTGCTGCACCTGCTGGGTGGCCTGGACCGGCCGCAGTCTGGTGAGATCTGGTGGGGCGGGGAGCGCGCCGACACCCTGGACACCCAGGCGCGGGCCCGGCGCCGGGCCGCCTCGGTGGGGCTGGTGTTCCAGCACCACTACCTGCTGCCGGATCTGGACGTGCTGAGCAACCTGCAGGTGCCGGGGCTGCTGCTCAGGCGCGACGTGACCGCGGCGGCCCGGACGCTGCTGGACCGGGTGGGGCTGGCCGGCCGAGAGCGGGCCATGCCCGAACAGCTGTCCGGTGGAGAACGGCAGCGGGTGGCGCTGGCCCGCGCGCTGGTAACTGGCCCGGCCATCGTGCTGGCCGATGAACCCACCGGCAGCCTGGACCGGGCAAATGCGGTGGCCGTGATGGACCTGTTGCTGTCGCTGGCCCACGACAGCGGCACCGGCGTGCTGCTGGTCACCCACGACGACGCGCTGGCAGCCCGCACCGACCGGCAGCTGCACCTGCTGGACGGCCGATTCGTGGACCGGGTGCCGGCCCTCGGCTGAAGCGCGAGTTCAGGATGGAAAAAGAACCGGCCCTTCTCAGGGCCGGTTCTTTCTGCGCGTATTCAGGTGGCTGGAGATGGAGTGCGCAGGCTGGAGTTTAGAAGAAGAACTTCAGGCCGGCCTTGGCGGTGCTGCCGAAGCCACCCTTGTTGAAGAAGCCGGTCGCGTTCGGGTCGGACGGCTGCAGGTTGGTGCCCGAGCCCTTGTTGGTGAGGTAGAAGCGGCCCTGGGCCTCGGCGTACACGCCGATGTTGTTGGTGAAGCGGTAGTCCACGCCCACCAGGCCATTGGCCGAGTAGTCCACCACGTTGGTGGTCGAGCCGGCGGTGCGGTCCTTGCTGCTGGTCAGACCGAAGCCGACACCAACGTAGGGCGAGAACTTGCCGCCCGCGTTCAGGCTGTAGGTGATGTCGGCGTCGGCGTTGATGGTGCCGCCGTTGGTGGCGTTGCTGCCCGCCACGTAGTCAGCGGCAATGCGCGCGCCGAAGGGGCCAACCACCTGGGTGCTGCCGACCACGACGCCGTAGGCAGCGCGAGCGCCCTGCACAGCAACGCCGGTGCTGTTTGTGGTGTCGGTGGCCAGGGCGTAGGTGTAGTTCGCACCCACGTACAGACGGCCGGGGTTGGTGGCCACAGTGGTGTCGGTGGTGCTGGTGTCACCGATCACGACCGTGCCGGGGGTGGTGCTGGTGTCGGCCGGGGTGGTGGCCGGAGTCGTGGTGGCGGGCGCCGCGTTGGCGGCCGCTTCCAGGGCACTCACACGTGCCTCGAGCGCGCTGGTGTCGGCGGCAGCGCCGGCCGGGCCCGCCGGGCCCTGGGCGCCGGCCGGGATGTTCTGGACAGCGGTCTCCAGCGCGTCGATGCGGGCCGTCAGGGCCGTCACGTCGGCGTTGGCGGTGCTGCCGGTGTTCAGGGTCGCGATCTGCTGCTCCAGCGCTGCGATGCGGGTCTGCTGGTCTGCAGTCAGCTTCTCCAGGTCCGAGACGCGGGTGGTCAGGGCGGCCAGTTCGGTCGAGACTTCCTGCATGCCGTTGGCGATGGTGGTCATGTCGGTGCTGCTGACCGAGCCGTTGCTGAGGTTGCCGCTCTGGAGCAGACGGTAGAAGATCAGCGCGGCCTGGTAGCGGGTCAGGTTGTCGTTGCCGCGGAAGGTGCCGTCCGGGAAGCCCTGGATCAGGCCGCGCTGGACGATCAGGTCCACCGCGTCCTTGGCCCAGTGGCCGGCCGGAACGTCGGTGAAGGTGGTCACCTGGGTGGAGGTCGCCGGAGCAGCGGTGGTGTCGGTCTGGGCGCTGGCAGCGCCGATGGCAAGGGCCAGGGTTGAAGCAATGGTCAGACGCTTGAAGTTTTGCATGTGGGTTTCCTCCGTGTAGACCGCAGTTTGCGGCCTGTCCTGCCCCTCACCGTAAGAAACCGCTGTGAGCGCCCCGTGAACCTCCATGTGATTCTCCCTGCCTACCCACGCCGCTAACCGGCCCCTGGGGTTAAAATATGAGCCACCTTCTGCATAGACTCATAGGAACTCTCATATGATGAGCCGCACGAACGCGTTCAGGACGCGTCTCCTCGCTTCCAGTGTGGAAACTGACCGTCTCTTAAGGAAAAATGCTCATGAGAGAATTCTCATGTCCAGCATCCGGATTGTAACTTGATCCCCAACTCATGCTGTCGTCAGGTGTGTGAAGGTCCTGAGGAACCGGCGGCCGCTACCGCTCTCTATACTCCCCCTATGACCGACGCTGCTCCCACTCAGATTCACGTTCGCGCTGCGCCTGGCGCAGTTGCGCCCTATGTTCTGCTTCCTGGCGACCCGAACCGCGCTCACCATATCGCCCAGACCTATCTGGAGGGCGCCAGCGAGTACACCCGGCACCGTCAGCTGCTCGGCTACACCGGCACCTACCGGGGGGTGCCGGTCAGCGTGCAGGCCACCGGCATGGGCTGCCCCAGTGCGGCGATCGTCACCGAGGAGTTGATCCGGCTGGGGGCGCGCACCCTGATCCGGGTGGGCACGCTGGGCGGCGCGACGCCCCGGCTGCAGGCCGCGGACCTGGTGATCGCGCAGGCGGCGGTGCCGAACGACGGCACCACCCGGCAGCTGCTGCAGGGCGCCCCGTACGCGCCCACTGCCAGCTTCGAGGTGGTGGAGGCGGCGGTTCAGGCGGCCCGCGAGGCCGGCGTGACCCACCACGTCGGGCTGGTCATGACCGAGGACGCCTTCTATGCCAGCACCCCGGAGCACGCCCGTCGCTGGGCCGGGTACGGCGTGCTGGGCTTCGAGATGGAGGCCAGCGCCATCTTTCTGGTGGCGGCAATGCATGGGGTGCGGGCTGGCTGCCTCGCCACCGTGAGCAACGACATCGGTGATCCGCAGCTGGTGCCGGAGGCGGTGCTGGCCGAAGGGGTGGACCGGATGGTGCGGGTGGCGCTGGAGGCGCTGGTGCGGCTGCATGCGGCAGAAGCCTGAGGGCGGCTGTGCGAAGATGGCCGCATGACCCTCTTCGACGAGTACGAGTTTCGTAACCTGCAGCTGGATCAGCACGGCCCGCTGGCCGTCCTGACCGTCAACCGCCAGGGCGCCCTGAACGCACTGAATGGCGACACGCTCTCGGAACTCAGCCAGGTGACCGACATCGTGGCCGAGCATGCCGACATCGGCGCCCTGATCATCACCGGGGCCGGCGACCGGGCCTTCGTGGCCGGCGCCGACATCTCGGAGCTGACCCAGCTGGAAGGTGTGTACGCGGGCCGCGAGCTGGCGCTGGCCGGCCAGGACGTGATGCACGGCATCGCCACCCTTCCGATTCCCACCATCGCGGCCATCAACGGGTACGCGCTGGGCGGGGGCCTGGAACTGGCGCTGGCCTGCGACGTACGGGTGGCGTCGCGCACGTCCCGGCTGGGGCTGCCGGAGGCCGGCCTGGGCCTGCTGCCGGGCTTCGGCGGCACCCAGCGGCTTTCGCGGCTGATCGGCACCGGCCGCGCCCTGGACCTGATGCTGACCGCCCGGCAGCTGCCGGCCGAGGAGGCGCTCGGCATGGGGCTGGTGAACTACGTGGCCGACAACGCGCTGGAGCAGGCGCGTGTGGTGGCCGAGGCGATGCTCAAGAACGCACCCATCTCGCTGTCGCTGATCAAGGAAGCGGTGCGGCGCGGGCTGGACACCACCCTGGAACTGGGCCTGGAGATCGAGGCCGACCTGTTTGGCATGACGGTGGCCACCACCGACTTCCGCGAGGGCACCCAGGCGTTCCTGAGTAAACGAAAGGCCAACTTCAAGGGCGAGTAAGCCGGCTGTCAGCCGCGTCGCCATAGCATGGAACATGAGCCAGAGGCCGATCATGCATCGCCAGTTTCCCCTGCTTCCTCTCCGCGACACGACCGACCTCCCTGACACGCCGAAGGGAGACCCCATGAGCGGCGACAAACTGACCCTGAACGTGGCGCGCGGCAGCCTGAAAGACGTGGATGCCCGCCACAGCGGCAAGGAACGCACCATCGAATTCGCCACCCCGCGCGCCCGGCTGATCGAGGCGCTGGGGGGAGCGATCCGCGCCGACCTGCAGGAGTACCCGCTGGCACTCGCCGCGTTCGAGGCCCTGATCCACGACCCGGAGGCGCTCGCGCACTGGGACATGGCCAACTACATCACCATGCGCAAGCTCGGCTACAACGATCACGGCCGGGTGCACGCCTTCGTGACCGGGGCGGCCAGCATGGCGATTCTGGAACTGCTGCTGGAGGGCGGCGTGAAGCCGGACCTGCTGGAGAGCGGCATCGGTGAGGTGGAGGACGTGTTCCTGGTCACCATCCTGTCCACCATGCTGCACGACATCGGCAACCAGGTGCACCGTGCTGCGCACGAGGAACACGGCGTGCATCTGGCCCGGCCGATCATTGACCGGATTCTGGAGCCGCTGTACCCGGACGTGTTCAAGCGCACCAAGATCCGCGCCTTCATCCTGCACGGCATCAACTGCCACGACCTGAACCCGGCGCCCCTGACCATCGAGGGGGGCATCGTGGCGGTGGCGGACGGCACCGACATCACCAAGGGCCGTGGGCGCAAGGCCTTCGCGCTGGGCAGCGTGGACATCCATAGCATCAGCGCCCTGGCCGTGGACCAGGTGGTCATCACCCGCGGCGACACCAAGCCGGTGCTGATCGACGTGACCATGAACAACTCCGGCGGCATCTTCCAGGTGGAGGAGGTGCTGGCTCCCAAGGTGATCCGCACGCCGCTGGGCCGCTACGTGGAGCTGCGGGCCCGCACCCGGCCGCAGGGCGACGAGCAGATTCTGGAGCGGGTGCGGCTGGAGGGCGACCACTTCGTGATGGACCTGGAGGGCGGCGAGACGGCAGTGGTGGAGGTGCAGGACACCCAGAAACGGGTGGCCGAGGCGGTGGAGGGGAGCCTGGACCTGAGCGTGGACGGGCGGTAACGGCAGCCACCGGTTCACGGCGTGTATTTCATAGCGCCGCGCGCCTCCGGCCTGTAGCGTTGTTCTCATGAAGCCGACCTTTATGCCGCCGCTGCTGCTGCTGAGTCTCGTGCTGGCGGCCTGTGGCGGCGCCGCTTCTGGCCCTGCGCCAGCCGGTCCGGGCACCAGCGTGGGTGTGGCCACCCCGTCCACACCGGCGGCCCCGCTGCCCACGCCCACCCTGCGCTGGAGCGACCCGGCCAGCTGGCCGAACCGTCACGTGCCGCTGGAGGGCGACAGCGTGACGGTCCCGGAAGGACAGGCGATGCTGCTGGACGTATCGCCGCCCGCTTTGCGCAGCCTGACCGTCCCGGCGGGCAGCGCGCTGATGTTCGCCGACCAGGACCTGACGCTCCGAACCGACTGGATTCTGCTGCACGGCACCCTCGCGGTGGGCAGCGAGGCGCGGCCGTATGTCCACCGGGCCGTCATCGAGCTGACCGACACGGTGCCGGACGAGAACGTGATGGGCATGGGCGACCGGCTGATCGGCGTGATGGGCGGGCGGCTGGACCTGCACGGCGAGGCCCGGACCAGCTGGACCCGGCTGGCCCAGACGGCCCGCACCGGGAGTACCACCCTGACTGTTCAGGACGCCCCGGACTGGCGGCCCGGCGACCTGCTCGCCCTGGCCACCACCGACTTCGACAGCGCCCAGACCGAGACGGTGGCCGTGCGCTCGGTGCAGGGCCGGGTGGTCACGCTGGCCCAGCCGCTGCGCTTCACCCACTGGGGGACACCGGAGCAGATCGGGGGCCAGACGGTCACGGAACAGGCGGAGGTGGGCCTGCTCAGCCGCAACATCACGGTGCAGGCCGCCGAGGACAGCGTGACGAGCGGCCTGGGCGGGCAGGTGATGGTGATGAGCGGCAGCACCGCCCATTTGGAAGGGGTGGAATTCACCCGGATGGGCCAGCGCAACACGCTGCGGCGGTATCCGGTTCACTTCCACATGCTGGGGTCGGCGGCCGGGTCCTACCTGCGCGGCAGTAGCCTGCATGACCTGTACAACCGCTGCGTGACGGTGCACGGCACCTCCGACCTGAGCATCCAGCAGAACGTCGCCTACAACACGGTGGGCCACTGTTACTTCATGGAGGACGGCGCCGAGACCGGCAACATCTTCAGCAGCAACCTCGCGCTGCTGGTACGCCGGCCCGACACTCGGCTCCACGAGACGCCGCTGCTCAGCAGTGACCGCAATCCGGCCGGCTTCTGGATCACCAACCCCGCCAACAGCTATGTGGGCAACGTGGCGGCGGGGGTGCAGGGCACCGGCTTCTGGTACGCCATGCCGGAACATCCCACCGGGCTGTCGCAGGCGGCTGGCGGCACCCTCTGGCCACGCCGCACCCCGCTCGGCCAGTTTCAGAACAACGTGGCGCACGGCACCGACACCGGCCTGAACGTGGACAACGGCAACGCCGCCGACGGCACCACCACCGAGACGATGCTCTACACCCCAGTGGTCACGCCCTCGGACCGCGCGTCCACCCCGGTGGAGGCCGCGTTCACCGGCTTCACCGGCTACAAGAACCGCCAGCGCGGGGTGTGGCTGCGCGGCAGCCACCTGCGGCTGAGCGGCGGCACCCTGGCCGACAACGCGGTGGGCGCCACCCTCGCCGCCAACCAGGCGGCGGTGGACGGCACGCTGCTGGTGGGGGAGACCGCGAACCTGGGCACCCCGCAGTCGTGGGAAGCGACCGGCGAGGGTGGACGCAGCCTGCCGCGCCCCTGGGACGCTGGCTTTCCTATCCGGGGTTTCGAGTTTTACGACGGCACCGTCAGCCTTGAGCGCGCCAGCCTCGCCCGCTTTGTGCCGAACAGCCTGCGTCCGGCCAGCGGGCTCGGCTACAACCGCCAGAACAGCTTCGCGCTCAGCCCGCTCAACAGCGCGTCCGGCCTGCACTGGCTGGACAGCTCCAACCGCGTCTGGCTGGATACGCCGCTGATGGACCGGGACGGCGACAAGGCCGCCACCTTTATCGACCGGGACGGCAGCGTGACCGGTACCGCTGGCCGCAGCGTGGTGGCCACCAGTCCGCTGCTCACGCCCGGCTGTGTGCGCCAGGACGCCTGGAATGCCTCAGTCTGCACCGGCGCGTTCGGGCAGCTGGGTGTGCAGGCGGTCAGCGGGGAGACGGTCGGCACGCTGGGGGTCAGTGGCGTGGGCGGCACCCTGAGTCTGGTGGGCCAGCCGAGCGACCGGCGCTACTACGCGACCACCCTGCCGGAAGGCGGGCGCTACACCCTGACGCTGCCGGTCACGCCGGCGCACCTGCGGTTGAACTTCGGCTACGTGCGCCCCGGTCAGACGCTCCGCCTGGACCTGCCGTACACCGGCACGCCAGCCGTGTACCGCGACTGGTGGGTGGATGCCCGCAACCAGCTGACGCAGGTGCCGCTCTCGCAGCTGGAGACGGCACAGGGCGACCGCTACGCGCTGGAAAACGGGGTGCTTTCGGTGCGGCTGGTGGTGCAGGCGGGCCGCGACTACGCGGAGCTGGAGGTGTGCCGCACGGCGCTCTGCCCCTAGTGGGCCTCGTCAATCGTCAGCCGAGTGCTGTGCGGCAGGGCCGCTCCCCCGCATGATGAAGGCATGATGCGTGTTCCCGCTCTGCTGCTCAGCCTCTCGGGGTCGGCCCTTGCCGCAGCCGCCGCTACCCACTCCTCCGGCCCGCCCGCCTTCCTGGGTCAACTGACGCTGCTGCTGCTGGTGGCGGCGGTGGTGGCGTACCTGTCGTTCCGGGCCGGGCTGGTCCCGATCATCGGCTTTCTGCTGGCCGGCGTCCTGGTGGGGCCGTCGCTGCTGGGCATCATCCGCGACCCGGCGCTGATCGGGGCGGCCAGCGAGATCGGCGTGATGCTGCTGCTCTTCACCATCGGCATCGAGTTCAGCCTGGACCGGCTGTCGCGCATCGCCCGGCTGATCTTCCTGGGCGGCGGCCTGCAGGTGGTGTTGACGGTGCTGGTCACGGCCGGAGTGCTGCTGCTGCTGGGCGTGGACTGGCGCAGTGGTGTCTTCACCGGCTTCCTGCTGGCGCTGTCCAGCACCGCCATCGTGCTGCGGCTGCTGCAGGAGCGCGGCGGCAGCGGCACCCGGCTGGGGCAGACGCTGCTGGGCATCCTGATCTTTCAGGACCTGGCGGTGGTGGTGATGGTGCTGCTGGTGCCGATGATGGCCGGCCAGGGGAGCGGCATCGGCGGCGTGGCGCTGGCGCTGGGCAAGGCCGTGCTGATCGTGGCGGCCGTGTTGCTGCTGGCCCGCCGGGTGGTGCCGAAGGTGCTGGAGGTGGTGGCGCGCACCTGCTCGCCGGAGATCTTCCTGCTGACCATCGTGGCCGGCTGCTTCGGGACCGCCTACCTGACCAGTCTGGCGGGAGTGTCGCTGGCGTTGGGGGCCTTTCTGGCCGGCCTGCTGGTCAGCGAGAGCCGCTTCGGGCGGCAGGCGCTGGGCGAGATCCTGCCGCTGCAGATTCTGTTCAGCGCCGCCTTCTTCCTGTCGGTGGGCCTGCAGCTGGACGTGCGCTTCCTGCTGACGCACCTGCCGCTGGTGGTGGGGGTGGTGCTGGCCATCATCGTGCTCAAGAGCGTGGTGGCCACCGCCGGCATCCGGCTGCTGCGGCTGCCGCTCTCGGTCGCGCTGCCGGGCGGCTTCCTGCTCGCCCAGATCGGGGAGTTCTCGTTCGTACTGGAGAGCAGCGGCCGGGCGCTGGGCCTGACCCCGGCCGGGCTGGGCACGGTGGGCACCCAGAGCTTCATCGCGGCCACCGTGCTGCTGATGGCCCTGACGCCCCTCACGGCCCGGCTGGGCGAGCGGCTGGGCACACGCCGCCAGGAACAGACGCAGCGGCAGCAGTTGGAAGCGGCGCAGGCGTCCACATCGGAGTCGGCGCTGGGCCAACTGAACAACCACGTGATCCTGGCGGGCTTCGGGGCGCGCGCCCAGCGGATTGCGCGGGGGCTGGCACGCGCCGGGCAGCCGTTCGGGGTACTGACGCTCAGTCCGGACGGCGCGGCGCGGGTGGCGGCCCACGACGTGCCGGTGGTGATCGGGGACTACTCGCGTCCGGCGCTGCTGAGCGAGGCGGGCATTCTGCAGGCGCGGGCGCTGGTGGTGCCGGACGACACGCCCGAGATGGCCGGACGGGTGGTCAGCGCCGCGCGCATCCTCAACCCCCGCCTGCAGATCATCGCCCACACCGACGAGCCGGATCAGGTGGCGGCGCTGCAGGACGCCGGGGCCAGCGTGGTGCTGACGGCGCAGGACGAGTCGGCTCTGGGGGCGCTGCATCACCTGGGCAGCGGCATGGACCGCGCTGAGCTGGAGCAGCAGCTGAGCGGCCCGCTGCCGGTGCGGCTGGACCCGGCGCAGCAGCAGATGTGTGAGCACGCCCACGGCCTCACGGTGGTCACGCCGGACGCGGGCGTGTGCGTGGAGTGCGTGGCGCTGGGGGACCGCTGGGTGCATCTGCGCGTGTGCATGACCTGCGGGCACGTGGGCTGCTGCGACAGCTCCAAGAACCGGCACGCGACCGCCCATGCCCAGGCCAGCGACCATCCGATCATCCACAGCCTGGAGCCGGGGGAACGCTGGGCTTACTGCTACCCCCACGACCTGACGGTGTGAGGGAGCGAGGGGCCATGTCCCGTGCCGCTGGGACAGGCGGCCACACTCGGTCGGGCGGGCCTGTGCTATCACCAGGGCCGTGAGCCGACCCGTCCCCCCGTCCCCCGCCGACCAGGGCCGCCTGCAGCTGCTGCTGGCCCTGGCGGTGATCTTCGCGCTGAGTGTGATTCCGGCCGTGAGCCGGCTGCTGCACGGCGACGCGCAGCGCCGCCTGCCGGACCTGATCTCGGCGGTCCTGACGGCGCTGCTGCTCGTCTGGCTGTACCGGGGCGCCCGGCCCGCGCTGTATCTGACGCTGGCCCTGAGCATCGGCGGCGGGGTGCTGACCGCGCTGCTCAGCGTGGTGGGCGGGTTCACGGCCTCGGGGCTGGCGGCGCTGCTCGCCGGACTGGCCTTCGCGGCGGCGGGCATCGCCATCGCCACGCTGCCGGGCATCCAGGCGTTTCTGGCGTGGCAGCGGGGGAGGGCGAGGTGACCCGCCGCTTCACGGTGCAGGGCACCAACACCAGCTTCGTGTGCCAGCACTGCGGCCTGGAGGTGCAGCCGCTGCGCAACGGGTCGGTGCGCAACCACTGCCCCGGCTGCCTGCACAGCCTGCACCTGGACATTCACCCTGGCGACCGCGCCGCCGACTGCGGCGGGCTGATGGTGCCGGTCTCGGTGGAGCAGCATCCCAAGAAGGGCTGGATGATCGTGCACCGCTGCCAGAAGTGTGGGTTCACCGGCCGCAACAAGGCCGCCCTGGACGACCCGGACCAGCCGGACAGCTACGACGAGCTGCTGCGCGTCTCGAGCCGCCCGCGCACCTGACCCGGCTGCCATCCGCTATCCTCGCCGCATGGCCCTGTGGGTATTTGCCGTCCTGATTCTGCTGTCCGCGTCGTTTGTGCTGTTCATGGCGCAAGGTCCTCTGAGAAGCACCCCCAACGTCGGCGTGCTGCGGGTGCTGGCGGCGCTGCAGTACCTCGCCGTGGTGATCCTGGTGGCGGCGCGGCTGCTGGGCCGGGCGTAGCGATGCCCGACACCCTCGATCTGCAGTTCCTGGGGCAGCCGGGCGTCATCGCCACGTACGTCTTCGACACCGGCGACGGGCTGGCGCTGGTGGACTCGGGTCCGGCCAGCACCCTGGGGGCGCTTCAGAGCGGACTGGCCACGCTGGGCGCCACCCTGGCCGACGTGCGCCATCTGCTGCTCACTCACATTCACCTGGACCACGCGGGTGCGGCCGGTAGCCTGATGGCGGCCAGTCCGGGCGCGCGGGTGTACGTGCACAGCCGGGGCGCGGGGCATCTGGCGCGGCCGGAGCGGCTGCTGGCCAGCGCCGCCCAGATCTACGGCGACCAGATGGAACGGCTGTGGGGCGAGATGCGGCCGGTGCCGGAGGAGCGCCTGACGGTGCTGGAAGGCGGCGAGACGCTGCGGCTCGGCACGCTGGAGGCCCGGCCCCTGTACACGCCGGGGCACGCGGTGCACCATCTGGCGTACCACGTGGGCGACGACCTGTACGTGGGCGACGTGGGCGGCATCCGGCTGGACGCCCGGCAGTCACCGCGCGCGCCTACCCCGCCGCCGGACATCGATCTGGAGGCCTGGGACCGGAGCATCGAGGTGCTGCGTGAGGTGCCGGCGCTCAACCTGCATCTGGCGCACTACGGCACCTACCCGCAGCAGGCCGCCCACTGGGACCAGCTGCACACCCACCTGCACGCCGACGCCCGGGTGGTGCGCGAGGGGCTGGAGGAGTCGCTGGAGGCCCAGGCCGTCACGGAACGCTACACCTCCCGGCTGATGGCCGCCCTGCAGGCCGAAGGCCCGGACCTACCGGAGCGCTACGCAGCCGCCTGCCCCCCCTGGATGAGCGTGCAGGGGCTGATCCGCTACTGGACGCGGCGGGCCGCCCGGAGCTGAGCCGCTTCCGGCAGAGGTCAGACAACACGCGGGCGGCCGTGCGCCGCTGCGGCACAGTGGGCCCGTGACCGCTTCCTTCCTCTCGGCCTGCCCTGGAGCTCCCGACCATGACTGAAGTTCCCCCAACATCTCATCAGCCCGCCGGCCTGCGCGTGCTGGTGATCGGCAGTGGCGGCCGCGAACACGCCATCGTGGACGCCCTGAGCCGCTCGCCCAGCGTGGCCGAGGTGCTGTGCAGCCCCGGAAATCCCGGCATTGCCCAGCAGGCGCGCTGCCTCGCAGGGGCCGCATCGCCGGAAGCGTACGCCCAACTGGCCGTGCAGCAGCGGGCCGACCTGGTGATCGTGGGGCCAGAAGGGCCGCTCTCGGAGGGCGTGGTGGACGCGCTGCAGCAGGTGGGCGTGCCGGCTTTCGGCCCCACCCGGGCGGCGGCCCGGCTGGAAGGCGACAAGAGCTGGAGCAAGGCGTTCATGCAGCGCCACCACATTCCCACGGCGGCCTACCAGAGCTTCGAGGCGCTGGACCCAGCCCTGGCCTACGCGGCGGCCCAGCCGCTGCCGCTGGTGGTCAAGGACGCCGGCCTGCGTGCCGGCAAGGGCGTCACCATCTGCCAGACCCACGCGGAGGCGCAGGCCGCGCTGCACGAGATCTTCCGGCAGCCGGACGCCAGCGTGGTGATCGAGGCGTTCATGCAGGGGCAGGAGGTCAGCGTGCTGGCCTTCGCGGACGGAGTGCGGGCAGTGCAGATGCTGCCCTCTCAGGACCACAAGACCATCTACGAGCAGGATCAGGGACCGATGACCGGCGGTATGGGTGTGATCTGCCCGTTCCCGCTGGAGCCCGCCGCGCAGCAGCGTATCCAGCGCGACATCCTGGACCCGGTGATGCGCGGCATGGCCGCCGAGGGCCAGCCCTTCTGCGGGGTGCTGTATGCCGGCCTGATGCTGACCGCGGACGGCCCGAAGGTGGTGGAGTTCAACGCCCGCTTCGGCGACCCGGAGGCCGAGGCGGTGCTGCCGCTGCTGCAGGGCGACCTGGCGCTCATCGCGTTGGCGTGCGCTCAGGGCCAGCTGGACCCGGCGCTGGTGCAGTTCGCGCCCGGCGCCAGCGCGGTGGTGATCCTGGCCGCGCCCGGCTATCCGGCCGAGCCGCAGCGCGATATTCCGCTGCAGCTGCCGGAACCGGGGCCACAGGAGCGGCTCTATCAGGCCGGCACCCGGCGCCTGGATGGCCAGCTGGTGTCGTCGGGCGGGCGGGTGCTGGCGGTGCAGGCGCAGGCCGCCACCCTGGCGCTCGCCCTGGGCCGCGCCTACGCTCTGGCCGACCGGGTTGGTTTCGAGGGCCGGCAGCTGCGCCGCGACATCGGCGCGCGCATCGGCGTGCATCCCGAGCCCTCCGCCCACGGCGCCGTTTGACCGCTCCGGGCGGCGCTGCTAGCATGTCCCAGCAGCAGTGAGCCGGAGTGGCGGAATTGGTAGACGCACTCGACTCAAAATCGAGCGGGAAACCGTGCGGGTTCGAGTCCCGCCTTCGGCACCACAAACAGCAGGGCCAGGACACATGTTCCTGGCCCTGCTGCCCTTCTGAAGCGCTCAGTCGGTCACGGTGGTGCCGAGCTGGATGCCCGCGTCGCGCAGCGCCTTCTGCCACTGGCTGAATTCCGCCTGTTCCTGTTCCGGACTGGCGAGGCCCAGGTTGGTGTTGTCACAGGTGTTGCCCTGCTTGTCGCAGTCGGGGATATACCACGGGCTCGGTGAGGTCTGGCTGCTCCGGACACGGCTGTTCCAGGCCACGGCGTTGGACTTCACGCTGTTGTTGCCGAACAGGCCCGCGCCCGCCTTGTACATGTTCCAGACCACCAGGCCGGTGTTCTGCGACGCGATGGGGCGGCCGTCCGGCAGCAGCCCGGAACCGATGGCCCGGTTGTCGTACAGCCGGTTTTCCAGGCCGCCCAGCACGCCCAGGGCGTAGTTGGCGGTGCCGACCACCCGGTTGTTGTAGGCCCACTGGTACCCGTTGTCGCCCAGGCGCTCGCTCTTGCCGTCGCCCAGCAGGATCCCGCCGCCCGCATAGCGCGCGTCATGCGCGGGGTCGGCGTTGTAGGCGCCCTGAATGTAGTTGTCGTGGATCTTGATCGGGCTGTCCTTGACGCCGCTGCTGAGGTACATGTTGATGTTGTCCTCCACCAGCGACTGGTACGGCGTGTTGATCACCTGATTCCAGGCGATCTCGGCCCCGCTGATGCCCTGCACCTGATTGAACTGCACGAAGTTGGTGATGGTGCGCTCGCCGCTGGTGATCGGGTTGCCGAAGCCGTCGTCCTGACGTCCGTCAATGTTGCTGGCCAGGTTGTAGCGGATGCGGACCGTGTCGCCGTCGCTGGCCTGGCCCTGCCACTGGGTCAGCCGGACGCCGCCCTGCTGGCGGACCACGTTGTGCTCGAAGGTCAGGCGGCGCGCCTGGAACAGGCTGACGGCCATGGGCGCGCTGCGGCCCCGGATGCGCGGCCGCTGCCCCTCAAACACCGTGTTGGTGACGGTCAGCCGGTTGCCGGTGCCCTCAATCAGCCCGTAGTGGCCCACCCCGCGGATTCGGCTACGGGTGATGGTGACCGGGTCGCTGGTGCGGACGATCACGGCCGGCGTGTTGGGGTCGGTGCTTTCCCAGGCGCCGGAGTAGGTGCCGCCCTGCGTGATCACGATCGGGCCGCCCCACGGTTCGCAGGTCAGGGTGGGCGTGAGCCAGTCGGCGCGCGCGTCGGCCTCGCCGGACACCACCAGCCGCATCGTCTGGGCGCCCATCACGTCCACCTGCACCGGACGCGCCGCCTGACCGCTGCGGACCGGGCCGCTGTCGAAGCGCTTCTGGTCGTCGGCAAAGACCTGGAAGGTCAGGGCATTCTGGCTGCGCGTCTGATCGTCGAGCCCGATCCTGACATTCAGGCGGTCGCAATTGCCGTTCAACCGGAACACCAGCTCCGAGGGGGCCCGGACCACGTAGCCGTGAGGAAAGGCGCTGCCTCCCACGGACAGCGGCGTGACGGTCTTGTCTTTGCTGCCCGGCGTGGGCGAGGTGCGTTCCAGACCGGTGGCCGAGACCGGTTTCAGGGTGACGAGATCCTGGCTCCCGGACAGCACGGCGGCGAGAGGTGTGCAGGCGTTCAGCAGCAGGCAGCTCAGCGGCACCAGCAGGGGCCGGAGCGCCCGGGTGGGCAGATTGGTGGACATGGGTGGGCCTCCCTCAGAGGTCAGTGTGGCGGCGATGCATGATTTCGGGATGATGACGCGTGGTGGAGCAGCGGCGACCACCCTCTCCGCTGCAGATGCTATACACTGCTCGGCGGCCCCGCACAACCCGGCGAGGCCGGCCGGAGGCGCTCACCACTCCGCGTGCCCTGCTTCAATCCTGATTTTTCCGCCTCCAGTGAGGCGTTTTGCGAGGTTCTCATGTCCATTCTGATTCTGTTCATCGTGCTGTTTGCCCTGGCGTGCGTGGGGCTGGTGTTCTTCGTGCTGCTGCAGGTGCCGAAGCAGGCGGGCCTCAGCGCCTCCCTGGGCGGCGGCGGCGACCTGTTCGGCGGGCGCGGCGTGGAAGGTGGCCTGATTCGCATTTCCAGCGTACTGGGCGGAATTTTCATGCTGCTGGCTCTGCTGATCGACATCGTTTCGCGTTAAGTCTTCCCTGGCAGTCACCTCCTCATTCGGGGAGGTGACTTTTCGTTTGTATACTTCACTCCTCATAATTATGCATACCGTGTGAATGGTCCTCATCTCGCCCAAGTCCGATGGGCAGGGCGTTCGCAATGCCTTGACCGTTTCTTGACCTGACTAGCCATATTGCCTATATTGACCTCGCTGGAACCCCACACAACGCCGGTCATGATCCCAACCTAGAAACTCACTGCAATTGAGTTTCGCCGCTGGGTGCGATGTTGTTTTATCCAGACCAGGAGGAATGCCCATGAAGAAGACCTTGTTTCTGCTTGCTGCACTCACGCTGGGAACCAGCTCGGCGGCTCCGTTCGTCTGGCCGGCCAAGTGGAGCGCCGACCCGGCCAGCTCCGCTAAGAAGGGTGGCGAGTTTCGCAGCTACCAGATCAGCGATTACAAGACCCTCAACCCCTTCACGTCCGCCGAGGCCGACAGCCTGCCGGACCTGATGACCCTGAACGGCGCGACCCTGTTCAAGCAGGACCCCGCCACCGACGGCTTCATCCCGTACATGGCCGAGAGCATGCCGGTGGTCAGCAACAGCAACAAGCGCTTCGTGGTCAAGATCCGTCAGGGCATGAAGTTCAGTGACGGACAGCCGATCACCGCCGACGACTGGATCACCACCTGGAAGATCCACACCGACGACAAGGTCGGCAGCAACAGCTACGACAGCTTCTTCATCAGCGAGAAGCCCATCACCATCAAGAAGATCAACGACTACACCCTGCAGTTCGACTTCCCGCAGGCGGACGCCACCGCCTACGTGAAGATGAGCTTCGTGCCGTGGCCCGACCACGTGTTCGGCAAGGCCTACCGTGCCGGTGGCGCGGACGCCATCAAGAAGCTGTGGGGCCTGAACACCGATCCCAAGAGCATCGTGTCGCCCGGCGCCTGGACGCTGAGCAGCTACAGCCCCGGCCAGCGCGCCGTGCTGAAGAAGAACACCTACTGGGGCGAGTGGAACAAGGACAGCGCCGGCGCCTCGCTGCCGTACCTGGACACCCAGTCCTACCGCATCGTGAAGGACCTGAACGCGGGTCTGGCCACCTACCTGGCCGGTGACATCGACAGCTTCGGGGCCAGCAAGGCCGACGACCTGGCGCAGATCAAGAAGGCCATCGACGCCGGCACCCTGAAGGCGACCCTGCTGCCCAACGTGAGCCCGGCGGCCACCAGCCAGTGGATCGTGTTCAACTGGAACAAGACCAGTGACCCCTTCCACCAGAAGCTGTTCCGCGACGTGCGCTTCCGCCACGCGATGAGCATGGTGGCCAACCGCCAGGCGATGGTTCAGCTGGCGCTGGGCGGTCTGGGCAACCCGACCTACTACAGCGTCTACCCGGTGTTCAAGAACTTCATCAGTGACGACGCGCCCAAGTACGAGTACAACCTGGCCGGCGCGACCAAGCTGCTGGCGCAGATGGGCTTCACCAAGAAGGGCAGCGACGGCATCCTGGTGAACGCTCAGGGTCAGAAGCTGGAGTTCAACCTCTCCACCAACGCCGGCAACAACGTGCGTGAGCAGCTGGGCCGCATCTTCGCCGACGAGGCCAAGAAGATCGGCGTCAAGGTGAACTTCACCCCGATCGACTTCAACAACCTGGTGGGCCAGCTGACCGACAAGGGCGACGACCGCAAGTTCGACGCGATCCTGCTGGGCCTCTCGGGCGGCGACAACATCTGGCCCTTCGGTACCAACGTCGTGCCGTGCGGCACCAACCTGCACAGCTACAACAACCCGGCCAACGGCAAGTGCCTGACCAGCCAGGAGCAGCTGATGACCAAGCTGTTCTACCAGGGCCAGAGCACGCTGGACCAGGCGGCCCGCCAGAAGATCGGCGACCAGCTGCTCAAGGTTGAGGGTGAGCTGCAGCCGGTGGTCTACCTGGTCGGCACCAGCTACCACGTCACCTACAACAACCGTCTGGGTGGTCAGTTCCCGAAGGAGCTGATGAACAGCTACTACGGCTCGCGCAACATCGAGACCACCTTCATCAAGTAAGTTCCGCCGCAAAACGGGGGTGGCCCAGCAAGTTGGGGCTGCCCCTTTCCCCTGAATGCCCCGCGAAAGGAGGCAAAACGTGGCGATCTTTCTCCTCAGGCGGTTGCTGAACCTGCTCCCGACCTTCCTGCTGGCCAGCGTGCTGGTCTTTTTCATCATCTACCTGGCTCCCGGTGACTTTCTGACGCCGGCCCGCCTGAACCCGGGCATCTCGGCCCAGCAGCTCCACAACCTGGCGGAGCGCTTCGGGCTGGACCGGCCGGTCTACCAGCAGTACCTGCAGTGGCTGTGGAACATGCTGCACGGCGACCTGGGCCTGAGCTTCCAGTACACCCAGCCGGTGCTGGACGTGGCGTGGCCCCGGGTGGTCAACAGCATGAAGCTGGTGGCCGTGTACCTGGTGCTGTTCTACGCCATCAGCATTCCGCTGGGCGTGTACGGCGCGGTCCGGCAGTACTCGCTGGGCGACCGGATCAGCGGCGTGGTGTTCTACTTCCTGCTGGGCTTCCCGAGCTTCTTCATTGCGCTGCTGGCCATCTTCGGGATTCTGAAGCTGCGTCAGGCCACCGGCTGGCAGATCCCCATCGGCGGCATGACCAGCAACAACTATGACCAGCTCAGCGCCGCCGGGAAGTTCTGGGACACCTTCAAGCACCTGATCATTCCGGGGCTGGTGCTGGCGGTGGGCGACGTGGCCGGCTTCACCCGCGTGCTGCGCGGCCAGATGCTGGAGCACCTGCGCAGCGACTTCATCCGCACCGCCCGCAGCAAGGGGGTGCCGGAGTTCAGCGTGGTGTACAAGCACACCCTGCGCAACGCCATCATTCCCTTCGTGGCCGGCATCGGCGGCCTGCTGCCCACATTGATCGGTGGAGCAGGATTTGTGGAGGTGGTGTTCGCGTATCCTGGGATCACGCCGATGCTGCTCGACGCCCTGAATGCCCAGGATTTCTATCTGATTGCCGGCTTCAGCGTGCTGACCATGGTGCTGCTGTTCTTCGGCAACGCCATCAGCGACATCCTGCTCACCATGGTTGACCCCCGGATCCGGTATTCCTGATGAGGCGCGCATGACCACCACGGCATCCTCCCCCAAAGTTGTCCACCGTTCCCAGACCCAGCTGAGCGTCGCCTGGACCCAGTTTCGCAAGAACAAACTGGCGGTCACCGGCGGCATCTTCATCATCCTGCTGTACCTGATGGCCATCTTCGCGCCGTTCCTGGCGCCGGACGGGCTAAGCAACTACAGCACCACCGACATCACGGCGTTCCGCAAGCCGACGCCGCTGCACATCCACAATCCCAAGACCGGGCAGTGGGGTCTGTATGTGGATCAGTTCGCGCAGCAGCTGAACATGACTACCTTCCAGCAGGAGTTCAGCCCCACCGGCAAGACCTGCCCGGTTCATTTTTTCGTGCAGGGCGACCCGTACCGGATTCTGGGCATTCCCGGCTCGCTCCACCTGTTCGGCACCGGCGATCCCAGCTGCAAGGTGTTCCTGTGGGGGGCCGAGGCGTTGGGCCGTGACCTGCTGACCCGCACGCTCTACGCCTCGCAGATCTCGCTGACCATCGGCGTGCTGTCGGTGCTGCTCAGCACCCTGATCGGCATCGTGATGGGCGCGCTGGCCGCCTTCTTCGGCGGCTGGGTGGACAACCTGATCAACCGCTCCATCGAGGTGATCTCGGCCATCCCGTACCTGTTCCTCCTGTTCCTGCTGCGCTCCATCTTCCCGCAGAGCATCAACCCGCTGCTGGCGCTGTTCGTGATTCTGGGCATGCTGGCCTTCATCAGCTGGGGCGGACTGGCCCGCACCATCCGCAGTCAGCTGCTGTCGGTGCGCGAGCAGGACTACGTGACGGCCGCCAACTCGCTGGGCGCGTCGCAGTCGCGCATCATGTTCCGGCACATGATTCCCAGCATGACCACCTACCTGATCGTGACGCTCAGCCTCTCGATTCCCGGCACCATCCTTCTGGAGAGCAGCCTGAGCTTCCTGGGCATCGGCGCGGTGGAGCCGAACGTCAGCTGGGGCACCCTGCTGAGTCAGGCGCAGGAGGCCGGCATCGCGAGCATCACCGACCGCCCCTGGATGCTGATTCCCGGCTTTTTCATCGTGTTCACGGTGATGTGCTATCAGCTGCTGGGCGACGGTCTGCGCGACGCCTTTGACCCACGCCGCCGGCAGTGACGCACAGAGCGCAGGCTTTGTATACAATCCTGCTATCATGCGCGCCAGACGGCAGGGCCACGGTGCCCTGCCAACGCAGACCGTCAGCATCGAGGCCGGCACGTCGCAAGACAGCGGAAGCGTTCTTGTAAGGAGGACGAATGACACAGAAATCAGCTGAAGCGGCGAGTCCGGTCATGGGTACCGCGCTGCATCCGGAGGCCGATGTCCTGCTGGACGTCAAGGGCCTCAAGACCTACTTCTACACCGACGAGGGCGTCGTCAAGAGCGTGGACGGCGTGACCTTTCACATCAAGCGGGGCGAGACGCTGGCCGTGGTGGGCGAGTCGGGGTCCGGCAAGAGCGTGACCAGCCTCAGCATCATGCGGCTGATCGCCTCCCCGCCCGGCAAGATCGCGGACGGTGAGGTGCTGTTCCGGGGCAAGGACGGCCAGATCAAGAACCTGGTGACACTGCCGGAAGCCGAAATGCGCAAGATCCGCGGCAACGACATCTCGATGATCTTCCAGGAGCCGATGACCAGCCTCAACCCGGTGTACAGCGTCGGTGACCAGATCGCCGAGGCGGTGATGCTGCACCAGGGCAAGAACCGCCGCGAGGCGATGGAAGTGGCCACCAGCATGCTGGAACTGGTGGGCATTCCGGCCGCCAAGAAGCGCGTCAACGAGTACCCGCACCAGATGTCCGGCGGCATGCGTCAGCGCGTGATGATCGCCATGGCGCTGTCGTGCAACCCGGCCCTGCTGGTGGCCGACGAGCCGACCACCGCGCTCGATGTGACGATCCAGGCGCAGATTCTGGACCTGATGCGCAAGCTGCAGAAGGACATCGGCATGAGCATCCTGTTCATCACGCACAACCTGGGCGTGGTGGCCGAGATGGCCGACCGCGTCGTGGTGATGTACGGCGGCCGCGTGGTGGAGGAGGGCGACGTGCTGGAGATCTTCAAGGCGCCCAAGCACCCCTACACCATGGGCCTGCTGAATAGCATGCCGCGCGTGGACCACGAAGCGGAGGCGCCCGGCGAGCGCAAGCAGCGTCTGGAGGCCATTCCTGGCAACGTGCCCAACCCGCTGCACCTGCCGCCCGGCTGTGTGTTCGAGCCGCGCTGCAAGTTCGCGATTCCCGACTGCAGCAAGGCGGTCCCGGCCCTGATCGACACGGGGGGCGGCCATACCAGCCGCTGCATCCGCTCGCATGAATTTGGAGAGGTGAAGGCATGACCGCTGTGGTGGACCGGAACACGATCCGCAAACTGCCCGCCATGGGGGAGCCGCTGGTGGAGGTCAAGGATCTCCAGAAGTTCTTCCCGATCCGGGGCGGCCTGCTGTCGCGCGTGGTGGGCAATGTGCAGGCGGTCAACGGCGTCAGCTTCTCCCTCAGGCGTGGCGAAGTGGTCGGCGTGGTGGGCGAGTCGGGCAGCGGCAAGACCGTGATGGGCCGCACCCTGCTGCGGCTGCTGGAGCCGACCGGCGGCCAGATCATCTTCAACGGCAAGGACATCACCCGCATCGGCAAGAGTGAACTGCGCGACTACCGCCGCGAGATGCAGGTGATCTTCCAGGACCCGTTCGCCAGCCTCAACCCGCGCATGACCATCTCCGAGATCATCGGGGAGGCGCTGCAGATCCACAACCTGCACCCGGGCAAAGCACGAGTGGAGCGCATCGCCGAGTTGCTGACCCGGGTGGGTCTGCGGCCCGAGACGATGGGGCGTTACCCGCACGAGTTCTCGGGCGGTCAGCGTCAGCGCATCGGGATTGCGCGCGCGCTGGCGGTAGACCCGGCCTTCATCGTGGCCGACGAGCCGACCTCCGCGCTGGACGTCTCGATTCAGGCGCAGGTGGTGAACCTGCTGCAGGACCTGCAGGAGGAACTGGGCCTGACGGTGCTGTTCATCGCCCACGACCTCGCGGTGGTGGAGTACATCTGCGACCGCATCATCGTGATGTATCTGGGCAAGATCATGGAGATCGCGCCCAGCCGCGAGCTGAACCGCAACCCCAAGCACCCGTACACCGAGGCGCTGCTGTCGGCCGCCCCGATCCCCGACCCGACCGTGAAGCGTCAGCGCATCATTCTGGAAGGCGACATTCCCAGCCCCATCAACCCGCCGAGTGGCTGCGTGTTCCGCACGCGCTGCCGGTACGCCATTCCCGAGTGCGCCATGGTGGTGCCGCCGCTGCTGGAAGTCAGCCCCGGCCACTTCAAGGCCTGCATCCGCGACGACATTCTCTAAAGTTGCTGCAAGGCCATGCCCCCACCCCCAGCCGGGTGGGGGTTTTTGATGGGCAGCTGACGCCGCGCCCGGAACAGCTCCTGGCATTCTCATATCGCGTCAGGTGCTGCAGCTCACACTTCAGACATGAAGACCGCACTTGCTGCCCTGACCGCCGCCGTCCTGCTCGGCACTGCCAGCGCCACCGACCTGCGCATCTACCAGAACTTCGGGGAGGTGCGCGACACGGCTGCCGTCCAGCAGGGTCGCGTGACGGTCAGCCTGCCCATCAACCTCTACGGCAGCATCCTGCCGGACTCGCTGGATCTGGACGGCGTGAACGTCACCTCGCGCTCGCTGGTGCAGCAGGCCAACTGGTTGGCCACCCTGGAGGGGCAGCCGGTGACGTTGCTGGAGGACGGAAAGCGAGAGCGGGTGACGCTGGTGCGCGCCCGCGACCTGCTGATCAAGGATGCTCAGGGTCAGTACCGCACCGTGCCGGCCGAGCGCCTGGCCTTCGATCAGGTGCCGCCGGAGAACCCACTCTCGCCGTCATGGCTGGCCAGCTTCACGGTGGCGGGCAGCGGCACGCCCACCCTGACCTACCTGACGCGGGCGCTCAGCTGGACGCCGCGTTACACGCTTAAGCTGTCCGGCAGCGCGGCGAGCCTCTCGGCGCTGGCCGACCTGCGCAACGGCTCGGATCAGCCGTTCAACGTCTCGGCCGCCGAACTGTACGCCGGCGACGTGCCGCTGGAGAACGGCCAGCCGATGCCGGCGCCGTACGCGCGGGCCGAGATGGCGGCCCCCGTCGCCGCTGACAGTATGGGCGTGCCCAAGGTCAGCAGCCAGGGCGAACTGCGCGGTCTGTACCGCTACGGTCTGCAGGGGGCCTTCACGCTGCCGGCCAACGGCAGCGTCAGCCTGCCGTTCCTGAACCCGAAGGTGAGCAGCTTCGAGCGCTACGGAGTGCTGGAGCGCGGCTTTTCGGCGGGTGGAGATCAGGGCAACCTGGACCGGGGCTACCGGCTCAAGACCGACACCGAACTGCCGGGCGGCCCGGTCACGGTGCGCGAGGACGGCCGTCTGGTGGGCCAGGTCAGCGTGGACACCACCCCCGCCGGTACCGCGCTGGAGCTGGACCTGGGCACCGACCCGGACCTGACCTACACCCGCAGCGCGGTGAGCAGCAAGGTGGCCGGCGGCACCGCCATCCGCGTGACCTACACCTTCCAGAACGCCAAAGACCGACCGGTGCGCTTTGAGGTCACCGAGCAGGGGCTCAGCAGCCGCGCGGCGCTAACCGGTCAGGCCACCCGCACCGCCACCAACGGTCTGCTGGTTCGGGTGGACGTGCCGGCGAAGCAGGGCACCACCCCTGGCAAGTTGGTGCAGACCTTCACCGTGACAGTACCGGCGAACTGAACAGGGAAAGCAGAGGGAGCCACGGCATTGCGCCGTGGCTCCCTCCTCCGTGTGGTCAGCGGCCGTACAGGCCGGTGGTGCTGGCCTTGGCCAGCGTGATGCCGTTCAGATTGAAGCCCACGATCGCCTGACTGGCGCCGGTGGGCAGGTCCAGCGTCTTGTTCAGGGCGTACACGGTGAAGATGTACCGGTGCGGCTCGCCGGGCGGGGGGCAGGGGCCCAGGTACGCCGTGGTGCCGGCATCATTCACGCCCTGGACGGCACCGGCCGGCAGGCTGCCGCCCGTGCTGCCGGCGCCGGCGGGTAGGCTGGTCGTTGTGGCCGGCAGGTTGTAGACCGTCCAGTGCCGGAAGCCACTCCCTGTGGGGGCGTCCGGGTCGTACGCCGTGACCACGAAGCTGACGGTTCCGGCCGGGGCGCCGGTCCAGCTGAGCGCGGGGGAGATGTTTCCGCCGCCGCAGTCGCTGCCCACCTGGGCCAGGCTGATCGGGCCGCCGTTGCGGAAGCTGTTGCTGAAGACGGTGAGGGTGCCGGCCGGAACGGTGGGAGCCGGCTGGGCCACGTTGAGGCGGCCGGGAGTGGCGGCGGTGGGGCCGGTCAGGGCGGGGGCGCAACTGGCCAGCAGGCCAGCGCTGAGGACGGCGGTCAGCAGGGTGCGGGTGTTCATGGGGCCTCCGGGGTGCAGGTAGTGTGCTCCACCATTGAACGGTGGCCCCAACAGCGCACAACGCTGCAAGGCCCACAATTGTCCATCAGGTGAGAGGAAACGTAAGGTGGCCCCAAGGCCGCGGGCGGCCGTTCCACCAGTGCCAAACGTTCGTTATCATGGCGCTGACCAAGGAGGCCGCATGACCACGCCCACCCCCGACCTCACGGCCTGGAAGGCGCTCGCCCGCAAGGACCTGCGCGGCGCCGAGCCGGAGAGTCTCAACCGCGTCACGCCGGAGGGCCTGACCCTCAAGGCGCTGTACACCCGCCAGGATCTGGACGGCCTGGACGTGGACACCCTGCCGGGCCTGCCGCCCTACCTGCGCGGCCCGCGCGCCACCATGTACGCCGCGCGGCCCTGGACCGTGCGCCAGTACGCCGGCTTCTCCACCGCCGAGGAGAGCAACCGCTTCTACCGCCGCAATCTGGCGGCCGGACAGAAGGGGCTGTCGGTGGCCTTTGATCTGGCGACCCACCGCGGCTACGACAGCGACCATCCGCGCGTGGTGGGCGACGTGGGCAAGGCCGGCGTGGCCATCGACACGGTGGAGGACATGCGGCTGCTCTTCGACGGCATTCCGCTGCAGGAAATGTCGGTCAGCATGACCATGAACGGGGCGGTGCTGCCGATCCTGGGGGCCTTCATCGTGGCGGGCGAGGAGCAGGGCGTGGCGCGCGCCCAGCTGTCCGGGACCATCCAGAACGACATCCTCAAGGAGTTCATGGTCCGCAACACCTACATCTATCCGCCGGAGCCGAGCATGCGGATCGTGGCGGACATCATCGCGTACACGGCCGCCGAGATGCCGCGCTTCAACAGCATCAGCATCAGCGGCTACCACCTGCAGGAGGCGGGCGCCAACGCTGCGCTGGAGCTGGCCTACACCCTGGCCGACGGTCTGGAGTACGTGCGGGCGGCGCTGGCCCGCGGCCTGGACATCGACAGCTTCGCGCCCCGGCTGAGCTTCTTCTTTGCCATCGGCATGGACTTCTACACCGAGGTGGCCAAGCTGCGCGCCGCCCGGCTGCTGTGGAGCGAGCTGATGCAGCAGTTCTCGCCGCAGAACCCGCTGAGCAGCGCCCTGCGGACCCACTGCCAGACCAGCGGCTGGAGCCTGACCGAGCAGGACCCCTATAACAACATCGTGCGCACCACCATCGAGGCGATGGCGGCGGTGTTCGGCGGCACCCAGAGCCTGCACACCAACAGCTTCGACGAGGCCACCTCGCTGCCCACCGAGTTCTCGGCGCGCATCGCCCGCAACACCCAGCTGATCGTGCAGGAGGAAACGGGCATTCCCGCCGTCGTCGACCCGTGGGGCGGCAGCTTCATGATGGAGCGCCTCACCCACGATCTGGCGCAGGAGGCGCGCCGGCTGATGGCTGAGGTGGAAGGGCTGGGCGGCATGGCCCGCGCGATCTCGTCGGGCGTGCCCAAACTGCGCATTGAGGAGTCGGCGGCCCGTAAGCAGGCGCGCATCGAGCGCGGCGAGGACGTGATCGTGGGGGTCAACAAGTACCGTGCCGCCGAGCCGACCCCGGTGGAGGTGCTGGACATCGACAACGCCGCTGTGCGGGACGCGCAGGTGGCGCGGCTGGCGCAGGTGCGCGCCCAGCGCGACCCGCAGGCGGTGCAGGCGGCCCTGCAGGCGCTGGAGCAGGCGGCCCGCGACGGCAGCGGCAACCTGCTGGCGCTCAGCGTGGAGGCGATGCGGGCGCGCGCCACGGTGGGCGAGGTCAGCGACGCGCTGGAGCGGGTCTGGGGCCGGCACAGCGCGGTGGTGCAGACGCTGAGCGGCGTGTACGCCCAGGGCATGCAGGACGACCAGGGCTTCGCGGCGCTGCGGGACGAGGTGGCCCACTTCGCCGCCGAGGAGGGCCGCCGGCCCCGCATGCTGGTGGTCAAGATGGGGCAGGACGGCCACGACCGGGGGGCCAAGATCATCGCCACCGCCTTTGCCGACCTGGGCTTCGACGTGGACGTGGGGCCGCTGTTCCAGACGCCGGAGGAAGCCGCCCGTCAGGCCATCGAGAACGACGTGCATGTGGTGGGCGTGTCGAGTCAGGCGGCCGGGCACAAGACGCTGATTCCGGCGCTGATTGCGGCGCTGCGCGCGCAGGAGGCGGGCGACATCCTGGTGATCGCGGGCGGGGTGATTCCGCAGCAGGACTACGCCGCCCTGCGGGAGGCGGGCGTGGCGGGCATCTTCGGGCCGGGCACGCCGATCCTGGACAGTGCGGGGGCCGTCCTGCGGCTGATCCGTGAGCGGCAGGCGGCCAGTTCTCCGTCAGCCTGATGTGCAAGGCTGGGGGCATGAAGAGTCCGCTGCTGTGCCTGGCTGTGCTGACCGCTCTCCCCACCGCTGGTGCGGCCACCCCGCTGCTGCGCCCGGTGCCGCTCACGCCCGCCTGTCAGAAGGCGGGCTACACCGTGCTGCAGGACAGCGCCGGGCACGCGCGAGTGCTGCGGTACGTGCGCCTGACCCCAGACAACACCCTGCGCCTGACCCAGTACTACGACGCGAGCGGCCGCCTGCTGAGCCTGAAAGCCAGCGCCAACGGCTTCGTGGGCCAGCTGTACACCCTGACGGCGCGGCTGGACGGCCGTGGCCGCATCGTTTCCGAGACCGGCTACCGTGCCAAGTTCGATCACACCGATCTGAAGACCCTGATCCGGGACGTGGCGGCGGTCAAAGCAGGGCAATGCCCCTGAATTATATGCCGGGTCTTGAAGCGATAAACCTTATTACGTATTGGACATAAAATCAAATGTAACCTATACTTCTGTTGAACGCGCAAACAACAGGAGGAATCCATGACATATGCTGCCGGACTGCCAAGCTGGACGGACCTGACGACCACTGCCCCGGAGCCGTGCCGGGCGTTTTACAGCGCCCTGTTCGGCTGGGTCTACGGAGAGAGCGCCAGCGAGTACGGCGGCTACGCGATGGCCTTTCAACAGGGCCGGGTGGCCGCGGGCCTGGCCCCCAGGCCCGCCGGGGCTGGCGTACCGAGCGTCTGGACCGTCTACTTTGCCAGCGATGACCTGGAAGCGGACGCCGCGCGTGTGCAGGCGTTGGGTGGCCAGACGGTGGTGGCCCCGATGCAGGTGGGCGAGCAGGGGCATATGGGGGTGTTCAGCGACCCGACTGGCGCGGTCTTCGGGCTGTGGCAGTCGGGCGCGCACCAGGGTGCCGAGAACCGGGACGATCAGGGAAGTGTGGTGTGGGTGGAGGTGCACACCCCGGACTCGGCACGGGCTGCCGCCTTCTACACCGCCCTTCTGCGGGCGGACAGCGTTCCGGTGCCGGGCATGGACTACCTTCAGCTGCACCGGAACGGCGAGGGGTATGCCGGCGTAATGGGCGAGGAGGGGGTCGCCCGGCCCGCTGGTTGACCTACTTCTACGTCACGGACGTGGATCAGGCGTTCCATGTGGCGACCGAGCAGGGCGGTCAGGTGCTGGAGCCGCCGATGGATACGCCGTATGGACGCATGGCGTTGCTGGCTGATCCGTCGGGCGCGTCGTTCTCGGTCATGACCCCCACGCCGCTCGCCTGAGCCGCAGGCCGCGGCCCCACCGTCACGTGCAGGTCCGGCGGTGGGGCCTTCTGATGTGTGGTGTCAGGCTCTACCATCTGGAACATGCATCCGCTGACCACGCCGCTGCTGGCTGGAAACCGCCGCGCGCTGGCCCGCGCCATCACGCTGGTGGAGAGCACCCGCCCGGACCACCAGCAGGAAGCCCAGCACCTGCTGGCCGAAGTGCTGCCGCACGCGGGCCAGAGCGTCCGCATCGGGCTGAGCGGGGTGCCGGGCGTGGGGAAGAGCAGCTTTATCGAGCGCTTCGGGCTGCTGCTCACCGAGGCCGAGCACCGGGTCGCGGTGCTGGCCGTGGACCCCAGCAGCGCCCGAACCGGCGGCAGCATTCTGGGCGACAAGACCCGCATGCCGCAGCTGACGGTGCATCCGTCCGCCTACATCCGGCCCAGTCCGTCGGGCGGCACGCTGGGCGGCGTGGCGCGGCGCACCCGCGAGGCCATCACGCTGTGCGAGGCGGCCGGCTTCGACGTGGTGCTGGTGGAGACGGTGGGGGTGGGCCAGAGCGAAACGCAGGTGGCGGCCATGACCGACCTGTTCGTGCTGCTGACGCTGCCGAACGCCGGCGACGAGTTGCAGGGCCTCAAGCGCGGCATCATGGAACTGGCCGATCTGTGTGTGGTGAACAAGGCCGACCTGGACCCGGCCGCCGCCACCCGTGCCCAGACCGAACTGCGGGCGGCGCTGCGGCTGATTACGCCGCATGGTGCCCGCTGGCGGCCTCAGGTGCTGCAGGCCAGTGCGCTGAGCGGGGCGGGCCTGCCTGAAGTGTGGGCGGCGGTGCAGCAGTACCGCGCTGAACTGGGGCCGGAACTGGCGCATAAACGGCATGCACAGCTGCTCGGCTGGTTTGACGAGCTGCTGCGTGAGGCGGTCTGGGCCAGCTTTCAGGCGGGCCTGGACCCGGCCCGCTGGCAGCAGGTCCATGCCGCGGTGCAGGCTGGGACGCTGTCGCCGGTGCAGGGCGTGCAGGCGCTGCTGGACCCCTGATCTTCACCGAATCCAGAGCCCGGCATCACCCGGGCCGGGAACAATACGCGCATGACCACGCTCATGAGAACGGCTGGGGTCCTCGGGCTGTGTGCGGCACTGGGCGCCGCTCCGGTCCGGGCGCAGCTGGATGACTCCACGTCCTGTGCGCCCCTCAGCTACGTGCTGAAGGTGACGCCGAGCAGCACCTCACAGATGCAGCTGACCGCGTCTCTCAACGGAGCAACCCCGCTGCGCACCGATTCTGCCAAGAGCACCAGTTCGGAGAGCGCGGACGTGACCAGCAAGGTCAAGCCCACCGGCAACACGCTGACGGTGAGCTGGAAGGTCACGGGCGACGCCAACAAGCGGGATGTCCGGACCGGCTGGGTGTCGCTGAAGGTGGGCAACGGTTCGCGCTTCACCACCATCGCCGCCTTCCGGACCGACTACTATCCGGGCCAGAAGACCCTGACCTTCCGCTTCGATGCGCCGCCCAAGAACAGCGTGCGCTGCGACAACAAGGCGGCGGCCTACGGCATGCAGCTCGGCACGGCGGTGGGGAACGGGCGCGTTTCGCAGTTCACGCTTTCAGTGAACGGCCATTACTACAGCATCACCACCAACGAACCGTCCAACCTGACCGAGAGTCAGTCCATCGACTTGCGGCCGTTCCTGACGCCCGGGAAGAATGACGTGCGGGTGCAGTGGAAGGTGCTGAGCGAACAGAGCACCACGGGCAGCTACGGGGCGCAGATCACCCGGACCACCAACGGCAAGGCGGAGGTGCTGGCCAAAACGGTGGTGAAGGCCCGGCAGGGCGAGACCGGTGAATTCAGGGCAAGCATCACCGTACCCTGACGGGCGCAAAACACCGACTCGGCCACTCCTGAGAGGGCCGAGTCGGTGTTGATCCGGGGCCGATGCATTCTTCAGCGGATCGGGTGGGGGTGATGCGACCTGCTGGCTGTTGTTTGCAGGGAGTGGACCTTCAAGCTACCCCCGTCTGGCACGTGGGGTAACGTCCAGCCACGTTCGTCTGGCACGTGGGGTAACGTCCAGCCACGTTCGTCAGGCTGCTCGCCCCGTCCTGTTCCGGCCTTACTTGATGGCGCCGTTCAGGCCGTTCGGGTAGAAGCCGCCCTTGCCCTTGCCGCCCAGGTACACGATGTTCAGCACCTCATTGGTGGTGCGGGCGTAGGCCACGCCGTTCTTGTCGGCCGCCGCGATCACGGCGCCCGTGTTGTCGCTCAGCCCCACGTCCTTGCCGCCGCCCACCTTGCCGCGCAGCGCGCTGATGGCCGCGATGACCTGCCCCACGTACAGCCCGGCCGCCGCCGTCACCTGACGCTGCTGGTACAGCAGGGTGCGGATCGCGCCGGAGTGAGCGGCCTCGGTGGCCAGAATGCCGGCCGCCGCCTGCAGGTAGGCGGGGTTGGTGATCAGGGTCGCCGCGCCGTTGTACGCGGTGACGCCCACGTCCTCAAAGATGAACGCGCCGTGCAGGAAGAACAGGTCGTTCGCGTAGGGGTTGAAGCCCTTGATCTTGCCACCCGAGGCCGCCTGACCGGCCGCGTCGAAGGCCATGCCCAGGTCCAGCACCGGACGCACCACCGCCGCCTTGCCCAGCGCCGCGTGCAGGAACTTCACGTGCGCCAGCTCGTCTTCGGCAATGTCCTTGACGATGGCCTCCACGTTGCCGTCCTTGAACTGCATGCCCATGCTGCCGTCCAGCCCGGCCGGCAGCCGGATCTCGGCGCCGCCGCCGATGGCCTGCAGTTCCTTGAGGCGGCCCACGGCGGCCAGGTAGAAGGCGGCCTCCAGGTACTCCAGGTTCAGCGCGAAGTTCAGCACCAGCGGGTCAATGTCCTTGGCGGGCGCGGCCAGGCTGCCCGGCTGCACCAGACCCAGGGCGGCGGCCCCCAGGCCCAGCTTGCCCAGGGTGGCGAGGGCGGCGCGGCGGCTGTGCTGTTCGGTCATGTCGGTGATTTTCATGGTGGTTCCTCCGTACCCGGAAGGCTCTGGCCTCGCCGGTCGAACGCGCTTGGTTCACCCGGTTGTATGCAGGGGGCTTCCGTCTAGATGTTGGACATGAAGGCCCCATGAAGGTGCTCCGACAATTGGCACGCTGCATTACAGTGGGCAGATGGCCACCCTGTTCGAGCGCATCATCGCCCGCGAGATCCCCAGCACGGTCGTCTATGAGGACGATGGCTACATCGCCATCAAAGACATTGCGCCAAAAGCCCCGGTGCACCTGCTGGTGATTCCCAAGCGGGTCAGCACTCGCCTGGACAAGATTGAGGACGCGCAGCAGTTAGGCGAGCTGATGCAGACGGCCATCCGGGTGGCAAAATCACAGCTGCAGGACTACCGGCTGGTGATCAACGTGGGCCAGGGCGGCGGCCAGGAAGTCTTTCACACCCACGTGCACATTCTGGGCGGCTGGGAGGGTGGCAACCCGGTCGGGTTCGGGGGCTGAGCCGGCTGATGCGGCTGCAGCTGTTCGGCGTCCCGCTGGTCTGGGCCGGGGAGCAGCCGCTTTCGCTGCCGGTGGGCAAGCCGCTGGCGCTGCTGTGCTACCTGGCGGCCACCGCGCCGCGCCCGGCCACCCGCTCCGCCCTGAGTGCCCTGCTGTGGGAGGACCAGGACCCGCAGCATCTGAGGCAGGCGCTCTACACCCTGCGCCGCGCCGGGGTGCAGCTGGAGGGGCAGGCCCAGCTCCGTTACACCGGCCGCAGCGATCTGGCCGAGCTGCGGGCGGCGCTGGACGCGGGCACCTGCACGCCGGAACAGCTGGAGCCGCCGTTTCTGGAGGGGCTGGAGCGGGTCGCCGCGCCCGGGTTCCTCGGCTGGCTGGAGGAGCAGCGTCAGCACTGGGCCGGGCGGCAACGGGCATTGCTGGCGCGGCAGTTTGGCCACGCGGAGCCAGAACCGCGTGAAACCGGCGCCGTGCCGGTTCTGCCGGACCGCTGGCTCGGCTGGGCGCTGAGCGTGTGGGGCGAGCCGGACCCGGAGGCGCTCTCGCACCTGCTGTATGGGGATGCGAGGTCGGCGCTGGAGGTGGCCAGCCGGCTGGCCCTGGTGCCTGCGGAGGCGCTGAAGGAACCGGTGCCGGAAGTGGCCGGCGTCCTGCTGCACGCCCGCGCCGCGCGGCTGCTCCAGGGCAAAGGAGCGGCGCCAGAGCGGATCGCGCAGCACTTCCTGCGGGCGCAGGACGGGGCCAGCGCAGTGCCTCACCTGCTGGCCTCGGCTCGGGCCATGCTGGGCACACAGCCGCAGCAGGCGCGGGCCCAGGCGCTGCGGGCGCTGTGGGCCAGCGATTCAGCCGCACACCGACTGGAGGCGCTGTTCGTGCTGGAGCAGCATGCCGAGCAGACGCGCCAGGACGTGTGGCAGCAGCTGTGGCTCTCGGAGCTGGAACAGCTGGCCTTCCAGACCCAGGACGACGACGTCCTGCTGCGGCTGGCCCTGGTGCAGGCGCAGCGCCGTCAGCGGGCCGGGCGACCGGAAGCGGCCGCAGAGGCGGCCCGCACGGCGCTCGACATCGCGCGGCGGCTGGGGCGGATGGAAAGCGCCCAGGAAGCACAACTGCTGCTGGGCGCCTATGCCCTCGGCGCTGGCCGGCTGGACGAGGCGGCCCACCGGCTGAGGCCACTGCTGCGGGCCAGTGCGCCGCTGGTCCAGCTGCGCGCGCGGCTGAACCTGGGGACCGTCTACGCGCTGCAGGGCCGGCGGGTGCAGAGCGTGGAGCATCACGAGCGCGCGCTCACGCTGGCGCGGCAGCTGGGGCACCGGCCGGCCACGGCGGCGGCCCTCAACAACCTCGCGGGCAGCTACGAACAGCTGGCCCGCTATGCCGACGCGGCCCGCATGGCCCGGGAGGCGTATCAGCTGGCCGCCCTGCAGCAGGACCGCGCCGTGCAGATCACCGCGCTGCTGAACCTGGCAGAGTTTCACCGCTACGCGGGCGCGTACGGCCCCTGCTGGAACACGGTACAGGAGGCGCTGGACCTGGTGGGCCCCGATACACCGGCGGAGCTGCACAGCGCGCTGCTGGCCCGGCTGGGCCTGCTGGAACTGCGCTTTGGCCGGCGCGCGGCGGCCCGGTCCCTGCTGGATGAGGCCCTGCAGCTGGCCCGGCAGGCGGGAACGCCCCGGCCTCAGCTGATCGCGCAGATGCAGCTGGCGCTGCTGCGGCTGCCCTCGGCGGCGGCCCGACAGGAGCTGGAGCAGGTGGGGGAGCGCTTCCGGACGCACGGCTACGGCCTGCTGGCCGACCTGACCGAGCTGCACGCGGTGCATCAGGACCCGGAGGCCACCCCGGAGCGGCTGCTGGCGGTGGCGCGGCAGCACCGGCAGCATGCCCACCCGCACCTCGCCTGGCTGGCGGCGGTGCAGCAGCTGCGGGCCACCGGGGAGGGACGGGCGGCCGTGCGGCGCGGCCTGCAGCGCTTCCAGTTCGCCGAGGCGCCGGAGGTGCTGGCGTGGCTGGGCGAGCGGCCACAGGCCCGCGCGCTGCGCCTGGAACAGGCCAGCGGGCTGCCGCCCCGGCAGCGGCGCGCCTTTCTGGAGACGCCGCTGGAGTCCGTCTCGTCTTCAGTGTCCGGCGCTGCCTTCGCCTCCGTTTGACGCCAGTTTGACGCCCGGCCTCCGTACAGTGGGGCCGGAGGTACACCCATGTCCATTCCTGCCCTGATGCGCCGCTGCTCGCTGGCGGTGGCCCTGATTCCGCTGCTGTCCCTGTCGGTCACCCACGCGGCCACCGCGCCCGCCTGCCGCGTGGTCATCAAAGACGATGTCGAGAAGGACACCCGCTGGACCCACCTGGCCGGCAGCCGCTGTGACGTGCTGATCAGCGGCTTCGTAAAGGTGACGGCCGCCCTTAGCATTCAGCCGGGCACCGTGCTGCACTTCACCGAGGACGCGGCCCTGGTGGTGGACGACAACGGCAGCCTGAACGCGGTGGGCACCGCCAAGGCGCCGGTGATCTTCGCCGGCGCCAGCAGCGGCCCCGGCTTCTGGGAGGGGCTGCTGTTCGGCTCGCGCAGCGCCCGCAACGTGCTGCAGTTCGTGCAGGTCCGGGACGCCGGCAGCGACGTCAACACCGACGCGGCCATTCAGGTGACGGTGGGGGGCCAGCTGAGCCTGCAGGACAGCGTGATCAGCGGCAACAAGGGGCGCGGCCTGAGCGTGGACGACTACGGCACCCTGAGAAAATTCGCGCGCAACAGCTTTCAGGGCAACGGCAAGGCGCCGGTCAGCCTGCCGGCCAGTCAGGTGGGTCAGCTGGACGCGGCCAGTGACTACCAGGGCCGCACCCGCCCCAACGGCCTGGGTCTGGTGGTGGTGGACGACGGCGACCTGAAGGACGCCGCCACCTGGCCCGGCATCGGGTACCGCATTGACGAGCCGCTGAAGGTGGAGGCCCCGCTGACCCTGCAGCCGGGCGCGCGACTGGTGTTCCGCGAGGGTGGATGGCTGAACGTGGACGACAACGGCAGCCTGAAGGCGGTGGGTACGGCGCAGGCACACATCCGCTTCGAGGGCGAGGAGGCCGGCACCCCCGGCTTCTGGGATGGCCTGCAGATCGGCAGCAACCACGACAACGTCCTGGACTACGTGGACATCGTGGGGGGCGGCGCGCGCAGCAACACCGGCCTGTTCGGCAACGGCATCTACAGCCAGAACGGGCGGCTGCGGCTGAGCCATAGCACGGTGTCGGGCAGTGAGAACTACGGCATCTACCTCTCATCCACGGCAGCCCTGACCATGGACGATACGGTAGTGCTGGACGGGAACACCCGAGGCCGGCTGTACCGCGAGGAGTGAGGTGCCTGCCGAAGCGGATGCTCTAGACTGACGCATGACCCAGAGCGTTTCCGAGTCCGCCCCTGACATCATCGTCGCGCAGGACGTGCACAAGCGCTACGGCAGTTTTCAGGCGCTCAAAGGCGTGAATCTGCGGGTGAAGGCTGGTGAGGTGGTGGTGATCATTGGGCCGTCGGGCAGCGGCAAGAGCACCTTCATCCGGACCATCAACCGGCTGGAACCGCACGAGCAGGGCACCATCACCGTGGACGGCATGGAGCTGCGGGACGGCCAGAACCTCGACCGCATCCGGCGCGAGGTGGGCATGGTGTTCCAGAGCTTCAACCTGTTCCCGCACCTGACGGTGCTGCAGAACCTGATGCTGGCCCCGATGCGGGTGCGCCGCCTGCCAAAGGGCCAGGCCGAGCAGCGCGCCCGCGACCTGCTGCGCCGGGTGGGCATCGAGGAGCAGGCCGAGAAGTACCCGGCCCAGCTGTCCGGCGGGCAGCAACAGCGGGTGGCGATCGCCCGGGCGCTCGCCATGGACCCCAAGATCATGCTGTTTGACGAGCCGACCAGCGCCCTGGACCCGGAGATGATCAAGGAAGTGCTGGACGTGATGAAGGAGCTGGCCCGCACCGGCATGACCATGCTGGTGGTCACGCACGAGATGGGCTTTGCCCGCGAGGTGGCCGACCGGGTGGTGTTCTTCGATCAGGGCAACATCGTGGTGGACACCACCCCGGAGGCCTTCTACCAGAACCCGGAGAACGAGCGGGCCCAGCAGTTCCTGAGCAAGATCCTGGGTCACTGAGCGGGGCAGCACCAGCCGGACCGCCCCAGCGGTCCGGCTGACGTCTGCTGGCTCCGCCTACACCGGTCTGCCGGCCATCATGAAGCTGGGGGTACGCATATCTCAGGGGGACCCAGGCCGGTCCCTCTGATCTTGCCGGAGCCGTTCAGGAGCGGTTTTACCGACCGCCAACTTCCGGTCTCGTCTCGTCTCGTCGCCCCTGATCCTAGCCCGTTTAAGGGATGCTCCAGGGATGGCCTGGACGGTATTCTGCTGGGCGTGACCGAGCCCGAGGTGATGACCGTGCCCGAGGTGGCCCAGCTGCTCCGCATTGGCCGCGCTGCGGTATACGAGGCCATTGAAGCAGGGCAACTGCGTGCCGCCCGCTTCGGGCGGGTGCTGCGGGTCCGCCGAGCTGATGCGTGGAGGTGGTACGACGATCAGGTGCCGCGTTCGGTCAGCTCTGGGGTAGATGGTCGGTTTGGGGAGACGATGGAGGAGATGGAGGCCCGGTTCTGGGCGCGTCACGTCGCTGACCAACCGGCTTACCTCCGAGAGGAGCGGTTCATGATCCGCGCCAACCGGATTGCCCGGCTGATGTGGGGCTTGCCATAGGCGGGCAGGGGCAGCGGAAGGGGGAGTGCCACATCTGTGGTGCGCAGGGGCCGCTGACCTTTGAGCACATCCCGCCCCGGCAGGCGCTGAATTCGAGTCCTGTCGTCGTGACCAGCTTTCAGAAGCTGCTTGACGCCCAGGCGTTCCCAGGCGACCCGCTGCGGGGCAAAACCATGCAGCGCGGTATGGGCAGGTATAGCCTCTGCGACCGCTGCAACACCACCACAGGCAACCTCTACGGGCCGCACTTCATTGCGTGGACCGCTCAGGGTCTGGAGCACGTTCTGCAGCTCCAGCATGGCGGCCTGCTTGCCCTGCCGTACCGCACCTTCCCGCTCCACGTCATTAAGCAGGTCATCTCAATGTTCCTGTCCATCAACCCGGTCGTGTTCGGACAGCGAAACCCAGCGCTGCGGGAATTCGTTCTGAACCGGACGCTGACTGGCCTGCCGCCGCAGTACAGGGTGTACTGCTTCTACACCTTGTCCAGCAGGATGAGGTACAGCCCCTTCGTGTACCGAGGGGGTGATAGCCCAGGCAGCCTGTTTTCTGAAATCGCGTACCCGCCGATTGGGTACGTGCTCACCGTGAATTCTGGCCCCCCGGATGGTCGAATGCTGGAGATCACGCCGTTCGCTGATGCTCGGTTCAACGAGTACGTGGAGCTTTTCTGCCAGATGCCGCTGCTGCCTACGGTGAACTACCTGCCGGGCACCTATGACACTCTGGAGGAGCTGTCAGCCTTACGCCCCGATGGTGCGGAGGAGTGAGCCTGGGGTGGCCAGACAGCCACCACTATCAGGACGAGCGCACTGTTTGGAGTGGCTGGCCCGGTTCAGGGAGTGCTCCACCCGGCCTGGGTATCCGGCGTCATCCCGTTGATACGAAAATTTATCATCGGAATCGCCCGCGCCGACCACATGTGAAAGCAGGCAGTGACAGCAGGCGTGCCAGATTGTGCTGGTGCCTGCCAAATCAGTCGCCGTCTCATCCACTCCGAAGCGCAGCCGTCAGCTCTACCTGGGCGACAACCTCAAGGTTCTGCGGGAGAGCATCGCCAGCGAGTCGGTGGACCTCGTGTATCTGGACCCCCCCTTCAACAGCGCTGCCGACTACAACGTGCTCTTTCGGGACCAGGGCGACCATCAGGACAGCGCCCAAGTGCTGGCGTTCACCGACACATGGCACTGGGGACCAGGAGACGAGCAGCTGCTGCTGGAGCTGACCCAGATCAATGGCGAGCTGGCCCGCTTCCTGAGCGACACCGTGGCCCGGCTGGGTCGCAATGACCTCAGCGCCTATCTCGTGATGATGGCAGCGCGGCTAGTCGAGCTGCATCGTGTGCTGAAGCCCACCGGCAGCCTGTACCTGCATTGCGACCCAACTGCCAGTCACTACCTCAAGACCATTCTTGATGTCATCTTTGGCCCTGGGCGAATTCTGAGTGAGATCATCTGGAAGAGGACCAGCGCCCACAACAGCGCGAAGCGCTTCGGTCCAGTTCATGACACCATTCTCCACTACGGAAAGTCCGAGGACTATACGTGGAACCCTCAGTACACGCCATATGACCCCGACTACTTGGATGAGTTCTATGTTCACCGTGATGCTGACGGTAGAAGGTGGCGCAGGTCAGACCTGACTGGGGCAGGGACCCGAAACGGAGCGACAGGCGAAGTGTGGAGGGGCATCAATGTCACAGCGAAGGGCCGCCACTGGGCAGTTCCACCTGATGAGCTGGATAGACTCGATAGCATCGGGCGTATCCATTGGCCCGCTAAGGCTGGAGGCGTCCCACAGCTTAAGCGGTACGCCGACGAGCAAAAAGGTGTGCCCCTGAGCGACGTGTGGACAGATATCAAGCCACTGCACAACCTGGCCCAAGAGCGCCTCGGTTATCCCACTCAGAAGCCGCTGGCCCTGCTGGAGCGCATCGTCAGGGCCAGCAGTAACCCTGGTGACGTGGTGCTGGACCCTTTTTGTGGATGTGGCACTACAGTCTGTGCCGCTGAAAAGTTGGAGCGCGACTGGATAGGCATTGACATTACCCACCTGTCCGTCGCGCTGATCAAAGCCCGACTGCGGCGCGACTTCGGGCTGGAAGCCAAAGATTTGCGAGAGGAGGGAACGCCGACCACGGTCGAGGGCGCTCAGTACCTCTTCGATCAGAAAGACGGCGCCTACCAGTTCCAGTTCTGGGTACTGGGTGAGATCGGCGCCCAGCCCTACGGCGCCATCGGTGACAGCAAGAAGGGGAAAAAGGGCGGTGACGGCGGCATCGATGGCCAGATGTTCTTCCTGCGGCCTGATGGCGGCAAAGTGGAGAAGGTGGTCATCAGCGTGAAGGGCGGCAAGAACCTGACTGCAGGCATGGTGCGCGATCTGGCGGGCGTACTGACGAAAGAGCAGGCCGCCATCGGGGTGTTCATTTGCTTGGCGCCCCCGACTGCTGGGGTACTCAAGGAGGCGGCTCAGCAGGGTAGCTACAGCTATGGCGGGAAGGCGTTCCAGCGAGTACAGGTGCTGACCGTGCAGGACATCCTGGCGGGCAAGCAGCCGGATATGCCGAAGGGCGCGGTTAACGTTTCCTACGAGCAGAAGGCCACCAAGACGCTGGCTACCAAGAGCAAGGACAAGGGCATGGACAGCCTCTTCTGAGGGTGGCCTGCTCTTGAGCATCATCGCAGGGCTTTGTCTTCAGGGCTTCAGCCTTGCTGCAGTCGCTGCGCTCCTGCTTCACGAAAGAAAGGGAGCAGGACATGCCCGTGGTCGGCCCTCCTGCCAATTGAGGTCAGCAGTAAAATGTAAGGGATGACCGAAGCCGATCGCCGCTATGCCGCCCACGCCCGTCAGGAAGCCCGCACCGTGGCCGACATTCTCGGTGAGGTGACCACCGCCCTGGACGGGCTGAGTGACGAGCAGATCGTGGCCGAGTGGTACGAGCGGCAGCGCCGGATGGAGGCTGCCCTCAAGCAGCAGCGGTAACCTCCCTGCCCGATTCGGCGGAGCTGGGGAAAGGTAAGCGCACCGGGTAGCAACCCCGCTCCGGTCTGCTGGCCCTGCCGTGCTCGGCCACGCTGCGCTGAGGTCGCTGCCCTCAGGCCTTCAGAACGCCATTGCTGGCGCGGCACAGCACGCTGTGCAGGTCGAGGTGGCTGTCTGGTCGATGCTCTGCTCAGTCAGATCGCTGTGGCTTTGGCCTTACTCTGTCGCTGCGCTCCGGGCCACTGAATACTGGCAGGCTTCACAGGTGGTCCTGCGGACCTGCAGGTAGTGCTTTGGCGATGGCCGAGAGTTACGGTTGATCGGCGCTACCTTCCCCTGCGATGGAGCAGCTTTCATACTGCGCTGTCGCAGTGCATTGGCTTCAGCCTTGCTGCAGTCGCTGCGCTTCTGCTCACGAAAGAAGAAGAGAAGCAGGGCCTGCCCGTGGGTTGATGGGGCGGGCGCGGGGCGGCGGTTCAGATCGCTCCGGCACTAGCCGGTGAGGCTGGGAATCGAGGGTATACGACACCCCGGCAGCGGCTGATGGGCAGCTGGCCGGGGGATGGATTCCGCCTAAGACATACAGTAAGGCGGTGGTGATGCTGTTGGCGTAATGGCGGCGCGGGGGTGGATCGGCCCCCAGTCCTGGGAAACGGTGCGCTCGGGGTGGTGGTACAGTAGTAAGTACAGCTGGCTGCTGTGTGGTGAGGGAACAGGGCGGGGCGCTTCGTGCGCCCTGCTCCCTTTTCGCAGGGCCAGCACGTGCGTTCCGAGGGCGCTGGAGGCCCCGCTGAGCGCGGGGATGGTGCAGGGTGCGGCCAGGGCGGCGCAGGGGGTAAGGCGGCGCTGCGGTGCAGCTCAGGGCCAGGAGCAGGGCCGTCAGAGTCTGCACCAACACGTCCAGAGTCTGGAGGAGCATTGCGGCCTGGGTCTGCACCAGAATATTCAGAGTCTGGAGGTGCAGCGCGGCCAGCGACCACGCCTGCAGCACCCGCAGGGTCAGCAGGGCGAGCGAAGGGGTCTCAGCGGTGCCCTGCTGGGTGATCTTCAGCCGAACGCTCTTGCGGCCTGTAGCGCGGTAGCGCTGGTCCCGCATCAGCCACCACAAGCCGTTCGCCAACGCCAGCTTCTCGGGCTGGTGAGCCAGCGCCATCGGCGGACCGGCCTGATAGGCGGCCCAGCGCTCAGCGTCCCGGCGCTCGGGGTTCCAGCTGTTCGGTTTCCGAATCACCCGCCATGTCAGCTCACAGCCGCTGCACCGCCACCCCCGCCCGGTCTTGCCGTCGTGCTGCCGCCAGCTGTGACGATGCCACGTCCCGTCGCAGACTGGGCAGGTCGCCCCGATGGCCCGCAAGGGCACCGTGGCGTGGGCGTGCGGCTGGCCTTCGCAGTCGTACTGCAGGACGCTGAATGCCCTCCAAGCGCCACGAACCGTAGTGAGGTAGTTGGCGTGGGCCTGCTCGATCTCCAGCTGTGAGCTGGAGGCGGGTAGGTGGAAGGTCACCGCCACCACCGGGCCGCAGGCGAGCTGCATCTCTTGGGTCTGCTTGAGCAGGGAGGGTCTGCGGCTGGTGTCGTAGCGGTCCAAGCGGCGGCAGATCGGGTTGCCGGGGTGGCCTGAGAGGTACTGGAGCTGCCGCTCCTCAGCCTCAGCGCTCGTGTATCCGAAAACCGTAAGTTTTTCTTGTTGATCCGCAACTTTTTTACTTGCGGATTCAACAGGTGCCGGGCGAGGGGTAGTCGGCTGCTGGGCCTGTCGCCACGCCCGCCCAGCAGTCTGGTCCTCGCTGATGGCCCCCCAGCCGTGCCCATCCTTCACGGTTGCCCGCGAAGTATCGAACAGGGTGGGGGGCAGATCAGCGGGCACCGGGCTACTCCTGGGTGATCAGGACCATGCCAGCAACCGCCTTGAGCAGGTCGTGGCCGGTATAGGTGGGCCGCCGCAGCACGTTCTCCAGCTCCGGGCGCCGGGCCAGCTGCAACAGGCGGGCGGTTACGCGGTCCGGGCTCAGCCTCAGCGCATCCCCGATGGCCGAGATGGTCTCGGTGTAGGTGATGCCGACCGGCGCGATCCAGCCCAGGTAAGCCAGCGCGGTGGGAGCACTGATGCCCTGCGGCTCGGCCTCCTCATACGGGCGAGTGGGGTCGATGCCGGGCCGCAGCACAGCGTCCAATGCGGCCATCTGCTGCTGGAACAGGGCGATCTCTTCAGGAGTGAGCTTACTCATGGCGGGTCTCCTCGTGGGCCATGAGGAACATGGCGAGGTCAGCAGGGCGCACGCGGTGCGCTCTGCGGGTGTTGGTGGTCGAAACATTGACGGACGGGAGAGCGCCGCTGCGGATAAGCCGCTCAACGGTCCCCCTGCTGAGCTGGAGAGCAGAGCAAACCTGCGCGACGGTGAGGAGTTGGGTGGGGTGCTCAAGCATGCCCAATGGTCGCGCTGGACGCTGTTTGATGGGTACCAGAACACGTGAGCCCTGGGATGCCGCTGGCGCCGCACTGGTGCTGCTCAAGTGGGCGCGGGGTAGGGAGGGGGAGAGCGATGGCGGCCCCGCGTGTCAGCAGTCTGCCAGCTCGGAGGCGGAGCCGAGGTGTGTAATGCACCTTGCAATTTAAATTGCACAATAGATGGCTGAATTCGCGCCAGGAGCGAGAATTTCGGCGTGTGCCGTAGTCAGCCTGACTGACTCAGCGGTAAAATGGAGGCCATGACCCAGACGAAGCGCGGGCACGGAGAGGGCAGCATGCGATCTCTGGCTGTACTGGATGAGCGGCGCCGTACCCACCGCTGGGAGGTACGCTTCACGGCCACCGACCCGATGGGGAAGCGGCGGCAGGTCAGCCGCACCATCCGGGGCACTGAGGCCGAGGCCAGGGCTTTCCTGCGCTCACAGCAGTCCGATGCTGGGCGGGCTGGTGTGGCGGTCAGCAAGGCCACCGTGGGAGATGTCGGGCCACGGTGGCTGGCCAGCCGGGCGGACCTTGCTGAGGGCGCACAGCGGCGATACCGGGCCGCATTGGAGCGGGAGGTGCTGCCGCGCTGGGGATCAGTCAAGGTCACTGAGGTGCGGCGCCCACAGCTGGTGGCATGGCTGGCTGCTCTGAAGACCCGGAAGCCTGATGCCGAGGGAAAGCACGGCCCGCTCGGGCACAGTGCGGTGCGGTTGGTCCATACCGTGATGCGGGGGCTGCTGGCCTATGCCGTGGACGTGGAGCAGCTGATCAGCGTGAACCCTGCCGACCACCTGGCTCTGCGGCGCTCCAGGGCTGAGCTGGACGCGCCGGGACGGGTGGTTAAGGCGTTCGATGCCGAGCAGGCGCGGGCCTTTTACCGGGCGGCGGTGGCGGACCGCAGCGCGGGGCCGCTGGTGTTCAGCCTGCTGACTGGCGTGCGGATGGGCGAGGCGCTGGCCCTGCGCTGGGATGCCGTGAACCTGCAGGCCGGAACGGTCGAGATCAGGGCCACCCGAAGCGGAGGGGAGGGGCCAGTGTACGAGGCAGCCCCCAAGAGCCGCGCTGGGCGGCGGGTGCTGCATGTAGCGGGCGATGCGCTGGCGTGCCTTCAGCGGCAGGTGGCCCAGGTCGAAGCCGAGCGGGAGGCCCGCCTGCCGGGCTGGCGGGAGCCCGAGTATGTCTTTCACACCCTGGTGGGCACGCCCTACCACCCGGACGCGATGAAGCGGATCATGCGCCGGGTGTGCGAGGCCGCCGAGGTGCCAGTGCTGAACCCGCACGGCTTGCGCCACACGGCGGCCACGCTGATGCTTTCGGGCGGTGCGGACGTGGCGGCGGTCAGCGCCCACCTGGGCCACAGTCGCATCAGCATCACGATGGACACCTATCGCCATGCCCTGCCCGAAGAAAAGCGGCACCTGACCCTGAACCTGGGTGCGGCTGCAGGATATCAGGGATAAATCATGGGATTTCAAATCAGGTGGAGCTGGAGGATGCCCGCTGAGACGACTTTTTTATACAGGTCTCCCGGCCATCATGAAGCTGGCGGTCATGCCGCCGTCCACCGTCAGGATCGCTCCGGTGATGAAGCTGGCCTCCGGCGAGCCCAGGAAGTACACCGCCTGCGCCACCTCGCGCGGCTCCCCGATGCGCCGCAGCGCGTGCAGGTCCTGGTAGTCGCGGCGGGTCTGCTCGGGGTCGTCGGTGGCCTGCACGCCCTGCAACAGCGATTCGGTCGCGATGGCGCCCGGCGCGACCGCGTTCACCCGGATGCCCATCGGGGCGAGGTCCAGGCACATGGCCCGGGTCAGGTTCACCAGCCCGCCCTTGCTGCTGTTGTAGGCCACGTTGCCCGGCTCCGCGAACAGGCCCTGTACGCTCGCCACGTTCACGATGGCGCTGTCCTGCGGCATCAGGCCGATCAGCTCGCGGGTCAGAAGCAGCGGCGCGGTCAGGTTCACCTCCAGCGTCCGCAGCCAGCCGCGCTCAGACACCTCCAGCGTGCCGCCGTGCGCCTCCTGGTAGGCCGCGTTGTGCACCAGCACGTCCACCCGGCCCAGCTTCTCTCGCGCCGCCCGCCCGATGCGGGCGCGGCCGGCGGTCGTGGCAATATCGGCCTTGATGCGCTCCTGACCGCGCAGAACGGGCGGCTGGTGCAGGTCCACCGACAGCACCCGCCCGCCGCGCTCTGCGTACAGCTCGGCGATTGCCCGCCCGATGCCCCTGGCCGCTCCGGTGACCACCACATTCGTACTCATGAAGGCAGTGTCCGGGCCGGCCCAGCGCTGAATGGTTGGTTGTCTTACCGAGTGCGGTCAGATCAAGGAAGCGTAAGTGCGGCCCGGCGGACCGCTCAGTTCAGGACCCGGCTGGGCCGGTCAGGGGCCTGCCACTCGGCGCTGTACAGCAGCGGCACGTCCGGCTGATCCTGGCGCACGTACCAGACCCGCAGTCCCTGCTCGTGGGCGGGCCAGGGGGCCAGGGTCGCCACGCTGCCGGCGGGGAGCAGCTGCAGCGGATGGCCGGTGTCGTCTCTGGGGATCAGCCAGCTGTTGACGCTGCCGGGAGACCAGCCGGCCAGATACAGGTTGGCCGGTCCGATGTTGTGCAGCCGCGCGGTGCCCTGATCCAGATGCAGCTCCAGGTCTGGCAGCGCCGGCACGCGCGAGCTGCCGAAGCGCACGTTCAGGCCGGCCGGCAGGGAAGGAGCCCGCCGCAGCGGCAACAGCAGCCGGGTCAGCAGCAGGCCCATCAGCAGCAGCAGGGCGCTCACGCCGGTCACGGCCAGCCCGGGAGAGGGGGCCGCCAGCTGAGGTGAAAGCAGCAGCAGGCCGGCGGTCGTGAGCGCCAGCGCGGGCCGCGCCGTGACCGAGGCCTGCTGCGGGAGCGGCGCGGCCCGGTAGGCGTAGGGCCAGTAGAAGCCGATCAGCAGCAGCGCGGCGCCCATTCCGAACAGCGCGTACACCTCGGTAAGGGGGGCGGCGGCCAGCAGCGCCAGCGCCACCGGCGTCAGGAGCGTGAAGTGAGGCCGCTCGCCCTGCCGGGCCTGGCGGGCCACCTGTACCAGCCAGCACACCGCCAGGGCCGCCAGCGCCGCCAGATAGAAGGGCGTCAGCTCGGTGATCGGTTCGAGGGTCGGCATCAGTAGTCCTGCGCTCAGAGTTCAGGCGGGCGCACCCGCAGCTCGTCCCGGGCCATCTCGGGCAGGTCCTCGGTGACCGGCACCACCGGGTGAAGCGGCTGCAGGTGGCGGGTCATCTCGAACACCAGATGATTCAGCTCGTCGCGCAGCAGTCCCTCCCAGGCGGTCTGCACCGCGTTGAGGCTGCCGGGCAGCGCGAACAGCAGCGTGTGGTTGGCCAGCCCGCCCACCGCCCTGGACAGCATGGCTGCGCCCTTCACCTGCGGGTACGACAGCATGCGGAACAGCTCCCCGAAGCCGGGCATCGGCTTGGTCAGCAGGCTCTCCACCACCGGAATGGTCACGTCGCGCCCGGCGATGCCGGTGCCGCCGCTGCTGATCACCACCTGGGCATGCGCCATCAGGGTGTTGAGCGTGCTGCGGATCTCCAGCGCGTCGTCCTTCACGATGCGGTAGCCGGACAGTTCGTGTCCGTGCTCGGCCAGCTGCTGCATCAGGTACTGGCCGCTGGTGTCGGTGGCCTCGGTGCGGGTGTCGCTGATGGTCAGGATGGCCGCCCGGATGCGGTCCGGCGCGGCTTCCCGGTGTTCTTCACGGCCCATGTGTGGAGTGTAGCGGCTGGACCGGCCCTGACCTGAGGGTCAGGCTCCAATTGGGCGCGGGTCCGGGTTACGGCTGTTCGGCTTCCAGCACCTGCCGCACCCGCTCCGGCAGCAGCCGCCGGTGCTCGCGGGTCAACACGGCGTGGCTGCGGCGCTGCAGCAGGGCCACGTACAGCCGCGCCTGCTCGGCCAGAAACTCCTGGTAGTGCGGCTCGCCGCCGCTGCGCACACACTCCAGCGCCAGCAGTTCCATCTGGGCGGCCAGCTGCTGCAGCGCCAGGTGGCGCGCGGCATGGGTGCCGCTGTCGCCCAGGGTGTCGGGCAGGCGCAGCAGCAGGCTGGGGTCGCGCGCCAGCCGTGGCGCCGCGCGGCACACCAGCGGGTCCTGCAGCGTCAGGGTGCAGGCGCGGCACGGCTGCTCGCGGGTGGCCTCCCCGCACACCGGACAGGTGCGGTAGCCCTGCTGCTCCCGCCAGCGCCGGGCACGGGTGATGGCCTCGGCGGCCCGCTGGGCGGCGTCCAGCAGCGGCTCCGGCACCTCCTGCACCATCTCGCGGGCGCGCACCAGATCGGGGGCCGGCAGCGGGTCGGGCGGCAGCGGCTTGGGCTCGGTGGGCAGCGTGCCCACCACGAAGCGCAACTCGGTGACGCTCTGGTCGCCCAGCAGCGCCTGCAGCCGTGCCAGGAAGTGGTGCCGCTGCAGCGTGAAGTGGTGGGCGTGGGCGCTGTCGCGGGTTTCCACGTACAGGGTCGTGCCGTGCTGGTTGCGCGCGCGGGTCAGGCGGGCCATCTCCGGCCCCACCGCCTGCGGCCACATCAACACGCTGCGGGCACGGCTGACGCCCAGCCGCAGGCCCCGCTTGGCCAGCGTCTCGCCCAGCAGCCCGGCCATCTGGTGGGTGCGGCCGGTGCGCGACCTCACGCCTCCACCTCCTGCGCCAGCACGCCGCCGGCCGCCACGTGCAGGGTGCGGGCCGCCCCCGGGAACGCCTCGGTGCCGGTCACGATCGCCTGCGGCACACTGGCGGCCAGCTGCAGCAGAAAGGCGCGGCGGTGCGGGTCCAGCTCAGCTGAGAAGTCGTCAATCAACAGCACTGGCTGCTCGCCGAACTTCTCGGTCAGCAGATCCAGCTCGGCTTTGCGCAGCGCCAGCGCGATGGTGCGCGCTTCGCCCCGGCTGGCGTAATCGCCGGCCGGAAAGTCGCCCAGCGTCAGGTTCAGGTCGTCGCGGTGTGGTCCCACCACCGTTGCGCCGCGGCTCAGCTCCTCGGCGCGGCGGCGGCCCAGGTCGTGGCGGAAACGCTCGGGGTCGGTGGATTCCTGCAGCTGCAGCTGCAGCGGCTTCTGGCTGCCCAGCTGCGCGTGGGCGGCGGCGGCCAGCTCGGCCAGCCGGCCCGCCGCCCGGCGCCGCAGCTGCATGATCTCGCTGCCCAGCGTGACCAGCGACTCGTCCCAGACGGCCATGGCCCAGTCCTCGCCGGCCCGCAGCGCCGCGTTGCGCTGGGCCAGCGTGCGGTCGTAGCGCTGCAGCATCTGGGCGTGGCGCGGACTCAGGCGCGACAGCAGCGCGTCCAGGTACGCGCGGCGCAGGGTGGGCGGGCCGTACACTAGCTCCGAGTCTTCCGGGCGGATCCATACGGCGCTGCCGCGCGGCAGCTCCTGACCGCGCACCCGCACCCCGTCCACCCGGGTGGTGCGCCGGCCCCGGCCCACACCGGTCTCCAGCACGCTGAGGCTGCCGCCGGCCATCAGGTCGGCGCGCACGTACGCCTCACGCTCACCGCTGCGCACCAGTTGCTCCAGCCGGGGCGCGTCGGTGAGGCCGGTCAGCGCCAGGTAGGCGGCTTCCAGCAGGTTGGTCTTGCCGGCGCCGTTCTCGCCCCACAGGCCGCTGACCCCCGCCGGGAACGGCAGGGTGGCGTCCTGGAGGTTGCGGTAGTTCAGGGTCGAGAGCGAGAGCAGCTGCACCGGCCCATTGTAGGCCGTGGGCCCGCGCCCCGAATGGGGGAATGCGGACCAGCGGCCTGACCGGCCGCTGGTCCGGTGGGTCGTGCCGGGCCACGGGGCGCCTGATGAGTGTCTACCTGATGCTTGCCCTGGCCATCCTCGCGGAGGTGGTCGGAACCAGCGCGCTGCGGGCCAGCGCCGGCTGCACCCGCCTGCTGCCGTCGGTGCTGGGGGATGCGGCGGCGTTCTTTCTGATCTGCCGGGGGCTGACCGTGCTGCCGCTGGGCCTCACCTCCGCTATCTGGTCCGGGGTGGGCGCTGGCCTGACCGCCGTGATCGGCTGGCTGTCCTTCCGCGACGCCTTTTACTGGCTGGCGCTGGGCGGCATCGGGTTCATCGTGGTCGGGATGGCGCTGCTGCACCGGAGCGGAGGGGCGCGGCACTGAGCGGGTGGTGCCGCCCGTGGGGCCGCTTGCCGCTACACTCAATCCATGTCTTTTATCGTGGTTTCCGGCCTCTCGGGCAGCGGCAAGAGCACCGTGCTGCGGACCCTGGAAGACGCCGCCTATTTTGCCGTGGACAACCTGCCGCCGGAGCTGTGGGGCGCGCTGGGCGACCTGGCGCGCGCCCGTGGCCTGGAGCGGGTGGCGGTCAGCACCGACGCCCGCACCCGCGAGTTTCTGGCAGCGGTGGAGCCGAGCCTGGAGCGGCTCAAGCGGCGCGAGGACGTGCGCATCATCTTTCTGGAGGCCGACGACGAGGAACTGCTGCGCCGCTACAACCTGACCCGCCGCACCCACCCGATGGGCGAGGACAGCCTGATGCTGGACTTCCAGCGCGAACGCGAGCTGCTGGCGGTGCTGCGCAGCCTCGCCGAGATCGTGATCGACACCACCCGGCTGACCGGCGCGCAGCTGGCGACCCACATCACCCAGCTGCTGAATGTGAAGCAGGACTTCGACCTGCGCCTCACCACCTTTGGCTTCAAGCATGCGCCCCCCCGCGACGCCGATCTGGTGCTGGACGTACGGACGCTGCCCAACCCCTACTACGACCCCCGGCTGCGGCCGCGCACCGGGCAGGACCCGGAGGTGGCGGCCTACGTCTTTGACGGCCCCGACAGCGAGGCGTTCTATCTGCAGCTGCGCGAGTACGTGCGCCAGAGTGCTGAGCGGGCAAAGGGGGCCGGGCGGCACAGTTACAGCGTGGCGGTCGGCTGCACCGTTGGCCAGCACCGCAGCGTGGCGGTGGCCGAGCGGCTGCGCGCCGAGCTGGGCGACCTGGGGGCCAGGATCATCGATCACCGGGACATGGCGCTGGGCGAACACGTATGACGCAGGTGCGTCCGCCGGGCCAACGGCGGCGCTGGCGTCTGCGGCTGCGTGGGCGCCGGGCCGCCCGTGGCCGGGTGCGCTGGCTGATTCCCGGCCTGGGAGTCAAGCGCTGGTTCGTGCTGTTCGCCGTGTGTTCGCTGGTGGGGGCCTTCAGTTTCCTGCACCTGACCTGGACCGGTCCGCTGCACTTTGCCGCCACCCGCTGGATTCTGTACCTCAATGCCCTGACCGAGCCGACCGTGATGCCGCTGTGGATGGTGGGCCTGATCGTGACGCTGCTGGCGCTGGTGGGCGCCGTGACCAGCATGGTGATGCTCAACCGCAGCATTCTGAAGGCCATCGGCAACGACCCGAACACGGCGCTGGACCAGATTCACCAGACCCGCACCCTCTCCAGGGGCGCGCGGGTGGTGGCGGTGGGCGGCGGCACCGGCCTGTCGCAGCTGCTGTCCGGGCTCAAGGCGCACAGCGGGCACATCACGGCGCTGGTGACGGTGGCGGACGACGGTGGCTCGTCGGGGCGGCTGCGCGAGGCGCTCGACATGATCGCGCCCGGCGACCTGACCGACTGCTACGCGGCCCTCTCGGACAGTCCGGTGCTGGCCCGGCTGCTGCTGCACCGCTTTCACCGCGGCGAGGGCATTGAAGGGCACACCTTCGGCAACCTGATGCTGGCCACCCTCTCCGAGGAGCAGGGCGGGCTGGCCGGCGCGATGCAGGATGTCCACGAGGTGCTGAAGGTGCGCGGCAAGGTCTACCCGGCCACCACGGCCCCCGCCACGCTGGTGGCGCAGCTGTCAGACGGGCGCGAGGTGCGCGGCGAGAGTCAGCTGGCCAGCGCGCTGGGGGCGGCCCACATCGAGCGGGTGCGGCTGGAACCGCCCAACCTGCCCACCCTGCCGGCGGTGGTGGAGGCGATCCGGGAGGCGGAGCTGATCGTGCTGGGGCCCGGCAGCCTGTACACCTCGATCATCCCGGCGCTGCTGGTGCCGCAGGTCGCGGCGGCCATCCGCGCCTCGGACGCCCCGCTGGTGTATGTGGCGGCCATCATGACCGAGCCGGGCGAGACGGACGGGCTGGCCTTGGAACGCCACGACGAGGCGATCATGCAGCATCTGGGCCGGAAGCCGGACCTGCTGCTGGTCAACCAGCAGTCGGTGCCGTCGGATGTGCTGGCCCGCTATGCCCAGGAGGGCGCGGTGCCGCTCACCTCGCTGGGCATCTCCACCCGCATCCGGCCGCGCGTGCGGCTGGCCGCCCTATTGGAACACGGCCCCACCGCCCACCACGACCCGCAGGCGCTGGCCCGGGTGCTGCTGCGGCTTGTGGAGCGGCGCACCCGCTGGTAGGACAGGGTGCCCGCTTGCCATGGCTTACGCGGCGGCTCTGATATACTCGCCGCAGCGATGACCGGGAAGAGTACCCGGCCGGCACCCACAGGAAGGCCCGCCCCAGACTGAGAGGCAGACCGGGAACGCCACCGGAGAACGTCGCCCGCGAGTATCGAGGGAAGAACGGCCCATGGCCCACTAGACCCCTCCGGGTGCGCCCGTCACAGCGCACACGAGTGCCCTGATTTCAGGGAAACGCGGTGGTACCACGGGAACGCTGACCAGTTGGCGCCTCGTCCGCAGAGCAGCAGGCGGGCGGGGCGTTGTTGTGTGTGCGGACGGGGGACTATGGGCATTCAGAAATTTCCATCCATGCAGCTGGCGCGGGCCTGTGCGGCGCGTGACCGGCGGCGCGAGAAGGCCTTGTGTTTTGTGGTGCAGGGCGAGCGGCTGCTGGTCTTTGACCACGTCGGCGTGCCGGACGCCGGGGTGCAGCTCCCGGCCGGCGGCGTGGAGCCGGGCGAGTCGCCCGCAGAAGCCGCCGTGCGCGAGCTGTGGGAGGAATCCGGGCTGCGGCTGAGCGCTCCGGTGCACCTGCTGTCGTACGAATGGCGGCGGCAGCTGCCGGAGCGCCTGACGCATCAGGTCTGCCACGCGTTTGCCTTCCGGGCCCCGGACGGGCTGCCGGAAACCTGGACCCACCCGGCGGACGGCGAGGTGTTCCAGTACCGCTGGGCTCCGCTGGACCGCCCGGCCCTGGACTGGGACATGGACACGGCGCTGCCCGCCCTCTGGCATCATCTTCAGGAGTCTGTATGAACGAACTGCCCAAATCCTTTGAACCGTCTGCCGCCGAGCCCCGCTGGGCCGAGCGCTGGTTCCGCGAGCCGTTCCGCGCCGACGCGACCAGCAGCAAGCCGCCCTTCACCATCGTGATTCCGCCGCCCAACGTGACCGGCAACCTGCACCTGGGCCACGCCCTGGACAACACCCTGATCGATACCCTGATCCGCTACAAGCGCATGCAGGGCTTCGAGACGCTGTATCTGCCCGGCATGGATCACGCCGGCATCAGCACCCAGGTGGTGGTGGAGCGGCAGCTGAAGGGGGAGGGGCAGAGCCGCTTCGACCTGGGCCGGGAAGCGTTCCTGGAACGCATCTGGAGCTGGAAAACCCAGTCGGGCGGGCAGATTCTGGAGCAGCTGCGGCGGCTGGGGGTCAGCGCCGACTGGACCCGCGAGCGCTTCACCATGGACGAACTGCTCAGCCGGGCGGTGCGCCATCAGTTCGTGAAGCTGTACCACGAGGGGCTGGCGTACCGGGGCGAGCGCATCGTCAACTGGGACCCGGCCAGCCAGACCACCCTCTCGGAGCTGGAAATCGACCGCGAGGAGCGCAAAGGGCAGATGTCCACGCTGCGCTATCAGCTGGCCGACCCCGGCACGCCGGCCAGCAACGGTGAGCCGGGCGAGATCCGGATTGCCACGGTGCGTCCGGAGACCATCTTCGCGGATCAGGCGATCGCGGTGCACCCGGACGACGAGCGCTTCCGGCACCTGATCGGGCTGAAGGCGCGCATTCCGCTGACCCGCCGCCTGATTCCGATCATCGCGGACGAGGCGGTCGAGATGGGCTTCGGGGTGGGCGCCCTCAAGATCACCCCGGCCCACGACCCCACCGACTTCGAGATCGGGGAGCGGCACAATCTCTCGCGGCCCAGCGTCATTGACCTGGACGGCAACCTGGCGGGCGAGCTGGTGCCGGAGGAGTTCCGGGGCCTGGAGCGCTTTGCGGCCAGAAAAGCCGTGCTGAAGGCCCTGGAGCAGGCCGGCGATCTGGTGGAGCAGAAGGACCATGTCACGGCCATCGGCATCTCGGAGCGCACCAAGGTGCCGGTGGAGCCGATCGTCAGCACCCAGTGGTTCGTGAAGACCCGGCCGCTGGCCGACGCGGTGCTGGCCGGGCTGGACGCCGGCGACATCACGCTGATTCCGGAGCGCTACAGCAAGGTCAACCGCGACTGGCTGCAGAACATCCGCGACTGGAACATCAGCCGTCAGCTGTGGTGGGGCCACCAGATTCCAGCGTGGTACGACGAGCAGGGCAACGTGTACGTGCCGGACCCGGAACAGCCGGACCTGGACTGCGACCAGGACCCGCGCTACGCGCACCTGAACCTGCGCCGCGACCCGGACGTCTTTGATACCTGGTTCTCCAGCAACCTGTGGCCGTTCTCCACGCTCGGCTGGCCGGACCTGGACAGCGAGGACTTCGCCAAGTTCTACCCGACCCAGGTGCTGGTGACCGGCTACGACATCCTGTTCTTCTGGGTGGCCCGCATGCAGATGGCCGGCTACGCCCTGACCGGTCAGGCGCCGTTCTCGCAGGTGATGCTGCACGGCCTGTACCTGGACAGCAAAGGCCAGAAGATGTCCAAGAGCAAGGGCAACGGCATCGACCCGCTTTCGCTCTTCGACGAGTACGGCGTGGATGCCTCGCGCTTCGCCTTCGCGTTCCTCTCGACGGGTGGCCAGGACATCCGCCACGACCCCCGGCGCTTCGAGCAGGGCCGCAACTTTGCCAACAAGCTGTGGAACGCCACCCGCTTCGCGCTGCTGAATCTGGGCCGCGCTGCCGACGCCGGGTTGCTGGGCGAAACGGGGGGCGACGACCTGACCCGCTACGTGCGTCACGCGGTGCGGGAACGGACCGGCGACCCGATCCGCAGTCGGGACGCGCTGGCGCAGGTGCGGGCCCAGCCGGAGCTGCTGACGCTGGCCGACCGCTGGATCATCAGCCGGCTGGATCAGGTGACGGGCGAGGTGAGTGCCCAGCTGGACGCGCTGGACCTGGGCGCGGCCATCCGCACGCTGTACAGCTTCACCTGGGACGAGTTCTGTGACTGGTACATCGAGGCGGCCAAGCCGGCGCTGCAGGCGGGGCAGCTGGGGTCGCTGGTGACGGTCAAGGCGGTGCTGGAGCACATCCTGAAGATGCTGCACCCGTTCATGCCGTTCATCACCAGCGAGCTGTACGAGGCGCTGGGCCACCGCCGTCAGCTGGCGGTGCACAGCTGGCCGCGCCCGGATGAGGCGCTGCACGATCAGGAGGCCAGCCGCGCCTTCGAGGTGCTGCGCGGCGCCGTGAACGCGGCCCGCAGCCTCAAGGCCGAGCTGGGGCTCTCGCCGCAGGACCGTCTGGGCGTGCAGGTGGAGGGCGAGGGTGCCGCGACGGTGCTGGACAACCGCGCCGTGGTGGAGAGCATCGCCCGTGTGACGCTGGTGGACGGGCTGGAGGGCCGCACCCTCAGCGCGGTGGAGCAGGGCGTGACGGTGCTGGCGCCGCTGGAAGGCACTGTGGATGTGCAGGACTGGCTGGGCAAGCAGCGCAAGCGACTGACCGAGCTGGAGAAGCAGATCCGGCAGGCCGAGGGCAAGCTGGGCAACGAGGGCTTCGTGGCCCGCGCACCCGCCGAGGTGATCGAGGAGGAGCGCCGCCGGGTGGCTGACTTCGGCGCCCAGAAGACGCGTCTGGAAGCGGTGCTGGCCCAGTTCCAGGCGTAAAACTCAGGGTGTCCGGGGGCGGCTTCGGCCGCCCTCAACCTGTGGGCCTGCGGGGACGTGCCTGCCCAGAACGCCCCTCCAGACCTCCGGGCCACCCTGGTACACTGGCCGGCGACAGATGCCGAACGACACTGACCATACCGAAGGCCCCACGCCCAGCGCCTACCAGCTCTCCGGCGTCGACATCGAGGCTGGACACCGCGCTGTGGCGCTGATGAAGGGCGCGGTGGCCCGCACCCACCAGGCCGCCGGACTGCGCGGGCAGGTGCTCAGCGGCCTGGGCGGATTTGGCGGCCTGTTCCGCCCGGGCTTCAGCGGGCTCACCGATCCGGTGCTGGTGGCCAGCACCGACGGGGTGGGCACCAAGACCAAGATCGCGGCCCGGGCGGGCCGCTACGACCACCTGGGCGCCGACATCGTCAACCACTGCACCAACGACATCCTGGTGCAGGGCGCCCGGCCGCTGTTCTTTCTGGACTACATCGCCATGGGGCGGCTGATCCCGGAGGCGGTGGCCGAGTTCGTGACCGGGGCGGCCGGCGCCTGCGAAGCGGTGGGCGCGGCCCTGCTGGGCGGCGAGACCGCCGAGATGCCCGGCGTCTACGTCGAAGGTGAGCTGGACATCGTGGGCACCATTGTGGGCGTGGTGGATCGCCCGGCCCTGGTTACCGGCGAGCGGTTGCAGCCGGGCGACGCCGTGATTGCCCTGCCCAGCACCGGCCTGCACACCAACGGCTACAGTCTGGCCCGCCGCGTGCTGGACGGCCTGGACTGGGACGCGCCCCACCCGGCGCTGGGCGAGAGCCTCCAGCAGGCGCTGCTGCGCCCCCACCGCAGCTATCTGGCGGCCTTCGAGGCGCTGCAGCGCGCTGAGGTGGAGGTGCGCGGTATGGCCCACATCACCGGCGGCGGCCTGATCGACAACCCGCCGCGCATCTTCCCGCAGGGCGTTGGCATGCAGCTGCAGCTGGGCAGCTGGACCGTGCCGCCGCTCTTCCAGCTGATCGTGGAGCGGGGTCAGGTCAGCCGCCAGGACGCCTTCCATGCCCTCAACATGGGCGTGGGCTTCCTGTTCATGGTGCCGGCCGAGCAGCTCACCCCGGCGCTGGCGGTACTGAATGCGGCGGGCGAGCAGCCCTGGCAGATCGGACAGCTGGTGCCGGGGCAGGGCGTCACGCTGCTGGATTCGCCGTGAGCGAGGCCGCACACTACCGCCCGCCCACCGGCATGCCCGGCCTGGAGCGCACCCGCAGCACCGAGTTCTGGGTGATCCGGCACGGCGAGAGCACCTGGAACCTGGAGGGCCGCTACCAGGGCCAGTCTGACGTGCCGCTCAGTGCGGTCGGGCGGCTGCAGGCGGCCAGCCTGGCGGAGCGGCTGACCGGCCAGAGTTTCGGGGGCGTGTACAGCAGCGACCTGAGACGTGCGCTCGATACGGCGCTGAGCGTGTCGGAGCGGCTGACGGGCGCCCCGCCGGTCCAGACCGACGTGGGCCTGCGCGAGATTGACGTGGGCGAGCTGAGCGGCAAGGCGCTCTCGCAGATCCGGCTGGACCACCCCGAGTACCTGCAGGCGCTGCGGGCCGACCCCTGGCTCACCCGGCGGCCCGGCGGCGAGAGCATGCAGGACCTGTATGCCCGCGCCGGCGTCACCTTCGCGCAGCTGGCGGAGCGGCATGCCGGGCAGCGGGTGCTGGTGTTCACGCACGGCGGCGTGGTGCGGGTGGCGGTGGGGCTGGCACTGGGCGGCGTGTCGGAGCGGGCCTGGGCGCGGCTGTCGGTCACCAACACCAGCATCACGCGGGTGCTGCTGTCGCCGGAGGGCGGCACGCTGCTGGCCTTCAACGACGCGGCCCATCTGGAGGCGCTGGACGAGGCCACCGAGTCGGACGACGTGCTGGGCCAGACGCCTTAAGGCTGTGTCAGGGGGCGCCGTGCGCTTTGTCCCTCGCCCCAAAGCGGGCCGGCATGATACAACCAGAGCAATGGAAAGCGTCGTTGCCCTCTTTCGTGAACCGGCCCAGGCCCGCACCGCCCTGGTGGCTCTCCAGGACCGTGGCTACAGTCCTGACAACCTGGGCTTTACCCTGCTGGACGTCGTTGAGGAAGACCAGATCGCTTCGGAAACCGGCGTGAGTCCTGAGGAGGGGGCGCCGTCCGGTTCCGGCAGCGTGCTGCGCGGGATGTGGCTGGGCCTGCTGGGCGGCCTGGCGCTGACGGTGCCGGTCTGGATCCTGCTGCTGATCATTCCCGATACCCGCATTTACCAGACGGGCGGGCTGTACGGCATGCTGTTCGGCGCGCTGGGCGGCATCGGCATGGGGGGGCTGTTCGGGGCGCTGGCCGGCTCGGACCACGGCGACTACGTCAAGCTGATGCGCCAGTTCGGCATGCCGGCCCAGGTGGCCGAGGACTACTACCAGAGCCTCAAGGACGGCCACGTGCTGGTGTTCGCGCGCGCCCAGCAGGATGTGCAGGCCGACGAGGCGATCCGGGTCTTCAAGAAGAACGGGGCCATTGATCTGGATGCGGCGCGCGGCGGCGGCCGGCTCGGCAGCCAGCGCTCGACCAACCACCACTGAAGACCGCTGGTCTGCTGGGCCCCACACCTGACGTGTGGGGCCCAGCTTGTTGTGACCTGGAGGTGCCGGTCGGCCATACTGGGGCATGCAGATCCAGGCGGTTCAGCTGCCGGGCCGTGATCTCGGCGCGCTTCAGGCGTTTTACCGCGACGTGCTGGGCCTGACGACCGAGCGCTCCGGCACCCGGCTCAGCGTGCAGGTGGGCCGGTCGCGGCTGGAGTTCCGTGAGGGCGAGGTGGCCGGAGGCGCCCACCTGGCCTTCGACATTCCGACCAACCAGGTGGCGGAGGCGCAGCACTGGCTGGAAGAACGCACGGCGCTGCTGGCAGAGGAGGGCCAGACCTGCTTCTTTTCCGAGGGGTGGAACGCCAGCATGGTCTACCTCCTGGACCCGGAGGGCAATGTGCTGGAGCTGATTGCTCGGCACACCCGCGACAACGCCAGCGCCGCCGCCTTCGGCCCGGAATGCCTGCTCAGCATCAGCGAGGTGGGCCTCCCGGTGCAGGACGTCCCGGCGGCGACCACCACGTTGGGCCGGGCGCTGGGACTCACCCCGTACCTGGGCGGCTCCGAAACCTTTCAGCCGGTGGGCGATCATCACGGGCTGCTGATTCTGGTGCGGGAGGGGCGGCCTTGGTTTCCCACCGACACCGCCGCCCGTCTGCTGCCCACCGACATCCAGCTTCAGGCGCCGGTGCCGGGCACCCTGGAGCTGCCCGGCACGCCCTACCGGCTGACCTCGTCGCCTGCCGGTTGACCCGCCCTGAGGCTCAGTTGTTGGTTTCCGGGTCGGCCTTGGCGAACACCATCCGGCCCACGCTGGTCTGCACGTTGTTGAGCACCACCACCCGCACCGAGCGGTTGCGGTACTTCGCTCCGTCCTCCACCACCATCATGGTGCCGTCTTCCAGGTAGCCCACGCCCTGTCCGGCCTGCTGCCCGCCCTTGGTGATGGTGACCTGCAGGGTGTCGCCCACCTGCAGCTGCGGGCGCAGCGCCACCGCTGCCTCGTTCAGGTTGATGATGCTCACGCCGTGCAGTTTGGCCACCTTGCTCAGCCCGGCATCGTTGCTGATGATCTTGGCCCCGGTTTCGCGGGCCATCCGCACCAGCTTGTCGTCGGTGAGGTTCAGCTCCTTGACGTCCCAGTCGTCCACCCGCAGCTGCGCCACCTCGTACAGCTCCTCCAGCACGCCCAGGCCGCGCTTGCCCCGGGCCCGGCGCTGCGGATCGCCGTGGTCCGAGAGCAGCTGCAACTCGCGCAGCACGAAGCCCGGCACCACCAGATCGCCCTCCAGCAGGCCGCTGCGCACCAGATCGACAAGCCGGCCGTCAATGATCACGTTGCTGTCCAGCAGTTTGCCGCCGCTGCGCCGCCGCACCCGGTTCCCGGCCAGCGACCCGAAGATCTCCGAGTTGCGCAGCGCGAACGGCACGAAGAAGCCGGCCAGCGCCAGCGTGATCAGGACGTTCCACCACCAGCGGTAGTACGGCACGCCGCCCAGCAGATTGCTGATCAGCACGCTCAGCAGCAGCGCGATGGCCAGCGCGAAGGTGGCCGCCGTGACGCTGCTGGGGGACAGCCGGCTGTACCACCGGCCGAAGTTGGTGCGGAAACTCAGCGCCAGCCGCTCGGCGCGGTCAGCCAGCAGCAGCGCCAGCAGCGCGCCGCCCATCATCAGCGACAGGGTATTCACCTGGGCAGTGTGCGCCTCGCTGCCCTGCACGGCGGCCAGCCATCGGCCCGCCAGCCAGCCAATCAATAGTCCCAACAATAATGTAGAAATTCGTACAAGCGGCATTCCCCGACAGTCTAGCGGGTTCAGGTGCGGCGGGTGTCCCCGGATGACGCGCCACCGGTCCACACCACGCCCAGCGCTTCCTCCACGCTGCGAATGCCCGCCACCCCGTCCAGTCCCGGCGGCACCACCAGCCGGGTGTACCCGGCCCGGCCCGCCTCCTCGGCCCGGCGGAGCGCGCCCTGCACGGTGCGGACCTCGCCCGCCAGACCCACCTCACCGAACACCGCCACCGCACCCGGCACCGGCTTGCCCACCACCGCCGAGTACACCGCCAGCGCCACCGCCAGGTCCAGGCCCGGGTCCGGGACCTTCAGGCCGCCCGCCAGGTTGACATAGATGTCCAGGTTGCCCAGCGCCAGGTCCAGCCGGCGCTCCAGCACCGCCAGCACCACATCCACCCGGCGCGGGTCCAGGCCCACTACCACCCGGCGCGGGTTGGGGTACGGCGTGCGGGCGGCCAGCGCCTGCACCTCCAGCAGCATCGGGCGGTGGCCGTCCTGGGTGGCCGCCACCACGCTGCCCGGCACCCCCACCGGCCGCTCGGCTAGGAACGCCGCCGACGGGTTCTCCACCGCCACCAGCCCCGACTCGCGCATCTCGAACACGCCAAGTTCGCCCGCCTGCCCGAAGCGGTTCTTGACGCTCCGCAGCAGCCGGAAGCTCCCCACCGACTCCAGGAACACGGTGGTGTCCACGATGTGCTCCATCACCTTCGGGCCGGCCACCGTGCCTTCCTTGGTCACGTGGCCCACCAGCACGGTGGCGGTGCCGGTCTCCTTGGCGGCGCGGGTGATCAGGGCGGTGGCGTCACGCACCTGGGCCACCCCGCCGGCCACCCCGGACGCCTCGTCCAGCGTCATGGTCTGAATGCTGTCCACGATGCAGAGGGTGGGGCGGTGCTGCTCCATCAGCGCAAAGATCGCCTCGGCGCGGGTGTCGCGGGTCAGGTGGATGTCGCCCTGCACGCCCAGCCGGTCGGCGCGCAGCCGGATCTGCTCCAGGCTTTCCTCACCCGCCACGTACAGCACGGTGTTGCCGCCGCGCGCGATCAGGTCCGCGACCTGCAGCAGCAGGGTGCTCTTGCCGATGCCCGGCTCGCCGCCGATCAGCGTGACCCCGCCCGCCACCAGCCCGCCGCCCAGCACCCGGTCCAGCTCCAGAATCCCGCTGGGCGTGCGCGGCTCCTCCCGCCGCCCCACCGCACTCAGCGGGGTGAGCCGTCCGCCCGCCACGCCGCCGTACCCCCCCTTGGTGGACGCCGCAGCCACGCTGGGCAGTTCCTCCTCGAAGCTGTTCCAGGCCTGACAGTTGGGGCAGCGGCCCAGCGGCTTGGCCGACTGGTAGCCGCAGGAGGTGCAGACGTATTTGGTGACGACTTTGGGCATTGAGGGTAGTCTAGCTCAGCTTCGTTCTGTTCAGAGCGAAATGGATTGCAGTGTGGGGCGAGGGGCCGGACAGTACAGTGCAGGCAATGATCTCGCTGCCGGCGTCGTTTCTGGAGGTGGTGCGCCAGCTGAACGGAGAGGCGGGCCTGCGCTGGGCCGCATCACTCCCACAGCAGGTCGCCCACCTGTGTGAACAGTGGGGGCTGCAGGTCACGGACCCCGCCATTCACGGGGCAATGTCGCTGGTGGTCCCGGTGCAGCGTGAGCAGCAGCCGTGCGTGCTCAAGCTGTCGTGGCTCCGTCAGTGGCACGAGCAGGAGGTGGCGGCCCTCCGCGCCTGGAATGGGCGGGGCGCCGTCCTGCTGCTGGACGATAACCCCGAATGTAGCGCCACATTATTGGAACGGCTGGATGCGGGCCGCACGCTGATGACGCTTTCGGTGGCACACGCGCTGGAGGTGGCCGCTCAGCTGATCGCCCGCCTTACGGTCCCGGCGCCGGCGGCGGTGGGCAGCCTGGACCAGTGGGCAGAGCAGTTCGCCTCGGACGCCACACGGGCCCGCTGGCAGGCCACTGGACAACCCTGCTCGGTGGACGTGTTGAGCAAAGTGCAGCACCTCGCGGCTGATCTTGGCCCCAGCAGCGGCCGGCAGCTGGTCCACCGGGACCTGTGGTACGGCAATGTGCTGGCCGGGCACCGCGAGCCCTGGCTGGCGATTGATCCGATGGTGGTGGCCGGTGCCCCGGAGTTCGGGCTGGCCCAGCTGCTCTGGACGCGCCTGGACGACATTGAAGCGGCCGGTGGGGTGGCGTGGGCCCTGCAGCGGCTCTGCGCGGTGGCGGAACTGGACCCGGCGCTGGCTCGCGCCTGGACCCTGGTGCGCTGCGTGGACTACTGGCTCTGGGGCCTGGAGGTGGGCCTCACGCTCGATCCGGCCCGCTGCCGACGGATCGTGGAGGTGCTGCAGGACTGAGTCGGCCTCAGCGGCCGTTGCTGTGCCAGATCGTTTCACCGTCCGGAGAGGCACTCAGGTAGCCGCCGTCCAGCAGTTCCTGCAGGAGCATGTCCGGGTCCGGCAGGGTGGTGTGCTCCTGCAGCGTCCGCGTGACTTCGGCGCGCGGATACCGCACGCCTCCCTCGAACAGCCGGGCAAGGTGGTCCAGCACCGCCAGCTGGTGTTCACGGCGGCGGTCGCTGGGCCAGCTGGTGATGCGGCCGAACTCGTCCTGAAAGGCGGCAATACTTTTCGTCATTCGGCCAGTGTATAGGGAAGAGGCAGGTCAGGACAGGTGCTGGGGAAGGCGGACGGCTCCGCCTGCGGTCCCGGAACAGGCTGCCGTCTGCTCGTGCACGCGCCAGAGCAACAGAGCGCCCCGGCCGAAGCCGGGGCGCTCAATGGTACCTGCTTGGTGCTTACGCCAGGATCTGCGGAGGCGCGTTCACGCCGCGCTCGAAGCTCAGGCCATCCGGCCCCAGCCGCACGCGCACCTGCTCACCCTCGTTGCCGATCAGCTCCAGGGCCAGCGGGTCCTCGATCTCCTCGCGCACCAGCGTCCGCAGCTGCCGGCTGCTGCCGGTGGCGTGCTTGGGGCTGCGGGCCTTCAGCTTGCCCACCAGCCAGGCGGCCACGCCGTCGTCGAAGGTCACGTTCAGCTCGCGGCTGGTCAGCTCCTCCACCATCTCGGCGAGCAACTGGTCGGCCACTCGCACCAGCTCGTCCTCGCCCAGCGGACGGAAGCGGATCACGTCGTCCAGGCGGTCCAGGAACTCGGGGGTGAAGATGTGCCGCAGCGGGGTGTTGCTGTCGGCCGTCACCGGCGAGAAGCCCACCGTCGGGTTGACGTTGAAGCCGGTGTTGCTGGTCATGATGATGATGGTGCGCCGGAAGTCCACGGTGCGGCCCAGACCGTCCGTGAGGCGGCCGTCGTCCAGCACCTGCAGGAAGGTGTTGTACACGTCCGGGTGCGCCTTCTCGATCTCGTCCAGCAGAATGACGCTGAACGGCTGGCGTCGCACCGCCTCGGTCAGGCGCCCGCCCTGCTCGTAGCCCACGTAGCCGGGAGGCGAGCCGATCAGCTTGCTGACGCTGTGCGCTTCCTGGAACTCGGACATGTCCACCCGGATCAGGGCCCGCTCACTGCCGAACAGGCTGGTGGCCAGCGCCTTGGCGAGGTGCGTCTTGCCCACGCCGCTCGGCCCCACGAACAGGAAGCTGGCGGCCACGCGGGTGCGGCCACCAAGGCCCACCCGGGCGCGCCGCAGGGCGCTGCTGAGCGCCTTGATGGCGTCCGGCTGGCCGTACACCTGGGCGTCCAGCGCGTGCTCCAGGTCGCTGAGCTGGGTGGCGCTCTCCTCGCTGTAGATGCCGCCCATGCTGTTGATGACGCTCTCGATGTCGTCGCGGGACACGAACGGCTCGCCGTCGGCGTTCTCGGCCACCGGCTGGCCCAGGCTCATGTTCAGGCGCACTCGCGAGGCGGCCTCGTCGATCAGGTCGATGGCCTTGTCCGGGAAGTTGCGGCCCGGCAGGCTGCGCTCCCCAATGCGGACCGCCAGTTCCAGAGCGGCGTCTGGGATCTGCACGCCGTGGTGCTCCTCATAGCGGCTGCGCAGGCCCTTCAGAATTTCCAGGGTATCGGCGGGGCTCGGCTCCAGCACGATCACCGGCTGGAAGCGGCGCTCTAGGGCGGCGTCCTTCTCGATGTAGCGGTGGTACTCACCGGTGGTGGTGGCGCCGATCACCTGAATCTCGCCGCGCGACAGGGCGGGCTTCAGGATGTTGGCGGCGTCCAGGGTGCCCTCGGCACCGCCCGCGCCCACCAGGGTGTGCAGCTCGTCAATGAAGGCCACCACCTTGGCGTTGCGCAGCTCTTCGATGATCTGGCGCAGCCGCTCCTCGAACTCGCCGCGGTACTTGGTGCCGGCCACCACGCCCGACAGGTCCAGGCTGATGAGGCGCACGCCCGCCAGATTCGGTGGCACGCGCTTCTCGTGGATGGCCAGCGCGAGGCCCTCGACAATGGCGGTCTTGCCCACGCCGGGGTCCCCGATCAACACGGGGTTGTTCTTGGTGCGGCGCGTCAGGATCTGGGTGACGTCGGCGGATTTCCTCGCTGCGGCCCACCACCGGGTCCAGCTTGCCCTCGCGGGCCTGCTTGGTCAGGTCGCGGCCGTACTCGTCCAGGAACGGGGTGGCCACCGGCTTGGGGGCTTTCTGGCCGTCCGACTGGGCCAGCACCCGCCAGCGGATGGTGTCCACGTCCTTGGTGAGCTCCTGCAGGATGCGGAACGCTACGCCGTCACCCTCGCGGATGATGCCCAGCAGGATGTGCTCGGTGCTGGTCACCTGGGCGCCCAGGGTGCGGGCCTCGTGGCTGGCCAGCTCCATCACGCGGCGGGCGCGTGGGGTGATGCTGGGCGCGTCGTTCAGGCGGTTGCCCTCACCACGCCCGATGATTTCCTCGACCCGGCGGCGCAGGCCGTCCAGGGTCGCCCCGAATTCGCCCAGCAGGCCGGCGGCGGTGCCGCCCTCACGCATCAGGCCCAGCAGCAGGTGTTCGGGTCCCACCATGGCGTGGCCGAGCCGGTTGCCCTCTTCACGGGCATAGTGAAAAACGAGTCTGGCGCGGTCATCGTATCTGTTCATGGACTCCCCCCTGGGTCGGGCGCTGCACGTCGCAACTGGGTGCTCGGCGGTGGGGCGCGGAATAATGGCAGGTAGAGCAGCACAAACGGCAGGTCGGTGTGATCTTTTTGCTCCAGCGTGATTCTAGAGTATGTCGGCCCGGCATCAGCGCGGGATGTCTCACCTTTGACGGGCGCCAGAGCCTGTGAATTGGCGACCAACTGCTTGGCGTCATGTTCAAGGCGCTCCAGGCCTCGGGCCCTCCTCCGGGAGACGCCCCAGCCTGGGGCACCCTGTCCCGCGCGGCGGCCAAACGGGATAAGATGCCCACTCATGCCGATCACACGGATTGAACTCTGCATCGATGGTCTGGACGTCAGCGTCAGGGAGGCGCTGCTGGAGGTGTTCTGGGAGGAGCTCAAGATCAGTCCCGGCATGGTGACCGCCGACGGCAACATCGAGCTGGCGCTGGCGCAGTGTGGCGAGCCGCCCGCCGACGCCCCGGTGATCCGCATCGGCAGCATGCCGTACATCCAGGTCACGCCGGAGCGCCTGCGGACCCTGCTGCGCCGGCGCGGCACCCGCTGAGCCGCTGCACCGCTCAGGCCACGCCGCTTTCCAGCACTTCGCGCAGCACCCGCGCAGTCATGCCCCAGATGTCATGCCCGTGCCACAGATAGTGGTACACCGTGACCGGCTGATTCAGGGGTGAAATGCGCTCCTCGCTGCGCGGCACGATCCGGCGCAGTTCCGAGAGCCGGGGCAGCAGGATCTCGGCCACCTCGGCCGTGGGGGAGAGCCTCAGGTCGGCCGGCAGCCGGGCCAGCACCGGCGTCACGTGGAAGCGGTACGGGGTGAACACGTCATCCAGTTCGCCCAGCACCCGCACCAGCTGCGGTTCCAGGCCCACCTCCTCCCAGGCCTCGCGCAGGGCGGCCTGCTGAGGCGTCTCGCCCGCTTCCAGGCTGCCGCCGGGAAAGCTGATCTGGCCCTGGTGGGTGGGCAGGTCGCTGGAGCGCACGGTGAGCAGCACCCGTGGGTCGGGTTCGCGGGTCAGGCCCACCAGCACCGCCGCCCGCCGGAATTCCGGCAGATCCAGCGGCGTACGGGTGCGGGCCAGAAGCCAGCGCTGCAGCGGGTCGTCGGGCAGGTCGCTCACCGGGCCGGCTCTGCCGCCTGAAGTCGGCGGTCGGTGTGGGCGCGCAGGGCCACTTCCGGGTCCACGCCGTGCTCGCGGGCGTAGGCAACCACGGCCGAGAGCAGGCGGCCTACGCCGGCCTCGTCGGGGGTGAGCCCTTTGAAGGCCTCGTGAATCAGGACCTTATCGCCGCCCCGCTCCTCCTTCAGCAGCTTCTGCGCCTGGGCCTCGCGGGCCAGTGCCCCCAGGCTCGCCGGAATCTGCTCGGCCACCGTGCGTTCCCGGCCGCCACGTTCCTGCCGCTTGATGGCCTGCCAGTTGGTCACCACCTCGTCCGCATCCGCGACCTGCACCTCGCCAAACACGTGCGGATGCCGGCGCACCAACTTGTCCACGATGTGGCCTTCCACATCCCGGTAGCTGAAGGTTCCGGCCTCCTCCGCAATCACGCTGTGAAAGGCCACCTGCAGCAGCACGTCGCCCAGTTCGCCCGGCAGCTCATCCAGCTGACCGGCACTGATGGCGTCCACCGCCTCAGCGGCCTCCTCCAGCAGGTAGGGGCGCAGGGACTCGTGGGTCTGTTCGCGGTCCCAGGGGCAGCCGTCCGGCGCCCGGAGCCGCCGCATCGTTTCCAGCAGCTGTTCCATGCCGTCCATGCTACAGGCGAGGGCCGCCGGGCACTGTGCAGGTTCGCATCCGGTGCCGCTCTCCGCCGCGTGTTAGCGTACCGCCATGACCACCAACACGAACGGGACCCCGGCCAGGAGCGCCTTTATCACCGGCGGTAGCAAGGGCATCGGGTACGCGACCGCCGAGCGGCTGTTGCAGGACGGCTACACGGTCACCATCACCAGCCGCAGCGCCCAGGAGATCGAGGCGGCGGCTGGCCGGTTGGGCGAAGGCGCACGCGGCGCGGTCTGTGACGTCCGGGACTTCGCGGCGGTGCAGGCAGCCGTGGACGCCCACGTGGAGGCGTTCGGTGGGCTGGACGTGCTGTTCGTAAATGCCGGGGTGGGCCACTTCGCCCCGATCCAGGACCTGACCCCGGAGCAGTGGAGCGAGGTGATCGACACCAACCTGACCGGCGCCTTCTACACCGTCAAGGCGGCGGTGCCGGCGCTGAGCCGCAGCCGCGGCTACGTCATCACGCTCAGCAGCCTGGCCGGCAAGAACCCGTTTGCGGCCGGCAGCGCCTACAACGCCAGCAAGTTCGGGCTGAACGGCTTCTCGGAAGCGATCATGCTGGACCTGCGCCCGCTGGGCATCAAGGTCTCGCAGATCATGCCCGGCAGCGTGGCCACCTTCTTCGGGGGGCATCAGCCGAACCAGGACGCCGACGCCTGGAAAATTCAGCCGGACGACATCGCGCAGATCGTGGTGGACCTGCTGCACATGAATCCGCGGACCCTGCCCAGCCGGGTCGAGGTGCGCCCGGCTCAGCCGAAGAAGGGCTGAGCGGCAGCGCCCCGGCTGCGGGCGCTACAGTGTCGGCTGATATGACGGCCCCCCGCCCGCCCGAACCGTTCAACTTCGACCTGACCTCGCCGGAACCGGAGGCGCCCGTCACCCCGGCCGGGGGCGAACCGCCCCGCAAGTCGGCGGGGCGCAACATCGTGGTCGTGATGCTCGGGACGCTCGGCTCCAGGCTGTCGGGCATCGTGCGGCAGCAGGTGATCAACGCGCTGCCGCCGGGCCTCACCGACGCCTTCAACGCGGCCATCAGCATCCCCAACCTGCTGCGGGAACTGCTGGCCGAGGGCGCGCTGGTCAACTCATTCATTCCGGTCTACAAGTCGCTGGACGCCGCCGAGCGCCGGGTGCTGGCGCGGGCCATCAGCGGCGCGCTGATCGCGGTGAACCTACTGCTGCTGGCGCTGGGCGTGCTGGCGGCGCCGTGGCTGGCCCGGCTGCTGATCCCGGCAGGCAGCAACATCGACTTCCAGCTGGTGGTGTACATGACCCGCCTGCTGGTGCCGTTCCTGATGCTGATCAGCCTGTCGGCCATCGCGATGGGCCTGCTGAATGCCGACGAGCACTTCCGCGAGAGCAGCTTCGCGCCGGTGGCCTTCAACCTCGCCAGCATCGCGGCGCTGCTCGTCACCCCCAACACCGCCACCTGGCTGGCGCTCGGCTGGCTGGTGGGCGGCTTTGCCCAGCTGGTGGTGCAGCTGCCGGCCCTGAGCCGCTTCGGGGTACTGCCGACCCCGGCGCTGATCCGGCATCCGGCGCTGCGGCGGGTGCTGCTGAACATGCTGCCGTTCATGCTGACCGCCGGGGCGCGGCAGATCCTGAACGTGTACGTGGTGCGGCTGCTCGCCAGCGCCCAGTACTCGCGCGGGACCGTGACCGGCTACCGCAACGCCGAGACGCTGTTCACCCTGGCCAACGGCCTGTTCGTGGTGAGCCCGGCGCTGGCCTACTTTCCCCGGCTCTCGCAGCACGCCGCCGACCGGGACTGGCCCGCGTTCCGGGGCCTGACCCTGCAGGCCCTGCGGCTGGTGACCTTCCTGGCCGCGCCGGTCAGTGCCCTGCTGGTGGCGCTCTCCGGGTATGCGGTCAGCGTGTTCAACCTGACCTCGCAGCTGAATGCGGGCCAGCTGGAAAAGTTCCAGGCCGGCAGCGGCATCCTGTCCGGCTGGGCCCTGGCGCTGGTGCCGTGGGCCATCAACACCATCCTGCTGCGGACCTTCTACGCGCGTGAGCGGGTGGCAGAGGCGGTCACGGTCAGCGCGGTGGGCTTCGTGCTGGAGGTGCTGCTGTACCGCCTGCTGACGCCGGTGTTCGGCTTCTTCGGCTTCGGGCTGGCCACCACCATCTCCGGGGTGCTGGTGGGCCTGAGCCTGGGCCTGATGTACCGCCGCCGGCTGGGCTTTCCGGTGCGGGCGCTGCTGGCCCACCTGCTGCGGGTGCTGCCCATCGCGGCGCTGGCCGGGCTGGCCGCCTACGCGGTTTCGCGGGTTCTGCCCGCCCCCGGCCCGATCATCCCGGGCCTGCTGGGGCTGGCATTGGCGGGCGGCGTAGGGGGGGCGGTGTACCTGGCGCTGGCCCTGGCGTTGCGGCTCCCGGAACTGCGGGGGCTGCTGCGCCGGGGCCGCGGCGGCTGAGCGTGGAGGCACGCTATGATGCCGGCAGCCAGGAGACCTGGTGGAAGGGAGCCGGCAGAATCCGCTGGCTTCCGGAGCGGGGTCTGACCCCAGACCTCACGCGGCCCGCCGCCCAGGTCTGCGAACTGCAGGAGGCGCCATGACGTACAATGCCCTGAATCCCATCAGAATCCTGATGGCGGAAGACAATGATATGGACGTGTACCTGGCGCGCGAGGCGTTCGAGCAGGGCCGGCTGGCGGTGCATCTGGACGTGGTGGAGAACGGGGTGGACGCGCTGGCCTACCTGCGCGGTCAGGGCCGCTTCGCCGGGCAGGCGCGCCCGGACCTGATCCTGCTGGACATCAACATGCCGCGCCTGGACGGCGTCAGCACCCTCAAGGCCATCAAGGAGGACCCGGAACTGCGCATCATTCCGGTGATCATGCTGACCACCTCCGACGCCGAGTCGGACGTGATGCGCAGCTACCAGAACTTCGCCAGCGCCTACATCGTCAAGCCGGTCAACATCGACAACTTTTTCGGCGTGGTGCGCACCTTCGAGGACTTCTGGTTCTCGGTGGTGCGCCTGCCGAACCTGGACCGCTGAGCCGTTACAGTCGCGCCGCGCCCAGCACGCTGTAGGCGGTCAGGGCCAGCCGTTCGCGCAGCCGGTAGCGCAGGTGACCCGCGCCCAGCGGCACGCTGCTCACATTGGCCTGCAGCCCTGTGGCGTGGGCGAGCGCCAGCGCCCGGGCCGCGTGGGCCTCGTCGGTGACGAGCGTGACCGGGCCGTGCAGCAGCGGCCGGCTGAGGCGCAGGTTCTCCAGCGTGGTGCGGCTGTGCGTCTCGGCCTGCAGCGCTGACCCGGGCACGCCCCGCTGGCGGAGGTACTGCAGCCCCACCTGCCCCTCGCTGTAGCGGTCGCCGTGCCCCACCCCGCCCGACACCACCACCCGCTGCACCTGACCGCTGCGGTACAGCGCCAGCGCATGGTCCAGCCGCTGCCGGAAGGCGGGACTGGGGTGGCCGTTGTACTGAGCTGCGCCCAGCACCAGCAGGGTGGCGTGCGGGTGCAGCGCCGAGGGCACGCGGGGCCCCGGCAGCAGCAGCAACACTCCGGCCAGCGCCGCCAGCATCAGGGCCAGAAACGCACTGCCGGTACCGCCTGGACTTCGCATTGAGCGGTACTGTAGCACGCACCTTGAGCGCCCGTTGAGCGAGGCTTGAGCCACCCTGGAGCGTCATAAATCCTGACCGATGCACCACTGTGTCCGGGCGGGCTGTGCTACGCTCACGCCGATAACAGCTGGCGTCTCTGCCGGCGTTCTCCCTTCCTTATGCCCAAGACCCTCGTGATCGTTGAATCTCCGGCCAAAGCCCGCACCATCGAAAAGTATCTCGGCAAGGGGTACACGGTGGAGTCGAGCATCGGTCATATTCGTGACCTGCCGCGCAGCGCGGCGGAGATCCCGGAGCGCTACAAGAACGAGAGCTGGGCGCGGCTGGGGCTGAACGTCGAGGAGGACTTCCGGCCGCTGTACGTGGTGTCGGCGGAGAAGCGGCAGCATGTGGCCCGGCTGCGCAAGCTGACCAGCGAGGCCGACGAACTGATTCTGGCGACCGACGACGACCGCGAGGGCGAGAGCATCGCGTGGCACCTGCTGCAGGAGCTCAAGCCCAAGGTGCCGGTGCGCCGGATGGTGTTCCACGAGATCACCAAGGAAGCGATCCAGAGCGCCATCCAGCACCCGCGCGACATCGACACCAATCTGGTGGAGGCGCAGGAGGCCCGGCGTGCTCTGGACCGGCTGTACGGCTACGAGGTGAGCCCGGTGCTGTGGCGCAAGGTGGCGCCCAAGCTGTCGGCCGGCCGGGTGCAGAGCGTGGCCACCCGCCTGCTGGTGGAGCGAGAACGTGAGCGGATGCGTTTCGTGTCGGCCGGCTGGTGGGACATCGAGGCGCAGTGTGACGCTGCGGGCGCGCAGTTCCCGGCCCGGCTGACCGAGCTGGAAGGCCGGCGTCTGGCCCTGGGCCGCGACTTTGACCCGTTGACCGGCCGGCTGAAGCCCGGCAGCGAGGTGGCCCTGCTGGATGAGCCGCAGGCCCGGGCGCTGGCCGAGGCGCTGACCGGGTCGGCCCTGACCGTGACCAGCGCTGAGGAGAAGCCGTATACCCAGCGGCCCTACCCGCCGTTCATCACCAGCACGCTGCAACAGGAAGGCTCGCGCAAGCTGGGTTTCGGGGCGCAGCGCACCATGCGGGCGGCCCAGAAGCTGTACGAGGGCGGCTACATCACCTACATGCGCACCGACAGCCCCAGCCTCTCGGCCGAGGCGATGACCGCCGCGCGCAGTCAGGTGAAGGCCATGTACGGTGACGCCTACCTGTCGCCGCAGCCGCGCGTCTACAGCAGCAAGAGCAAGAATGCCCAGGAGGCGCACGAGGCGATCCGGCCGGCCGGCAACAGCTTCCGCACCCCCGACAGCCTGCGCGCTGAGCTGGGCACAGACGAGTGGCGGCTTTACGATCTGGTGTGGAAGCGCACGGTGGCCTCGCAGATGGCCGACGCGCGCGGTCGCCGGATGCAGGTGCGTCTGGGCGGCCAGACCCGGGACGGGCGGCCGGTGCAGTTCAGCGCCTCGGGCCGCGCCATCGACTTCCCCGGCTTCCTGCGCGCCTACGTGGAGGGCAGCGACGATCCGGCCGCCGCGCTGGAGGACCGCGAGGTGATCCTGCCGCCGCTGACTCAGGGCCAGGCGGTCACCGGCCAGCGCATGGACGCCAGCGGCCACGAGACCCAGCCACCGGCCCGCTACACCGAGGCCTCGCTGGTGCAGGCGCTGGAAGCCGCAGGCATCGGCCGGCCGTCCACCTACGCGAGCATCATCGGCACCATTCAGGACCGGGGCTACGCCGCCAAGAAGGGCTCGGCGCTGGTGCCCACCTGGACCGCCTTCGCCACCAGCGCGCTGCTGGAACACCACTTCTCCTCGCTGGTGGACTACGACTTCACCGCCCGCATGGAGGAGGAACTGGACGACATCGCGGGGGGCCGCAAGCAGCGCACGCCCTACCTGCGCGGCTTCTACCTGGGCGACCAGGGCGGCATGGGCCTCAAGCCGCTGATCGCCAGCAACATGGAGGCCATCGATGCCCGCGCGGTGGCCACCATCGAGGTGCCACGTCTCGCTGGAAGCGGCATCGAAGTGCGGGTCGGCAAGTACGGCCCGTACATGAGCCAGGGCGAGGCCCGCGCCAACATTCCCGAGGACCTCGCCCCGGATGAGCTGACGCTGGAGCGCGCCCAGGAGCTGATGAGCCGGCCCAGCGGCGATCAGGTGCTGGGGCAGGACCCGGAGACGGGGCTGCCGGTCATTGCCAAGGCCGGGCGTTTCGGGCCGTATGTGCAGCTGGGCGACACCACGCCGCCCAGCCGGACCGCCAGCCTGTTTCCCACCGATGATCTGAATACCCTGACGCTGGAGCGCGCCCTGCAACTGCTGACGCTGCCCCGACTGGTCGGGACGCTGGAGGGAGAGGAGGTCTGGGCGCTGAATGGCAAGTTCGGTCCGTACCTGAAGCGCGGCACCGACAGCCGCAGCCTGACCAGCCACGAGCAGCTGTTCACCGTCACGCTGCCGGAGGCCGAGGCGCTGTTCCAGCAGCCGCGCTTCCGGGGCCGGGGCGCGACGGCCGGGCCGCTCAAGAGCTTCGAGTACCCGGACCGCACGGCCATCAGCCTGCGCAGCGGGCGTTTCGGTCCGTACCTGACCGACGGGGAGCGCAACGCCACCCTCCGCAAGGGGGAGGACGGCCCCGACCTGAGCGCTGACGACGCCCGCAGCATCCTGGAGGAGCGCGGCAAGGAGCCCAAGAAGAAGCCGGGCAAGCCGGCGCGGAAGGCGGCGGCCAAGGCCCCGGCCAAAGCGGCGAAGAAGCCGGCCGGGAAGGCCAGCGCCGGCCGGACAGGGCGCAGCGCTCCCGCCGAGGGCGGCATGGCCATCCATACCCCGCTCAAGTCGGCGGCCCGCAAGGCGCCCGCCAAGGCGGCAGGCAAGTCCAAGAGCGCGGCCAAGAAGCCGGCCACGGCGCCCAAGGCAGCGCTGGCCTGGGCTGACCTGAAACCGCACCTGGGCGTGCTGAGCGAGCAGGAACGCGCCCTGGTGACCGCCACCCGCGAGCAGGGGCGCAAGGTGGAGGAGGTCGCGCCGGGCCTGGGTCTGGACATCAAGAAGGCCAAGGGCATGGCGCTGCAGGCCAGCAAAAAACTCAATCAGGCGGCGCGGGGCGGCTGAGTGGCCGAGGCGCTGCACCTGCTGCGGCTGGCACAGGCGAGCCCGGACGTCTGGGTGGAGCTGCCGGGCAGCGCCGGGCGGCTGGGCGTGGTGCAGGTCACGCGCCCGCAGCCGGGCGGTGACGGAGCGTGCTGGTACGTCTGCCTGGGCGGCACCCTGATTCTGGACCTGCCGCACGGCGACTTTGTTCAGCTGCGGGTGGGGGAGAGCGCCGCGGTGCCGGACGGGCAGGCGCACACCCTGACCCCGGTGCGGCAGGCCACGGTGCTGCGGACCCGCACCGGACCGTAAGCGTGAAGGCGCTTGTCCCGGGGGGCCAGCGCTAGACTGACGGCATGACCCTTTCCGCTTCCAGCCTGCTCGACAAGGCCGCCCGGGGCGAGCGGCTCGATCATTCGGAGGTGACGGCCCTCTACAGCCTGCCGCTGCCGGACGTGGCGGCGGTGGCGCACGAGTTGCGTCTGGCGCGCACGGACCCGGAGGTCGTGACCTTCCTGATCGACCGCAACATCAACTACACCAACATCTGCAACGTAGGGTGCAACTTCTGCGCCTTCTACCGCACGGCCCGTCAGAAGGACAGCTACGTGCTGGACTACGAGCAGATCAGCCACAAGATCCGGGAGCTGGAGGCGGTGGGCGGCTCGCGCATCCTGATGCAGGGCGGCGTGAATCCGCAGCTGGGGCTGGAGTATTACACCGGTCTGCTGCAGCACATCAAGCGGCACCACCCCACCATCCGCATCGAGGCGTTCAGCCCCGAGGAGGTGCTGTTCATGGAGAAGGCCTTCGGGCTGGACCTGGACACCCTGCTCGACACCCTGATTCAGGCGGGGCTGGACGGCCTGCCCGGCGCGGGCGGCGAGATTCTGGAAGATGAGGTGCGTGCCAACGCGGCCCCCGCCCGCATCCGCTCCCATGACTGGTTCCGGATTTTGGACGACGGCTCAGCGTAAGGGGCTGTACACCATCAGCACCATGGTGATCGGCTTTGGCGAGAGCCATGCCCAGCGCGCCAGCCACCTGCTCAAGATCCGTGATCAGCAGGACCGGTCGCTGCAGCTGTACGGCCACGGGTTCGCCGGCTTCGCCATGTGGACGCTGCAGACCGAGCACACCCGCCTGCACGGCAAGGCGCCGGGGGCCAGCGCCCACGAGTACCTGCAGCAGCTGGCCATCGCCCGGATCGCCCTGGACAACCAGCCGAACATCCAGGCGTCCTGGCCGGCTCAGGGGTTCAAGGTGGCGCAGGCCGCCCTGTACTACGGGGCGTCGGACCTGGGCAGCACCATGCTCGAGGAGAACGTGGTCAGCGCGGCGGCGGGCCACGACCGGCACAACGCCACGGTACGCGAGCTGGTCCGGATTGCTGCGGACGCGGGGTTCCGGCCCATGATTCGCAACAGCTTCTTCCAGCCGATTGCCCGGCCGGACGTGGAGGCGCTGCTGAGGCCGGTTCATCAGGAACAGCCGGTCGGCGCTGACTGAGGTGCAGCCCAGAGGCAGGCGGGGCCACGTTCAGCAACGTGGCCCCGCCTGCCTCCTGTGCCTTATTTCAGGTCCGGCAGCAGCCGTTTGATGGCGAAGCGCACGCGGCCCAGGCTGGCCACGTCGTCGAAGGTGGTCATCAGGGTGCGGTCGCCGTGGGGAGTGAGCAGCACCGGGCCGCCGTCCAGGTCGATCAGCAGGTCCTGCAGTTCGCCGCCCAGCATGCTGATCAGGCTGCCGGCCACGGCCCGGCCCGCCTGGGCCACGCTGGCGTCCGGGTCGTCGCCCACCGCCTCCAGCACCGCGCCAGCCGCGTTGAGCAGCGCCGCCTGACGCACGCCACGCACCTGCAGCAGCGGTTCCAGCATCACCGTTCTCCGCCCACCGGACGAACATCCGGCAGCCCCTGGCCCGGCGTGGCCAGCGAGCCCGCGATGCGGGCCAGCTGCTGCTGCGCCAGGCGGCTGTCGCTGCCCCGGATCAGCGAGACGCCAACGGTGAACTGGCCGCTGGCCAGCGCGATCACCTCGGCCAGATCGCTGGCGAAGGTCAGGCGGCTCAAGCGTCCCAGGCCCATGCGGCGGCCGCCCCGGTCCATCAGCTGCCGCATCGAGGCGAGTTCGGCGGCCAGCAGGTCGCCGCCCTCGCCGAGCATCTCGACCGGCAGGCCGTCCTCACCCACCAGCGCGCTGGACCGCACGCCGGGAATGCTCATCAGGGGATCAAGCCTCACAGTTCTGCCTCCAGCCGGTGGGCGGCGTCACGGCCGTACAGCCGCGCCTGCCCCAGGTTGCTGCGACCGTCGATGGCCAGCATCAGGAAGTACTCCTGACCCACCGGATGCAGATAGATGCTCAGCCGCTCGGCGCGGATGTACAGTTCGCGGGTCTGACCGCCCGACAGCGTCTGGCTGTAAGCCTGCGAGGTCGCCCGCATCAGGCCGGCGTGCTCGGCCACCAGCAGGCTCAGGTCCACGTCGGTGGCGGAGTGGCTTTCGACCAGCAGGCCGTCCAGACCGCTGATGGCCGCAGCCCAGGCGCCATCAACGTCCGTGATCAGTTGCTTGAGTGTTGACAGCATCGTGCTCCATTATGCCCGCTGACCCGGGCGATGTTCGGCAAAACCTCACACCGTTCTCAGACACCTGATCGGGGAGGGGTTACTTGGCCGGACCCCGATTGGCGATGGTCTGCCGTCCCGAGAGGGCGCGGCCCAGCGTGACCTCGTCGGCGTATTCCAGCGCGCCGCCCACCGGCAGACCATAGGCGATGCGCGAGACAGTCACGCCCAGCGGCTCGATCAGCCGCTGCAGATACAGCGCGGTGGCCTCGCCCTCCACGGTGGTGCCGGTGGCCAGGATGACCTCGCGGGCCTCACTCAGGCGCGGCAGCAGCGGCTTGATGTACAGCCGCTCCGGCCCCACACCGTTCATGGGTGAGATTACGCCGTGCAGCACGTGATACAGCCCCTGGTACTCGCCGCTGCGCTCGATGGCGATCACGTCGCCCGGCTCCTCAACCACGCAGATCAGCGTCCGGTCGCGGCTGGGATCGCTGCACACGTCGCACACGTCGGCGTCGGTGATGTTGAAGCAGATCGGGCAGGTGTGCAGGTCCCGCTTGGCTTCCAGCAGGGCGCTGGACAGGCGCTCGATGTCCTCGCGCGGCTGCTCAAACAGGTGAAAGGCCAGCCGCTGGGCACTCTTGGGGCCGATGCCCGGCAGCCGGGACAGTTCGCGGATCAGGGCCACGAGGCTCGGTGGGTACTTCATCTCAGAACATGCCGCCGGGCAGCCCCAGCGACTGGGTGGCCTGCCGCTGCAGCGCGTCGGCCTTGCTCTCAGCGTCCTGAATGGCGACCAGGATCAGGTCTTCAAGCGCTTCCGGGTCGCTGGGGTCAATGGCCTCCGGCTTGATGTGAATCGCCTGGACCTTGCCGTGGCCGTTGGCGGTCACGGTCACCAGACCGCTGGCCGCGCCCTCCACCATCTGGGCGGCCAGCTGTTCCTGGATCTTGCCGGCAGCGGCCTGGGCCTGTTGCATCTGCTTCATCAGTTTCTTCATGTCCATGTCGCTTCCCATTGTACCGGGCATGGTCGGGGGCAAAGGTGCACGCTTCAGCTGCAAGGTCAGGGCAGGCGCCGTGCCTGTTGTGGGCATCAGGGCGACAGGCCGGGAAGGGGAGCCACAAGCCGTCAACACAACTGCTCCGACCGCTACCGGTCCACCTGGACGCCTGTCCTGCGCACTGGCAGCACTGTATGCGCACTTCCTCTCCTAACCTCTCTGAAGGCCCTGCACATGTGTCGTCCGGCTGCACCCGGCACGATGCGGGCATGACCACCTCATCTGGCAATTCCCAGACCGAACAGCCTCTCGCACGCGGCGAGCGTGTCGGCCTGCGCATGTGGCAGGGCGAGCAGCCCGGCACCGACAAGGACACGCACGCCAGCCCCTACGAGACGGTGGGCTACGTGCTGCAGGGCCGCGCCGAACTGACCGTCAACGGCCAGACGCAGACCCTTGCGGAGGGCGACAGCTACCTGGTGCCGGCCGGCGCCCCGCACACCTACCGTATCCTGGAAACCTTCAGCGCGCTGGAAGCCACCAGCCCCCCCGCCGAGCAGTAACCCCCACCTCCGCTCTCCTGTTGGCCCCGGCACTTGCCGGGGCTTCGTACCATTGTCCCGGCCCGGCTCTCCTAGACTGCCGGCATGGCCTTTCCCGACTTGCAGTCGTTCATGCAGCAGCTGGAGGCGCGCGGGGAACTGCTGCGCGTCAGTACCCCGGTCAGCCGCGAGCTGGAAATCACCGAGATCGCCGACCGGCTGGTGAAACACGGCGGCCCGGCCGTGCTGTTCGAACAGGTGAAAGACAGTCCTTTTCCGCTGGTGATCGGGCTGATGGGCACCCGTGAACGCACGGCCCAGGCACTGGGGCTGGAGACGCTGGATCAGCTGGCCCAGCAGGTCCGCGACCTGATTGACCTGAAAGCCGGAAACGGGCTGGGCGGGCTGCTCAGCAACATTCCCAAGCTGCGCGACGCGATGAACCTGCCGCCGCGCCGGGTGCGCCGGGGTGCGGTGCAGGAGGTCGTCTGGCGCGGCGACGAGGTGGACTTGCATCAGCTGCCGGTGCTGAAATGCTGGCCGCAGGACGGCGGGCCCTTCGTGACGCTGCCGCTGGTCATCACCCGCGACCCGGAGACCGGCGAGCGCAACATGGGCATGTACCGCATGCAGGTGATGGGGCGCAATGTGACGGGTATGCACTGGCAGCGTCACAAGACCGGGACCCGGCACCTGGAGAAGGCGAAGCGGCTGGGCGTACGCCTGCCCGTGGCGGTCGCCCTGGGCGGCGACCCGGCTTTGATTTATGCAGCCACCGCGCCGCTGCCTCCCATTCCCGGCCTGGATGAATTCGCGCTGGCCGGCTACCTGCGCGGTCAGCGCTATCCGGTGGTGAAAGGCGTCACGGTGGACCTGGACGTGCCGGCCAACGCCGAGTTCATTCTGGAGGGCTACGTGGACCCGCAGGAGGAGTGGGCGATGGAGGGACCGTTCGGAGACCACACCGGCTTCTACACCCTGCCGGACCTGTACCCGCGCTTTCACGTCACGGCCATCACCATGCGCCGCACCCCGGTGTACCCGGCCACCATCGTGGGCCGCCCGCCGATGGAGGACGCCTACCTGATCGAGGCGTCCGAGCGGCTGTTCCTGCCGGCCGCGCAGATGATCCTGCCGGAGATCACCGACTACCACATGCCGCCCGCCGGGGTGGCACACAACCTGGTGTTCGTGAGCATCAAGAAGCGCTTTCCTGGCGAGGCCTACAAGGTGGCCAGCGGCCTGCTGGGGCTCGGGCAGATGATGTTCGCCAAGGTGATCGTGGTGGTGGACGACGGGGTGCCGGTGCAGGACTTTGCCGCCGTGTGGCAGACGGTGGCCCGGCAGGCGGTGCCGGGTCGCGACACGCTGACCGGCCGCGGCCCGATTGACGCCCTCGACCACAGCAGCCGCACCTGGAGTTACGGTGGAAAGCTGATCATCGACGCGACCCGGAAGCTGCCCGAGGAGCTGGGGCAGGCGGTGGGGTCCCGGGAGGGGCAGCACGAGGAGCAGGAAGCGGGTGCAGAGCTGTCACCCGCTGAACCGGCCTACACCGATCAGCTGGACGGCGTGACGGCCCAGCACCGGCCTGCCGAGACGCCCGGGTACTGGGCCGTGCAGGTGACCAAGACCCGGCCCTTTCAGAGCCGGGAGATCGGGGAGCAGCTGGCACAACATCCGGCGGCCGACGGCGTGCGTCACCTGCTGCTGGTGGACGAACTCACCGACGTTCAAGACCTGCAGGACGTGTGGTGGACCATCCTGAACAACATCGATCCGGAGCGTGACGTGTGGGTGAGCCACGGGCGCCTCGTCTGGGACGGCACCCGCAAGCTGCCGGAGGAGGGGTTCGTGCGCGCGTGGCCACCCAAGATCAGCATGGATCAGGCCACCCGCGACCGGGTGGACGCCCGCTGGCACCTGTACGGCCTGCCGGAACGCTGGCGCTAACCAGAACACCAGGAGCGGGACCCGGCAGCGTAGAGGCCGGGTCCCGCTCCTGTCGCGGTTACTGCTTCGCCAGATACTCCTCGGAAGCCAGCCGGATGCAGGCGGCCACCACCTGCATCGCCTCCCGCACCTCTGCCACCGGCGGGCGGGTGGGGGCCAGCCGGATGTTGCTGCCGTTCGGGTCCTGCTTGCCGGGGTAGGTCGCGCCCGCGGGCGTCAGGCTCACGCCCGCCTGGGCCGCCAGTTCCACCACCCGCTGCGCCACCGGGTAGGTGGTGTCCAGGCTGATGAAATACCCGCCCCTGGGGCTGGTCCAGCGTGCCAGGCCGCTGTCGCCCAGCGCCTCCTTCAGCGCCTCATTGACCGCCTCAAACTTGGGCCGGATGATCTCGGCGTGCGCGGCCATCAGCGCGTCCACACCGCCCGGGTAGCGCTTCAGGAACTGCACGTGCCGCTGCTGCTCCACCTTGTTGGGGCCGATGCTCTGGGCGTTGAGCCACACGCTCAGCGCCGTCACGTTGGCCTCGCTGGTGGCCACGAAGCCCAGCCCCGCGCCCGCGAAGGTGATCTTGCTGGTGGAAGCGAACACGTAGGCGCGGTCCGGGTGGCCAGCGTCGGCGCACAGCTGCACGAAGTTCACGGCCACGTCGCGGTCGTCCGGGTACAGGTGATGGACGCGGTAGGCGTCGTCGGCGAAGATGGTGAAGTCGGGCGCAGCGGCCTGCAGCGCCGAGAGCCGCCGCGCCTTCTCCTCGCTGATGCTCTGCCCGCCCGGATTGCTGTAGGTGGGCACGAACAGGATGCCCTTGACGCGGTCGCTCCCCGCCGCCAGCCGCTCCACGGCGTCCAGATCCGGGCCGTCCGACTGCATCTGCACCGTCAGCAGCTCGAAGCCCAGCGTCTGCAGCAGCAGGAAGTGCCGGTCGTACCCGGGCACCGTCACAATCATCTGTGGCCGCTGCTGCACCCACGGGCCGCTGCTGGCCGGCAGGCCTTTCAGCAGCGCCCAGGTCAGCACGTGGGCCTGCAGTTCCAGGCTGGCGTTGTTCCAGACGATCGTGTTGGCGGCCTTCACTCCCAGCATGGAGCCGAACAGGGCGCGCGCCTCCGGCAGCCCGGCCACGCCGCCCGGGTAGTTGCGCAGATCCAGCCCGGTCTCGGTGTGGGTGTCCTGGTCGTTCAGGGCCGATAGCAGGCCGCGCGACAGGTCAAAGTCCTGGTCGCTCGGCTGGCCGCGCTCGATGTTCAGCTTCAGGCCACGCGCCTGGAAGGCCTCGTACTGCTCGCGTGCGCTCGTCATAGCGGCAGGGTAGCAAGTGCGGACGGTGGAGGGGGCAGGTTGGATAGCGTGGAGAGCGCAGGTAAAAAAAAGCCCGCCCTTCCAGGCGGTGATAGAAATAAGATAGCGCGGTATGCACCGCCCGTCAAGCGTACTCAGCCGATCAGGCGGGCCGCCCACAGGGCCAGTGGAGCCAGCACCAGCCCCGGCAGCAGGCTGCCCACCCGCACCCGGCGGTCGTCCAGGCCCAGCCCGCCCAGCATCAGGTTCCAGCTGATGCCCAGAATCATCAGGCCGCCCGCCCCGGTCACCACCAGCACGTAGGGGTTGGTTTTGAGGATGTCCGGGCTGGCCCCGTGCAGCAGTACCCCCGCCAGCCCACCAGACGCGAGGCTGATGCCGCCCTGGATCAGCAGCACGCTCAGGGCGCTGAAGCCCACTCCGATGCCGTACACCCCGGCGAGCGCCAGCGAGGCGATGCCGTCCAGCACGCTCTTGAGCACATAGCTGCTGCTGTCGCCGGTCAGGCCGTTCTGGATACCGCCCACGATGGTCAGCGGGCCGATGCAGAACAGCAGGCTGGCGGCCACGAACCCTTCGGTGAAGCGGCCCCCGCCGCGGAAGCGCCGCCGCAGCAGCTCACCGAGCCGCCCCAGCCCCTCCTCGATGCCCAGCGCTTCTCCGATCACCGCGCCCAGCGCCAGCGCCACAAGGCTCAGGATCACGCCCGGCACCCGCCCGCCCGACACGTGGTTCAGCGCGCCGGCCATGTCGAGGCCGATGTACAGCGTGACGAGGCTGAGCGTCTGAAGCAGGGTGCGCTGGGTGCGTTCCGGCAGTCGCCCGCCCAGCAGCAGGCCCAGGCTGGTGCCGGCCAGCACAGTCACGACATTGACGAGGGTCCCGGACAGCTGCGAGAGAACAGTCACGCCCCGGAGTGTACGGTCTGCGGCCCCGGCTGTAACGACCCTGACCTTCTCATCCCCACTTGATCCCCCCCCAACATCTGACATGCGCCTGAAAAGCCGTCCTGTATACTGGGCCTCAAGTTGAAGACGCTGACCGCCGACTTCACCACTCCGCTCCAGCTGGGGGCGGGGCCCGGTGGCGGGCACGGCTGCGGCGGCAAAATCATCAGCAACCTGAGCGGGGTCGTCCATGTGGCGGCCCCGTCTGCTTTGGTGGCCCGGACCCTGGTGGCCCCGACTCCCTGGAGGTGCATGTGACCCTGCGCGAACAGTTCGACACCCTGCCCAAACTGCTGAAGGTCTGTGAAGTTGCGGAGTTTACCGGCACCCATGAACGCACGGTGCGCCGCTGGATCCGGGAGGGCCGGCTGGTGGCGGTCGAAAGTCCCATCGGCATCCGGGTCTCGCGCCGCGCGCTGTGGCGCTTCCTGGGGCTGGATCTGGCGCTGACCGCCTGAACAGTTGCCGGGCGCTACACTGCCGCGTGTGAGTGTGGCGCGGGTACAGGCGGCGGTGGACGCGGGAGATGAGGCGGGTGCGCTGACGCTGCTCGCTGCATTGACGCCGCTGCCGGACGAGCATGACGAGGCTGCGGCGCTGGCGCTGTGGCTGGGCCGCCCGGCTTTGGCCGCCGCGTGGGCCAGAGAGCCGCTGACCCGTGCGGCGGCGCTGCTGCGGCTGGGGCGCACTGCTGAGGTGCTGACGCTGTTGGAGGGCCAGCCGGACAGTGCGCGCGTTCAGGTGCTGCGGGCCAGGGCTGAAGGGGATGAGGTGGCGGCGCTGTCTGCCCGGCAACAGGCGAGGGCCGAGGGCGACGGCCCGGCGCTGGTGGCGGCCGTCACGCTGCTGGGGGAACGGCTGTGGCGCTCCGATCCCCGGCGGGCCCTGCGGACGCTGGCCGAGGGCCTTAAGGTGGCCGAACTGCTGGGCACGGCCGCTGACCCGCACCTGCTGGCCGTCCTGGCGCTGGTGCAGCGAGAGGTAGGAAGTCCGGAGAAGGCGCAGCGGACGGCCCAGAAAGCATTCGAGCGCAGCCGTCCCCGCAGCCCCGCCCGGGTCTGGGCATGGCTGGCCCTGCAGCAGGAAGCCGACGCCCGTGCCGAGGCGCAGTCGGGGGAGCTGGACTGGGCTCAGCTGCTGGCGTCCAGCACCTCGGCCACCCATGCCTGAGGGCGGCCCTCGTCGCGGGTGCCCGGGTCGCTGACGTCCGAGCGGGCAAAGTGGCTGAGCGCCCAGCGCCGCTCCCCGCAACTGAGCAGGTACTGACCGTGCTGGCCCGGCTTCTGCACCCGTTCCGGAGCGGACTGAAAGACAACCTGCACGGCATGCCCTTCGGCAGTACCTGGCAGCCCGCCCGTGCGGAGCGTGCCCACGAAGGTCCGGCCCGGATCGGTCACGTCACCCTTCCATGCCCCATCAAGCAGTACTTTCATGGCTCCATCTCACGGGCCGTGTGTCGGCTGGGCATCCGATTTTTCTGAAGGCGGCTTCAGACTCGGAAGCGCTTCCACCAGATGCCCCCGGTCCTCAGGTCAGGACATGCAGGCGGCTTAGCCCCCGGATCACGAAGCCGCCGCTGTACGCGAAGTTCTGCACGGTCAGATCCGGAAAGGCCAGCGCCAGCGCCCGCAGGCTGGCGGCGAGTTCCAGCCGGGCCAGCGGCGCGCCCAGGCAGTAATGGATGCCCAAACCGAAGGTCAGGTGTGGGTTCGGGTCGCGGTCGAGCTGCAGCCGGTCCGGCGCGGCGAATTTGCGGGGATCGCGGTTGCCGCTGGCGTACAGCAGCGCCAGCTTCTGTCCGGCACGCACCGGGGTGCCCGCCACCTCGGTGTCGCGCAGCACCCAGCGCTCGAACAGCGGCAACGGCGTGTCGTAGCGCAGCAGTTCCTCGATGATGGTGCGGAACGTGCGCTCCGGGGCGCCAGCCTGGGCGGCGGCCACCACCTGCGCCCACTGGCCGGTACGCAGCAGGTTCAGCACCCCGGCGCTCAGCCCGTTGACGCTGGCCTCATGGCCTGCGTTGAGCAGCAGGATGCAGGTGTCGATCAGCTCCTGCTCGCTCAGGCGCTCGCCGCCGTCCTCCACCTGGGCCAGGGCCGTGATCAGGTCCGGCTGCGGCACCCGCCGGCGCTTCTCCAGCAGCTCCCTCAGCAGCGCCGAGAATTCGATCACCGCCCGCTCCGCCGCCTCGATCACGTGATCCGGCGGATTCACCTCGTAGAGCCGCACGATGGCCGCCGACCACGGCCGCAGCTGATGGCGGTGCGGTTCCGGCACGCCCAGCAGCTCCGCGATCACCGTCACCGGCAGCGGTTCGGCATAGTCCTGCGCCAGATCGAAGGTCGGACGCCCGCGCAGGTCTGCGATCACGCCGGCCACGATCTGCTGGATGCGGCCCTGCAGCTCCTCGACCCGCCGGGGCGTGAAGGCCAGCTGCACCAGCCCCCGCAGCCGGGTGTGCTTGGGCGGCTCGGCTTCCAGCAGGTGATTGGTGTTGAAGCGGTCGAAGTGGAGGCGGCGCGGGTCCGGCAGCGGCTGTTCGTCTCTGCCCAGCACATGGCCAGTCGAGCGCCCGAAGTGGCGGCTGTCCTTCAGCACCCGGGCAATGTCGTCGTAGCGGGTCAGGAACAGCCGGTCCTGCGCCCAGAACGCCGGCGTCTGCTCTCGCAGCTCACTCAGCCGGGGGTAGGGGTCCTGCACGAAGGCGGGGTCGGTCAGGTCAAGGTCGAGGGTCGGGACCATGCCGCAGCATAGTGTGCGGGCCGGTGCGCCGGAGGCGGCAACTTCGCTCCCGCCGGGCGCGTACAGCATGGTGGAGGACATTCACCTCCACACGGACGGTCGGGGAGCCGCTGGCTATGCTGACGCTGTATACGCTGTGCGCGGTGGTGGGCGGCGCGCTGCTGCTGATCTCGCTGCTGGGCGGACACGATCATGATCTGGGGCTGAACACCGATCATCTGGAGGCCGGGGACATTGCCAGCTGGTTGAGCCTGCGGGCGCTGGTCAGCTTCGCGGCCTTCTTCGGGCTGGGCGGCCTGCTGGCCATCTGGCTGCGGCTTTCCGGGCCGGGCCAGCTGCTGTTTGCGCTGGTCGCGGGCCTGAGCGTGGGTGGCTTCACCGCCTGGGCCTTCCGGCTGGCGCGGCTGCGCGGCGAAACCGCCACCCGGGTCGGCAGCCTGACGGGCCGCACCGGCCGGGTGCTGGTGTCGCCGCGCGGCGCGGCCCCCGGGAAGGCGCTGCTGACCGTGGCCGGACAGCGCGAGGAGTGGCTGGTGCAGAGCGCCGACCCGCTGAGCCCGGGCGACCGGGTGCTGGTGATCGCCCAGGAGCGCGGCGTGCTGGACGTACGGCTCTGGGACGGGCAGTAGGGCAGGAAGGAAGAAAGGACATGGATATGGAACTGCTGGTGCTGGCGGGGCTGATCGTGCTGGGCATCATCGTGGTGGTGGTGCTGATTCAGAATTTCCTGATCGTGGTGCCGCCCAACAAGGTGCTGGTGATTTCGGGGCGCTCGCGCGTCACCACGGAGGGCGACACGGTCGGCTACCGGGTCATCCGGGGCGGGCGGGCCTTCCGGGTGCCAGTGCTGGAGAAGGTGGCCTGGATGGACCTGAACACCATTCCTCTGGACCTCAAGATTGAGAACGCCTACAGCAAGGGCGGCATTCCGCTGACCATCCACGCGGTGGCGAACGTCAAGATCAACGCCAACGAGCCGCAGCTGAGCAATGCCATTGAGCGCTTCCTGGATACCCCCAGGGAGGCGCTGACCAACATCACCCGCGACACGCTGGAAGGCAACCTGCGCGGCGTGGTGGCGACCCTGACGCCGGAGGAGATCAACGAGGACCGGCTGCGCTTTGCCGAGGCGCTGATCGAGGAAGCCGAGCACGACATGGGCAACCTGGGCATCCGGCTCGACACGTTGAAGATCCAGAACGTCTCGGACGGCAGCGGCTACCTGGGCAGCATCGGGCGGCGCAAGACGGCGGAGGTGCTCAAGGAGGCGCGCATTGCGGAGGCCGAGCGCGACGCCGAGGCGACCCAGGCCGAGGCGCAGGCGCGTCAGCGCAGTCAGGTGGCGCAGGCGATCAGCAGCCAGGCGGTGTTGGAGGAGCAGAACAAGCTGGAAGTGCGCAAGACCGAATTGGGCGCGGTGCAGCTGTCGCGCCAGAACGAGGCGGCGGTGGAGTCGGAGCTGGCCAAGGTGCGGGCTACGCAGGGTTTCGAGCAGGAGCGGGCCGCGCTGGAAGCGACCCTGCGGCAGCGCACGGCCGAGGCGAGCCGGCAGGCGCGCATCATCGAGGCGCAGCAGAACGCCGAAGCGGCCGAAGCTGAGGCGCTGGCGCGTCAGCGCGCCCAGATCGCGCAGACCAGTGCGGAGCAGGCGATTCTGGAGCGGCAGAACGAGTTCCGGGTGCGCACCGCCGAGCTGAACGCGGTGGCAGCGTCCCGGGAGAACGAGGCGCGGGTGGCCGCCGAGCGCGCCCAGGTGGTGGCGCAGCAGCAGCTGGAGCAGGAGCGGATCGTGCTGAACCAGAAGCGCTATGAGGCCGATGTGGTGGCCCCGGCGCGGGCCAAGCGCGAGGCCAGCCTGCTGGAAGCGCAGGCGGCGGCGGCCCCGATCATCGAGGAGGGGCGGGCCAAGGCGCAGGCGGTGCAGCTGCTGGTGGACGCCTTCCGCAACGCCGGGCCAGAGGGCGAGCGCGCCTACGTGTTGAACATGCTGCCGGGGATCGTGGAGCAGTTTGCCGCTTCGGTGCGCGGCATGAGCATTGACAAGCTCACGGTGATCGACTCGGGCAACGGGCAGGCGGCCCGCTCGGCGATGCAGCTGCTGCCGGCCAACATCGTGGGCATGGTGGAGCAGGTCGAGACGGCCACCGGCGTCAACCTGCTGTCGCTGCTGCAGGGCCACGGCGGGACCTCGGCGACGTCCGGGCTGAACGGCGCGGCCCGCTCCGCCACCACTTCGCCCTCAGCAGAATCGTAGATCAACACTTCAAGCGCTTTGTTTTTCCAAGCGTGTCAAGCCTCACCGTACCGCAGCGGTGCCCCTGAGATGATGCGGCCCGGAGGAACTACCATGACCCAGACGACCAGCCCGAGTGCCAACCTATACACCGCCCAGGCCACCGCCCACGGGGGGCGCGGCGGCCACGTCGTGAGCAGCGACGACCGGCTGGACCTGCAGCTGAGCGTGCCGAGCGAGATCGGCGGCGACGGTGGCCGCGGCACCAACCCTGAGCAGCTGTTCGCCGCCGGATACGCGGCCTGCTTTCAGGGGGCGCTGGGTGTGGTGGCGCGGCGGCAGAAGGTGGACGCCGACGGCAGCGAGGTGACGGCCCAGGTGGGGCTGCAGAAGGCCGGGCTGGCCTTCAAGCTGGACGTGGAGCTGCAGGTGCGCATTCCCGGCGTGGACCGCGACACCGCCGAGCGGCTGGTGCACGCGGCCCACGAGGTCTGCCCCTACAGCGTGGCGACCCAGGGCAATGTGGACGTGCGCCTGACCGTCCTCGACTGAAGCCAGCAACCGAATGCGCCCCAACCGGGGCGCTTTGTTCTGGAGCGAGCCGGGTGATCTGGCAGCAGGTACGGCGGACCTGGGGCAAGGTCCGCGCTCCATGTCCGCTATCTGCGCGACTTGAACCCAAAACAGCACCACAGGCGGGAACGAAGATAACCTTCGTTCCCGCCTGTGTTCCTGCTTCACTCGCTCTCGCTGCTGGCTTCCTCTTCGGCCACCTCGTCGGGCATCAGGCTGCTCGGCGGATCAGAGGTGATCATGCTGCCCTGACTGGCCACGTCCACGGCGTCCTCGCCGCGTGCCTGGGCAGTTGCCGGGGCTTCCTGGGTGCCGGGGGTGACGCCGGGCTGCTTGTCCTGGTCGCTCATGCTGGGTCCTCCTGCCCTGACCGTAGCGTGCCGCTCCATCCGGGGCATGAATTCAGCTGTACCGAACGTTCACCGACCCCTCTGCACTCAGCCGCCCAGCCGCAGCACGCTCATGTTCCCGCGCAGCACGAACACCAGGACGCCGGCATCCATCAGCACCCCGGCCCGGCGTTCCAGCTCGCGCAGCCGGGGCGGCAGGCCCGCCCACTGGCGGCGCGGCGACTCGCCCGGCTCCAGGTAGAAGCCCTCCGGAATCGCCACGATCACCACCCGGCTGGCGCGGCCCCGGGCGAGCAGCGCCGCCTGCACCAGCGCTTCCGGCGCGTCGCGGGTCAGCACGATCAGGTTGCTGCCGGGGCGCGGGGAGGGCAGGTGCACCGGCAGCCCCGGTGGGCTGGCCTGCAGCGCTGCCAGCCGGGTGAGGGCCAGCTGCAGCGCCTCCGGGCTGCGCCCCGGTGGGGTGGCGCCCAGGTCGTCACTGACACAGACGGGCAGGTCCAGTTCCAGCGCCTCCTGGATCAGGCTGGCCGCCAGCCGCACCGCGCTCTCCAGGTACACCTCGCCGCCGCTGCGGTCCAGATGCAGCTGCACGCTGCTCATCGCGGTGCGTTCCAGTTCGCGCACCATCATGCTGCCGGTGCGGGCGCTCAGCCGCCAGTGGATGCGGGCCGGCGGGTCGCCCGGCAGGTAGGGCCGCGCCCCGCGCAGGCTGATCGGGTCGTCCAGGCCGATGCTGCGGCTCAGCTCCCCTTCCGAGAGCAGCGGGCGGAGCAGGGCCGGCAGCCGCAGGCCGTGGGTGCCGGGATACACGGTCAGCGCGGTGGGCTGCTCCAGCGTCACCCGGCGCCACCACAGCCCGAACGGGTCGGCCCAGCGCAGCGTGACCGGCGCCCAGCGGTACTCGCCCCGGCGGTTGAGCGTCAGGGTGGCATGGTGCTCCAGTGTCTGCTCGCCCCACATCAGGCCGCCCACCTGCAGCGTGGCGTCGGCCACCACCGCCAGGGGAGTGGGGTCGTCCAGGCGCAGGCGGGTCGGCAGTCGGGCGCGGACCCACAGCCGCACCGTCAAGGGCACCTCACGGCCCTCGAATCCCTGACGCGGCACTTCCCGGTCCAGCTGCACCTGGGGCGGTGTCCGCCAGCCGGCCCAGATCAGCCCGGCCAGCACCAGCAGCAGCAGCGCATACGCCACGAAGGCCGGCACGGCTCAGCGCAGCTCCGGGGCGCTGGCCTCGACCGGCACCGGCAGGTCCTGCAGCACGGCGGCCACCACCGCCTCGGGCCGCACCCCGGTCAGGCGTGCCTCGGTGGTCAGGCTCAGGCGGTGGGTCAGCACGGCGGGCGCCGCGCGCTTCAGGTCGCCGGGCGTCACGAAGCTGCGGCCCTGCAGAAACGCCAGCGCCTGCGCCACCGACTGCAGCGCCAGGCTGGCGCGTGGCCCGCCCCCCAGCGCCACCTGCGGGTGCTGCCGGCTGCTGGCCGACAGCTGCGCGACGTAGGCCTGCAGGTCCGGGTCTACCCGGATGCTGCGCACCTGGGCCTGGGCACTCAGCAGCTCCTGTGGGGTCGCCACCGGCTGCAGCGTCTCGATCGGGTGGCGCTGCTGCAGGCGGGCCAGCATCTCGGCCTCCTGCTGCACGGTCGGGTAGCCCACCGACAGTTTCACCACGAAGCGGTCCAGCTGCGCTTCCGGCAGCCGGTAGGTGCCCTCGTGTTCGATGGGGTTCTGGGTCGCCACCACCACGAACGGCTGGGTCAGCCGGTGCGTCACGCCGCTCTCGGTCACCTGCCCCTCGCCCATCGCCTCCAGCAGCGCCGACTGGGTCTTGGGGGTGGCGCGGTTGATCTCGTCGGCCAGCAGCAGGCCGGTGAAGATCGGCCCCGGCACGAACTCGAACCGGCCGTCGCGGTACACGCTCACGCCGGTCACGTCGCTGGGCAGCAGGTCCGGCGTGAACTGCACCCGGCGGTAGCTCAGGCCCAGGCTCACGGCCAGGGCGCGCGCCAGCATGGTCTTGCCGGTGCCGGGCGCGTCCTCCAGCAGCACGTGGCCGCCGGCCAGAATCGCCGCCAGGGCCAGGCGGGTCACGTCGTCCTTGCCCACCAGCACGGTGGCCACGTTGTTCAGGATGCGGGTGGTGAAGTCAGTCATCGTCGTCTCGTTTCGGGAGGGAAGGGATCAGGGCCATGATCTGCCGCGCCGCCTGCTCGGCCTGCTCGGCGTCCTGCTCGCTCAGGTCGCCGCCGTAGCGCACCGGCAGGTACAGATCGGTCAGGGTGGACAGCGGAGCGTGGAGTGCCGGAACCAGCGGGGCCAGCCGGTCCCGGTACGCCTCCGGAGCCTCGCTGGGGTGTCGGCCCAGCCCGGCGCTGCCCAGGGCGGCCTCGGCCTGCTGCCAGGCGCGCCGGACCCGGTGCAGCGGCAGGTCAGGGGAGGGGTGGACCCCCGCCGGAGAGGCGCTCGCCGGAGCGGCCTTCAGACTGCCGGCCCGCTCCCGTGAGGCGGCCCACAGCAGCGCCGCCAGCGCCCCGAACACCAGCACCGCCACCCCGGCCCCCACGTCCAGCACCAGCGTGGTCACGCGGTCTGGGGGCACTGTGGTCACGATGTCAGCTCGGGTCCGTTGCGGCGCGTCGGACAACGCCTGCTGTCCCTGACCGCCCGAGCGGGTGCCCAGGCCCACCACAAACAGCATCAGCAGCAGCGCCAGCAGGCCCACGGCCGCCACATACTCCGCCCAGCCGGAACGCTGGGCGCGCCGCGCCGCCTGCGCCTGTCTCAGCAACAGCAGCATGCAGATCACCATCAGCAGGCCTGCCAGCAGCCACATCGACTCGGAGAACGGCGACCACGGGAGGTCCAGCATCAGTCGAGTGCGAGGCGGCGGGGCGGCTGATGGGCCACTGTTCACCGTGCTGCCGGGCGTGAGCGTGGGGGAGGGGGCTGCCGGTGTCCCCGGCTGGGTGGTGGCAGTGGAAGGATGGATACCTGGGGGTGCTGGCGCTGCCGGCAGCAGCAGGCAGAGCACCCCCAGCAGCAGCACCGCGCCCAGCAGGGCCGGAAGGGTGCCGGGGCGGTCCAGCCGGCGGGCCGGCACCCCGTCCGGTCCGCCGGTCGAGAGGGCCGCCAGCAGCAGTGCGATCAGGCCCACCGGCGTGGGGGCGAGCAGCAGCGCGGCCGTGCCGGGCAGCAGGCCGATCGGCCGGCCGTGTTCCAGCAGGTTCAGACTCAACAGCCCGGCGGCGCCCAGCAGTGCACCTCCCACGAACAGGGTGCCGGTGGAGATCAGATCCGGCAGGCGGGTGAGGGCGGCAGCGGTGGCCCCCAGCACCACCAGCAGGAAACCGATGCTGCGTGCATTGTCGTTCAGGCGCCCCACGGTCAGCGCCGCGCACTGGGCCAGACACACCCACCACGGCAGCAGCCCCAGCGCCGTGAACGGCAGCAGCACGGCCAGCCACGGGTGCCAACGCACGGAAGCGGCGGGAGAACGGGCCAGTCCGGTCATCTGTGGTCAGCCTAGCAGGCGGGTGAGGGCGGGGCAGAGGCAACAGGAAGGGCGGGTCACCTCGACTGGGGGGGCCCGCCCTACTCTGGAGTTTCCGCTCAGTCCAGGAAGTCGCGCAGCTTGCGGGTGCGGCTCTCGTGGTACTTGAGCTTGCGCAGCGCCTTGTTCTCGATCTGGCGGATGCGCTCGCGCGTCACGTTGAAGCGCTGGCCCACCTCTTCCAGGGTGTGCTCCCGGCCGTCCACCAGTCCCTTGCGGAACTTCAGGACCATCGCCTCGCGCTCGGTCAGCTTGGAGAGCGCCTTCTCCAGCTCTTCGCTGAGCAGCGTCTTGGCGGCGTTCTCCACCGGGCTGTCCAGGTTCTCGTCCGGAATGAAGTCGCCGTAGAAGCTGTCCTTCTCGTCACCGATTGGGGTTTCCAGGCTGACCGGCTCCTGCGAGACCTTCTGGACTTCCTCTACCTTGGCGGCGTCCCAGCCGGGGCCCATCGCCTCGGCGATCTCCTCGTAGCTGGCCTCGCGGCTCAGCTCCTGCTGCAGCTGCCGGGCAGTGCGGGTCAGCTTGTTGATGGTCTCGACCATGTGCACCGGAATCCGGATGGTGCGCGCCTGGTCGGCGATGGCCCGGTTGATGGCCTGCCGGATCCACCACGTGGCGTACGTGGAGAACTTGTAGCGGCGGCGGTACTCGAACTTCTCCACCGCCCGGATCAGGCCCTGGTTGCCCTCCTGGATCAGGTCCAGGAAGCCCAGGCCACGCCCGGTGTACTTCTTGGCGATGCTGACCACCAGTCGCAGGTTGGCCTCGATCAGGCCCTGGCGGGCCGCCGCGCCGTCCTCGGTCTGACGCAGCAGGCGGCGGCGGGCCCGATCTTCCAGGTCCAGCTCCTCCTCCAGCGTCTTCTTGGCCTCCTCACCCTCCTCGATGCGCCGCGCCAGGGAGATCTCCTCTTCCAGCGTCAGCAGCGGCACCCGCCCGATCTCGTGCAGGTACTGCCGCACCGGGTCGTTGCTAACGGCGCGCGGCATGTCGTCGAAGTAGCGCTCGTCTTCCTCTCCGTCGGGCGTGGCCTCCTCGCCCTCCGCGCTCTCTTCCTCGTCCAGATCGTCGTCATCGTCATCCAGGTCCTGGAGTTCGATGTTCTGGGCCGCCAGATACAGCTGCAGGTCCTCGAAGGCGTCGGCGCTGTCGGCGTCCAGTCCGGCCGCCTCCAGGGCGCTGCCCAGCGCGGTGGCGGCGTCCTCCGCCGAGACCACGCCGGCGGCCTTGCCGGCCTTGAGCAGTTCCTGAATGCTGGGGTGGGCGTAGTACGGGCGCTCGGTGGCTGCACCCTTGCCGCTGGGGACCTTGGCGGCCTTGCCGGTGGCGGGGGCAGCGTCGCCCGACGCGGCCTTGGCGCCGGCGGCCTTGCCGGCCTTGGGTTCTTTCTTGTCGGCCTTGGCCGGTTCCTTCTTCTCGGCCTTCGGCTTGGCGGGGGCCTTCTCGGCCTTCGGCTTGGCGGTCCGGGGAGCCGGCGCCGGGCTGGGCGCCACGGGGGTGCTCACAGCTGGGCTGACCTGGGCCACGGGCGCCGCAGCGCTTAGTGTGGCGCTGGCCGGGGCATCACTGCCCTCGGTGGCGGGCCGGACAGGCTTGCGGGTACGGGGTTTGGGCTTTGCTTCTGCCATGTGGACTCCATGCTCGCTGCACAGCGAAGTGAAACGTGGGAAACGCGATCAACGGGTCAGTCTAGCAGACCTCCGCGGCCTGTCCCGGCATCAGGCAACACTTGGACCGGCATCAGTCTTGCGTCCTCAGGGCCGCTCGGCCTGCAACACCTTGAAGCCGCCGCCCTGCGCCAGCGTGACCGGACGGGTCCAGCCGCGCAGCAGCCCCTCGTACGGCAGAAAGTCGTTGGCCACCAGCACCAGTGCGCCGCCGGGCCGCAGGCGCCGCCGCGCCGCCGCCACGAACTCGGCGGCCACGTCCAGCACCACCCCCCGCCCCACGTGAAACGGCGGATTGCTCAATGCCAGGTCGTAGCCGTCGTCGTCCAGGGCGGCGTCCACATCGCTGTGCAGCACCCGCCCCTCCAGACCGCTGGCCTGCAGGGTGGCTTCGGCACTCTGCACGCTCATCAGGTCGGCGTCCAGCAGGGTGGCCGTTGCCCCCTGCCGCGCGGCCCACGCGCCGATGACGCCGGCCCCGCAGCCCAGGTCCAGCACCCGCTGTCCGGCCAGTGGTCGGCCCTCCAGGGTGGAGAGCAGCAGCTCGGTGGCCCGGTCCAGCCGCGCGGCGCTGAACACGCCGGGGTAGCCCACCACCGTCAGGCCGTGGGTCTCGTAGCGCTCCGGTTCCGGTTGCGGCGGCGTGGCGCCCGGACGCCGCACCAGCGCGGCCACCCGCATGCCTCCGTCACGCGCGATCACCTCTCCGGAGCCGTAGAGTGCCCCGGCCCGCCGGACGTAACGGTCAAAGCCCTTGTCCTTGTCGCCGGCCAGATACAGTGTGCCGCCCGGCTGAGTGCACTGGTGCGCCCAGGCCAGTTGCGCCTCGATATAGGTATTGCCCCGGTCGCCGGACAAGGTCAGAGCCACCTGCCGGTGCCGCCCCAGGTCGTCGCCCGGCAGCGCGGCACGGTGCGGAATGCCGGCCTCGGCCAGCACCCGCAGGGCCGGCGCCGAACCCTCCACCGCCAGCAGCTCGATGCCCGGCAGCGCGTCCAGCAGGCCGCCCATGGCGCTCAGGTCCAGCAGTTCGCCCTGCACCCGCTTCTTGATCAGCGTCTGGGCCAGCAGCGCCTGGGCGTCGTCCACGCCGGGCGCGCCGCGCACGCCTGCCTTGGTGAGCACGTGCAGTCCCTCCAGGCGCGGCGGCAGACCGGCCGGCACCACGTCGAAGTAGCCCATCAGTCGCCTCCGGCCTGCAGCCGGGCGCGGGCCTGATCCGCATCCAGCGCCAGCTGCCGCTTCAGCGCGTCCAGCCCATCGAACTTCTGCTCGCCGCGCAGGAAATGCCAGAACTTCACCTGCACCTCCTGGCCGTACAGGTCGCCGCTGAAGTCCAGCAGGTGCGCCTCGAAGCGCAGTTCGCGTCCCTGCACGGTGGGCCGGTAGCCCACGTTCACCATGCTGGCGTGCCGCTGCCCGTCGTCGGTGTACACAAAGGCGGCGAACACCCCGAGCGGCAGCGCCTTGCCCTCCGGCACCCGGATGTTGGCAGTGGGGACCCCGATGGTGCGGCCCAGCTGATCGCCCTGCACCACCACGCCCTGCGCGTCGTAGTGGCGGCCCAGGAAGCGGGCGGCGGCTTCCACGTCCCCCGCCTTGAGCAGCTCCCGGATGCGGGTGCTCTTGATGTCCTGCCCGCCCAGACTGTGCATCGGCAGCGCCACCACGTCCTCGGTCACGGCCGACAGGTTGGCCAGACCCCCGGCCCGGCCGCGGCCAAAGTGAAAGTCCTCGCCCACCACCACGGCGTGCGGGTGCAGCGCCCGCAGGTCGTCCAGGAACGCTTCCTTGGGTCGGGCCGCGAACTCGCTGGTGAACGGTACCGCGATCACCTCGTCAATGCCGTAGCGGGCCAGCAACTCGATCTTTTCCGGCAGCGTGCTCAGGAACTCCACGCCCTGCGTCAGCACCCGGGTGGGCGGGTCGAAGGTATACACCACGCTCGGCACCCGGTAGTGCCGGGCACGTTCCTTGAGGCGGGCCAGCAGCGCCTGGTGCCCCAGGTGGACCCCGTCGAAGCTGCCCACCGCCACCGCCGTCCCGGTGTCCGGGCGCTGGCTGGGCGCGACGTAGGTCTTCACGGCTGCTTCGCCTGCTGCAGCTGCACCGCGTACAGGGCCGCCGTCACGGTGCTGGCGCTGCCGGTCAGGGTGCCGGCCTTCAGCTCGTCCAGCACCTGCTGTGGGGGCAGCCACAGCACCTCGATGTCCTCGTCGTCGTCCATCGGGAGCCGCGATTCCTGCAGGTTGCTTGCCTGGAACAGAAAAATCTCCTCGTCGCAGTAGCCGGGGCTGGTGTAGAAGCGGGTCAGCAGGGTCATGTCGGCCTTGAGCCCCGCCTCCTCCTGCAGCTCGCGCACGGCGGCCTGCTCCGGCGTCTCGCCGTCGTCGATCAGGCCGGCGGGGGCCTCGACGGTGGCCTGACCGATGGCCCGGCGCTCCTGCCGCACACACAGCATCCGGCCCTGCTCGTCCAGGGCCAGCACGGCCACGGCGTTGGCGTGCCGCACGATCTCCCACTTGCCCGCTTCCACTTCCAGCTGCAGGAGGTGGCCCCGATAGATCACCTGGGTGTCCGTGTTTTCGCTCATCCGGGCCACTCTAGCAGGGGAGAGCCGGCGAAACGGGAGCGCCGCCGGGTCCCTCAGGGTCGGCGGCGCTCCCGTCACAGCTTCAGGCCCGCAGGGTCAGTCGCGGTCGCCCTTGCGCAGGAAGGTGGGAATCTCGTAGTCCTTGGGGTCGTAGCTGCCGCCGCCACCGCTGCGCACCCGCACGATGTTGTCGAGGGTGCCGCCCGCGCGGGCCGCGTTGCCGGCCAGCGACATCGGCCCGTCGCCGAAGCCGGTGGCGATCACGGTGACGCGCACCTCGTCGCCGGCGTTCTCGTCCGGGGTGATGCCGAACAGGATGTCCGGGTCCTCGTATCCGGTGGCTTCCTTGATCTTCTCCACGATCTCGTTGGCCTCATGCATCGAGAGGTCGTAGCCGCCGGTCACGTTCACCAGGATGCGGCGCGCGCCCTCAATGCCGCGCTCCAGCAGCGGGCTGTTGATGGCGCTGCTGCTGGCCTCGTCGGCCAGCTTCTCGCCGCGGCCGCTGCCGATGCCCATCAGCACCGCGCCCGCGCCGGACAGCAGGTTGCGCACGTCCGCGAAGTCCACGTTGATCATGCCTTCCACGTTGATCACGTCGCTGATGCCCTTGACGCCGTAATACAGCACCCGGTCGGCGATCAGGAACGCTTCGCGGATCGGCACCTTCTTGTCCACGGCGGTCAGCAGCTTCTCGTTGTTGACCACGATCATGCCGTCCACCCGCTCCGAGAGCTTGGCGATGCCCTCCTCGGCGATGCGCATGCGCTTGGGCCCCTCGAACTTGAAGGGCCGGGTGACGATGCCCACCGTCAGGATGCCCATCTCGCGGGCAATCTCGGCCACCACCGGGGCGCTGCCGGTGCCGGTGCCGCCGCCCATGCCGGCGGTGATGAACAGCATGTCGGTGTCGCCCAAGTACTCCTTGATGCGCTCGCGGTCCTCCAGCGCGGCCTTCTCGCCCACCTCCGGGTCCGCGCCGGCCCCCAGCCCGCGCGTCAGCCGGTCGCCCAGCTGAATCCGGACCTCGGCGTGGCTCTTGGCCAGCACCTGGGCATCGGTGTTGCCGGCGATGAACTCCACGCCTTCAAGCCCCGATTCGATCATGCGGTTGACGGCGTTGTTGCCGGCCCCGCCCAAGCCGATCACTCTGATTTTGGCCGCTTGCATATCCACTCCTTCACGGGCAGCCGCGGCTGCACCTGCTGGCATCACCCGGGCTGACTCAACTTTGCACAGTGTAGCGCACCGATGGACGGAGGCAGGTGCAGCTCTGTTGGGGGTCTAGCCCGCCTGCCTCTCCTCAGGTCAGCGGCCGCCCCAGATCTGGGGCGGCCGCTGACCACGCTTACATCCAGTCTTTGAAGAACTCCCGCATCCGGTCCATCAGGCTCTTGCTGCCCTCAGGCCGGGCCGGACGCTCCTTCTTGGGCGGAGCGGGTGGGTTGACCACGACCGTCTCGGTCACCACCGGCGGCTCAAAGTCCATCGAGACCGGGCGGCCCGTGGACATGCCGGCCCCGGCGGCCACAGGCGAGCTCGGTTCGGCCGGCTGCGGAACCGGTACGCTGGCGGGCACGGCGCTGACCGCGCTCCCCACGCCCAGCCGCTGCTGGCCGCCGTACAGCACCAGTCCCACGGCTGCCGCATGCACCGGTCCGGCCACGATGTCGGTCAGGCCGCCCACCCCCCGCGGGCGACCGACCCGCACCGGAAGCCGGAAGCGCTCGCGCGCCAGTTCGGCCACGCCGCGCAGCAGGCTGCCACCGCCGGTCAGCACCACGCCGCCCGCGATCAGCTCCACCGGCCCCAGCACCCGGTCAATCTCGTCGCGCACCAGCCCGTAGATCTCGGCGATGCGCGGTTTGATGATGCGGCTCAGCTCGAAGGCGCTGATTGCGTGGGTGGACCCGGCCGCGTTGGTGATCTCCAGCGTCAGGTCCGGGTCGGCCAGTTCCGGCAGGGCCGCGCCGTACTTGCGCTTGACGTTCTCGGCCTCTTCCATCGGAATCTTGAGAATCTGCGCCAGGTCAGTGGTCACGTGGTCGCCGCCGATCGGGATGCAGGCCGAGTGGCTCAGGTTGCCGCGCTTGAACACTCCGATGTCGGTGGTGCCGCCGCCCATGTCGATCACGACCACCGTCTGGTCCTGCTCGGCGTGGTCCAGGGTGGCCAGGCCGCTGGCCAGCGACTCCAGCACCAGGCCGCGCACCTGCAATCCCGCCTCCTGCACGCAGCGGCGCAGGTTGGCCAGCGGTCCGGCGGCGCCGGCCACGATGTGCACGTCCACCTCCAGCCGCACGCCGTGCATGCCCACCGGGCTCTTGATGCCTTCCTGGCCGTCCACCACGTACTCCTGGGGCAGCGCGTGGATCACTTCAAGGTTCGGGTCCAGCGGCACCGCGCGGGCGTTCTCGATGGCGCGCTCCACATCGGCGGTCCCGATCTCCTGGCTGCGCCGGATGGCCGCGAGGCCGTGGCTGGTGAGCGCCCGGGCATGGTTGCCGGCCACCGACACGTAGGCGTTGTCCACCCGCACGCCCGAGACCCGCTCCGCCGCCGCCACCGAGCTCTTGATGGCCTGAATGGTACGTTCCAGGTTCACCACCGCGCCGCGTTTGATGCCCTCGCTGGGCACGGTGCCTTCACCGATGATGTCGACGCTGCCGTCCGGGGCGATTTCGCCGATGACGGTGGTGATCTTGGTGGTGCCGATGTCCAGACCTACGGTGATCATGTTGTCTTTCATTGCTGGACGCTCACCCCCCAAGGATAAATGTTGATTCTTTTCCCTGGAAACATAGAGATACTTCCAGCATACTTCAACAGCGCGGCCATATCGCCACTCCAGAGCGTTCCTGCGGCAGTCTTGACGGTGATTCCGGTCGGGGTATAGGCCACGGTCTGCACACCATAGCGCGTGAGGGCGCGGGCCGCCTGCCGGGCCGCTTCCAGACGCTCCGGACCCCAGCCGACCAGCAGTGGACCGGTGGGCGTTGCCCCCGGCAGCACCGTCCCGTCGTCTGCCAGGCTGACAACGTGGCCGTCCGGCTGCTGCCAGCGGACCACCGGGTGGCGCTCGGTGATCTGCACGCCCACGCGGCCCGGACGTGCCCGGGTGATTGAGACGTGGCTGACCCAGGGGTCGTTGCGCAGCGCGGCGGCCCTCCACGCTCCGTAGTACAGCCAGCCGCCCCGCGTCCCGAACGGGGCCGTCAGCCCGGCCAGCTGCATCACGCGCGCTGTGCTGAGCTGCCGGTTGCCCCAGACGGTCACGTGCTGCAGCGGAAAGCCGAACCACAGCCCGGCCAGCGCGCCCACCACCAGCACGGTGGCCAGCAGCACCCACCACACCGGGCGGACCCGGCGCCGCCGGCCGGTCAGGGTCACGGCCACAGCTCGTACTCCAGTTCCAGCGGCACCGGCACCCGCTCACGGATCAGCTGCAGCAGGGCGTGGACGTCGGTGGCGGTGGCGCCGCCCAGGTTCACGATGAAGTTGCCGTGCTCCGGCGCGATCCGTGCCTGCCCGGCCTGCATTCCCTTCAGCCCGGCGCGGTCGATCAGCAGGCCGGCGCTGACCTTCTGACCGTCCTCCAGGGTGGGGTTCTTGAAGGCGCAGCCGGGGGTGCGGTTCTTGGGTTGTCCCTTGCGTGCCACATCGGCCGCCTGCATCCGGTCCAGCACCGTTTCCGGCGTGCTGGGGCGCAGGTTCAGCCGCGCCCGCGTGACGATGTGGTTGCGCGGAATGCCGCTGCTGCGGTAGGTCCAGGGCAGCTCGTCCGGTGTCACCTGGCGCGCTCCTTCCGGCGTCACGATCTCCAGGGTATGCAGGCCGTCAAAGGTCTCGCCGTAGCGGGTGCCGGCGTTCATCCAGATGGCGCCGCCCAGCTGGGCCGGAATGCCCACCGTGCCCTCCAGGTTGCCCAGGCCCAGGCGCTGCAGCTTGCGCAGCAGCCCCGGCAGCGGGACCCCGCCGCCCACCCAGCCGGTCACGATCTGGTCGGAGGTGCTGAGGTGTGGGTCCGGGGTCAGGTCGGTGGCGGCAAACTGGCCGGCGAGCCGGATCACCCGTTCCGGCACGCCTTGGTCGGCGATCACCAGATTGGAGCCGCCGCCCAGGATGCGGTAGGGCGCTTCCATCGCCTCCAGCAGCTGGGCGTGGTCCTGTACGGTCCAGACCTCCGCCTCTCCGCCCACGCCCAGGGTGGTGTAGCGCGCCAGCGGCAGCCGTTCCACCCGCGCGCCGGTGCGGCTGAGCAGCGCCGTCACAGCGGGTGCCCGGCCAGCGCCCGGCCCAGCTTCCACACGTCGCCCGCGCCCACCGTCACGATCACCTCGCCCGGCGAGGCGGTGCGCTGCAGGTAGGCCAGCAGTTCGGTACGGTCCGGGATGTAGCGCACCGCCGCGTGCCCCTGCTCGGCCATCCGGTGCACGATCAGGGTGCTGTGAATGCCCTCGATCGGCGGCTCGGACGCGGCCGCGATGTCTAGCAGCATCACCTCGTCTGCCGGCATCAGGCTCTCGGCCAGCCGAGGCCAGCTCTGCTGGGTGCGGATGTAGCGGTGCGGCTGAAACACGATCCGCACCCGGCGCCCGGTCTGGCGGGCCGCCTGCACCACCGCCGCCACCTTCGCCGCGTTGTGGGCGTAATCGTCGATGATGATGGCCCCATTGAGGCTGCCGACCCGCTCCCAGCGGCGGCGCGGCCCGCCGAACACGCCCAGCGCCGCTGCCGCGTCCTCGAAGCGCCCGCCGTACAGGTCGGTGACGGCCAGCGCCGCCAGCGCGTTCTGGACGTTGTGCCGGCCCGGCATGCCCACCCGCGCTGGCCCCAGCCGCTCGCCGCGCCGCAGCACCGTGAAATCGCTGCCTTCCGGGTCCGGCACCACGTCCACCGCCCGGTAGTCGGCGCCCTCGGTCAGGCCGTAGCTGTAGCGCTCGGCCCCCTCCGGCACGAAGTCGCTCAGGCCCGGCCAGTCGTGGCAGTACAGCACCCGCTTGGCCTGCGACACAAAGCGCCGGAACGCCTCATGCTGCTCCTCCACGCTCTCCCAGTACACCGCACGCACCGTTCCGGGACCGCCCACATGGTCGTCGTCGGCGTTCAGGAACACGGCCGTGTGACAGTGCAGCCGCTGAAAGCCCCGGTCCGACTCGTCCACCTCGGCCACGAAGGGCCCCTGGCCCACGCGGGCGTTGCTGCCGAAGCTCGGCACGATGCCGCCCACGAAGGCGGCCGGGTCCAGGTCGGCGCCGTGCATCGCCACCGCGATCATGCTGGTGGTGGTGGTCTTGCCGTGGGTGCCGATGACGCCCACAGAAGGGCCGGCGCGCAGCAGCTCGTCCATCAGCGCCATGCGCGGCCGCACCTCGATGCCGAGCCGGCGGGCAGCTTCCAGCTCCGGGTGGTCCTTTTCGACCGCCTCGGAGGCGATCAAGAGGTCCACGCCGTCCAGATGCGAGGCCGCGTGCCCCACCATCACGGCGATGCCTTCCTGCTCCAGCTGATGGGTCAGCTCGCTGGCGGCCGAGTCGCAGCCGGAGACGGTGTAGCCGCGCGCCTTGAGCAGCCGGGCAAAGGCGCTCAGGCCGATGCCGCCGATGCCCATCAGGTGCACGTGGGTGGTGGTGGAGGGGATGGAGAACGGCTCGGCGGTGGGCTGCGGGTCAAGCGGGGTGGGGGGAAGTCTGGTCATGGTCGGTAATGGGCTTCGGCCAGGTCGGCCAGCCGGCCGGCGGCTCCCTGAGGGGAGCGTTCCAGCGCGGCCTGACGCATGCGCGCGCGCACCTCTGCCTGCAGACACTCTAACACCACTGCTCCCAGCTGCCGGCTGACCTGCTCCTGTTCCACCAGCCGGCCCGCACCGGCCTGCTCCACCGCGCGGGCATTGTGCCGCTGGTGGTCCTCGGCGCTGCTGGGCAACGGCACCATGATGGTCGGTACCCCATAGAAGGCGGCTTCGGCCAGGGTCCCGGTCCCCGCCCGGGTGATGGCTAGGTCGGCGGCGCACCAGGCGGCCACCGCGTCCACGTACCCCACCGCCTTGTACCAGTGCAGGTCGCGCACCTGCGGCTGCACGTCCCCGATCCAGCGCGGTCCGGTGGCATGCAGCACCTGCACGCCGTCGTCGGGCAGCAGGCCCGTTTCGCCCAGCACGCCGCGCAGCACACCCGGCAGCGCCGTGTTGAGTGCCACGCTGCCCTGCGAACCGCCCATGATGAAAATGGTCAGCGGGCCGTCCTGCAGCCCCAGCCGGGCGTTGGCCTCCTGGCGCAGCAGCCACTCCTCGCGCACCGGCATGCCCACCAGCGTGGCCTTTTCTGGAGGCAGGCCCACCACCTGCGGGTAACAGGTGCCCACCGCTCGGGCCTTCCGCTGGGCCAGGCGCTGGGTCAGCCCCAGCCGGGCGTTCTGTTCGTGCAGCACCGTGGGGATGCCCAGCCGCTGGGCGGCCAGCACCCCCGGCAGACTGGCGAACCCGCCGTAGCCGACCACCAGCCCCGGCCGGTGCCGCTGCAGGAACTGACGCGCCTCCTGCAGCCCGCGCAGGGCCTTCATCGCCTGCCGGGGGTCCAGGCCGCGCACGCTGCGGGCGAACTTGCCGGCGCTGACGCCCACGAAGTCCAGCCGCTGCTCCCCGGCCACCCGCTCCTCCATGCCGCCGCGCTGTCCCAGCAGCGTGACCGCGTAGCCACGCTGCTGCAACACCTGCGCGGTCGCCACCGCCGGATAGATATGTCCGCCTGTTCCGCCCGTCGCCAGCACCACCCGCTTCATCACAGTCCCCACATCATCGCAGGCAGTGTAGCGGACCCCGCTGCCGCGCAGAACACGCTGCCAGTCAGGCGCTGCTCGCCACCAGCGGCTCGGCCTCCTCCTCCGGCAGGTGACGGCGCACCTCGCGCAGCGCAGAGTGGATCAGCGCGAAGGCCACGCTCATGCTGAGCATGCTGGAAAAACCGTAGCTGACCAGCGGGAGCGGCACGCCCGTGACCGGGAAGATGCCGGCGGCCACCGCCAGGTTCACCACCGCCTGCCCCACCACCATAAACATGCCGCCGGTGGCCAGGATGCTGGCCCCGTGCACCTGCTTGTTCATGGGCCGCACCCGGCTGGCCAATTCCGCCACCTGCAGCGAGGCGCTCACCACCAGCCAGTACGCGAAGATCACCATCGTCACGCCCAACAGGCCGGTGGAGAAGCCGACCGAGGCGATGATCATGTCGGTGTGGGCGGCGAAGTACTCGTAGCGCGGGCCATCCGGCCCCTGGCCCCAGAAGCCTCCGAAGCCCAGGTCACGGTGGGCGAGGCCGATCTGGTCCAGGCCCACCGCCGGGGTGTCGCCGCGCACCTGATGGTTCTGGAAGCGCGCCAGGATGTACGGGTGGCGCTCCAGGTACACGCTCACGAACGGCAGCGCCATCAGGCCCAGCCCGAACAGCAGCGCCGTAATGTTGGTGAAGCGCACGCCGGCCGCGTACATCAGCACGATGCCCAGCGCAAACATCAGCACGGTGGAGCCCAGGTCCGGCTCGATCAGAACCAGGACCGTGCTCAGCAGGATCATGACGGTGGCGCTGAGCAGTTTGTGCTGCACGCCGCGCCGGGCGAAAAAGCTGGCCAGCTGCAGAATCAGCCCCAGTTTGGCGAGCTCCGACGGCTGAAAGCGCAGCGGCCCTCCGAAATCGAGCCAGCGTTGCGTGCCCGGCGAGGTCTCGGTGCCCACCCCGATCACCTTGACCAGCACCAATAGGATCAGGGTGATGATCCAGACCGGCGTGGCCAGACTCAGGTAGGCTTTGGGCCGCAGCCGCGACAGGGCAAACGTGACGACCAGCGCGATCAGCACCTTGGACGCGTGGTCCGGCACCTTTTCCGGCGCGCTGGTGGCCACGCCGATCAAGCCCAGCATCAGCAGCATCACCTGCGCGATCACCAGATTCAGGCTCACCGGCGCACCGCCGCTTCCAGCGCTTCCACCACGTCCAGCGCGGCGCGGGTAAACGCTTCGCCACGCTCGGTGTAATCGCGGTACAGATCAAAGCTGGTGCCGATGGGGGAGAGCAGCACGGTGCCGCGCGGATCACGTTGCTGGCTCAGGGTCTCCACCGCCAGCCGCACCGCCTCGCGCATCACCTGCTCACCGCCCACCCCGCCGGCCAGCACGTACGGCAGCTCCAGCTGCCGGGCAAAGCGCTCGCCGTCCTCTCCGAAGCCGACCACCTGCACCACACGGCCCCGCGCCGCCTCACGCAGCGGGTCCAGCTCGGCGCCCTTGTCGCGCCCACCCACCAGCCACACGATCGGCGGGGCGGCCTGCTCCAGGGCCGCCTGCACGGCCAGCGTCCGGGTGGCGATGCTGTCGTTGATGAAGCGCAGCCCGCCGCACTGGGCCACCGTCTCGAATCTGCCCTTGACTGGCCGGGCCCGCAGCAGTGCCGAACGCAGCAGCGGCAGGTCTACCGGCTGGCCCAGCTGCCGGAGCAGCCCCTCGGCGGCCAGCAGCGCCGCCGCCGCGTTGGCCGGGTGGATGCCCTGCGGCAGCGTGCCAGCGTCCAGCACCCGTTGCCCCCCGGACAGGCGCAGCTGGGCTGGGTCGGCGTGCTGCACCTGAGCGCGGGTGGGCACATCCAGGCCCACCGGCAGAATCAGCAGGTCGTCGGAGGTCTGCCGGGCGGTGATGGCCAGCTTGGCCTGATGGTAGGCCGCCAGCGTCCGGTGACGGTCCAGGTGATCTGTGCCCAGGTTGGTGATGACCGCCACGGCCGGCCGGAACTGCACGACCCGTTCCAGCTGGAAGCTCGACAGCTCCACCACCACCACATCGGCGTCGTCCACCACGTCCAGCAGCGGCGGATCGATGTTGCCCCCCTCGCGCGCGCGCAGCCCACAGGCCCGCAGCAGGTCCGCCACCAGCACCGTGGTGCTGCCCTTGCCCGCCGTGCCGGTGATGCCCACCATCGGGAGGCCCGGGCGGGCACGGAACGCCAGTTCCGCCTCACCGATCACCTCGGCACCCTGAGCGCGCAGCTGTTCCAAGTCCGGATGATCGATGGGGACGCCCGGCGCCGCGATGACCTGACGGTACGGGCGGTCCAGCTGGCCCTGAGAAAAGCCCAGCTCGGTCATCAGGGCCAGGTCCTGCGGCTGGGGCCGGGCATCCAGCCATTCGGCGGTCTCTCCGGAGCGGGCCAGAAAGCGGGCGACTCCACGCCCGCTGCGGCCCAGGCCGTAGATCAGCGTGGAGACGGTATATACGGTCATACGGTACAGCCTAGCGAAAAACCGGCCGCGCCCGGATGTGGACTCAGCGGGCCGTGACCAGCGGCACCCCGATCACGGCCAGGGCCACGCCCAGCCACTGCACCCGGTTGAGGCGCTCGCGCAGCACCATGGCCGCCAGCAGCGCCGTGATCACCGGATACAGGTTGGTCAGCAGGCCCGCCACGCTCAGCCGTCCAGCTTGGGCGGCCAGCAGGTAGCACAGGTTGCCCAGCGCGTCTCCGGGCGCCGAGGCGAAGATCAGGCGCGGACCCAGCGGCCGGAGACCATAGCGCCGCAGGGTGTATGGCACGACCACCGCCGAGCTGGTCAGGCGGGCCATCGCCAGCGTCCAGAACACCGCCTCGCTCTGGGCCAGCAGCACGAAGAACAGCCCGAAACCCAGCCCGGCCAGCAGTGCCAGCGGCAGCCCGCCGCGCCCGCCCTGTCCCGGCAACACCGAGAACAGCGCGATACCGGCCAGCACCAGCAGCACGCCCAGGCCGTTGCCCAGACTCAGCTGCTCTCCGAGCAGCAGCCCGGCGGCCACCGGAATCAGCGCGCCCAGCGCCCCGGACGTCACCGAGACGGTGCCCATCGGACCGAGCGCCAGCGCCCGGTAGAAGGTCAGCACCCCTAGCAGGCCCAGCACGCCGGCAGCGGCCCCCCAGCCCAGGTCGCTGGAGCTGGGCAGCGGCTCGTGGCGCAGCACGGCCAGCAGCGCGAACGCCACGCAAGCCAGCGGGTGCGTCAGCGCCACCACCCGTTCCGGCGGGTCGCGTCGGCTGGCCAGGCCCGACAGGAAGTCGCCCGCGCCGTAGCTGATGGCCGACAGCAGGGCGATCAGCGCCGCTGCATTCACCCGATCGTGCGGACCGGCCGACCGATCGAGCCGCGTCCATTCATATACGGCTGC
>NZ_CP158299.1:2705000-2840000 GCF_040256395.1 Deinococcus sonorensis KR-87 | reverse complement strand
TATCACGGCGCTGCTGGCCACGCGCTTCGGGGGGGAGCGGCTGAACGTGCTGGGCTGGCTCGGCACCGCCATCAGCCTGGGCGGGGTGGCGCTGATCGTGTTGGGCCGGGGCGAGTCGCTCGGGTACACCCGGGGCGCGCTGCTGATTCTGGCCGCTGCCCTGTTCACCAGCCTGTATTTCGTGTTCCAGAAACCGCTGTTGCGCCGTATCAACCCGCTGCACTTCACCGTCTGGAGTCTGATTCTCGGCACGCTGCCGATGCTGATCTTTCTGCCGGGCTTTGGGGGCGAGCTGAGCCGCGCGCCCCTGTCGGCGCACCTCGCGGTGATTTACATCGGCCTGTTCCCGGCGGCGCTGGCTTACCTGACCTGGACCTTTGCGCTGTCGCGGGTGCCGGCCAGCACCACCACCAGCTTTCTGTACATCAGCCCGGTGTTCGCGATCCTGATTGCCTGGGTGTGGCTCGGTGAGGCGCCCACGCTGATCAGTCTGGTGGGCGGCGTGGTCGCCATTGTGGGCGTGGTGCTGGTGAACACCCTGGGCAAACCCCGGCTGGCGGCGGGTCCGGCTGAGCGAGCCTGAGCGGTATAGTTCTGGGCGGCGAGAGCCATCCTTCGGGGCGGGGTGAGAGACCCCACCGGCGGTGATCACCGGGGCCAGACAGGCGCCGGTGTCAGCCCGCGAAGCCCGGCCAAATTGCAGTGCAGGCCAGGCCCGATCCGGTGAGAGACCGGGGCCGACGGTATGCCCACACGCAGCGGTGGGGACAGTCCGGATGAGAGAAGGAGGAGGTCGACCTGTCACCCGTGCAGGTCGGCACACGTCATGTGGAGAACGAGGACAACAGGGAGCCCCGGCGGTCGGGGAAGAGCAAGAGCCTCCATCCGGCTTGAAGGGCCGCGAGCGGAGGGTGCCTGATGGTGGAGCCGGGTGGACCTGTGGCCATCCAGCTGAGCGGCGTCCAGCTGCGCCTGGACCGCACCATGATTCTGGACGGCGTGGACCTGACGGTGCGGCGAGGTGAGCTGCTTGCGATCATCGGACCCAGTGGCGGGGGCAAGAGCACCCTGCTGCGGGTGATCGCCGGGCTGCTGACCCCGGAGGCCGGCACGGTTCAGGTAAGCACCCCGCCAGCCTTCGTGTTCCAGGATTACCGGCTGCTGCCGTGGCGGACCGTGCGGGCCAACGTGCGGCTGCCGGGCGACCTGCACGGCCCGGAGGAGGGCGTGCCGGACGCCGACGAGGCGCTGAAGTTGGTGGGCATGCAGAGTTATGGCGGGCTGTACCCCCGGCAGCTGTCGGGCGGAATGCGGGCGCGGGTGGCGCTGGCGCGTGCCCTCGCCCAGTCCAGCGATGTGCTGCTGCTGGATGAACCGTTCGCGGCCCTGGACGCCCTAGTGCGCGAGCGCTTCAACGATGAGCTGCTGCACCTGCACGACAAGACCGGCCGCACCACGGTGCTGATCACCCACAGCATCCGTGAGGCGGCGTATCTGGCGGACCGGGTGGCGGTCTTGCGCAATGGGCGGGTGGTGCGGGTGCTGGACACCGGGCGGCGCGGCCGCGCCACCGCCTATACCGACGGCCTGGAAGCGGAGCTGCGGGCGCTGCTGGGGGAGGGGGACAGCACCCGGCTGCAGCCGGAGGTGGCGGCTCCGGTGCAGTGGGGCTGGGTATGGCCGCTGCTGGCCATCGTGCTGGGCCTGACGCTCTGGCAGCTGATAGCCAGCCTGCTGAACCAGCCATTCCTGCTGCCGGCGCCGGAGCAGGTCTGGGCGGCGTTCCTGACTGGCCGCGCCGAGCTGCTGAATTACCTGTACCTCACCGCCCGGACGGCCATTCTCGGCTCGCTGCTGGGCGGGGTGGTGGGCATGCTGATCGGGTATCCGCTCGGCAAATCGGCGTGGCTTGAACGCTTTCTGAGCCCCTTTATCGTGGCCAGCCAGAGCACGCCCATCGTGGTGCTCGCGCCGATCCTGATCACGGCGCTGGGGTTCGGGCTGTGGCCGGCCGTGATCGTTTCGGCCCTGAGCGCGCTGTACCCGGTGATGATTTCCACCATCGTGGGGGTGCGTGAGGTGGACCGGGGCTACCTGGAGCTGTTCCGCTCGCTGCGGGCCACGCCGTGGCAGCGGCTGCGGTATCTGGAATGGCCGGGTGCGCTGCCGGTGATGCTCGGCGGCCTGCGGCTGGCGCTGAGCCTGGGTCTGATCGGGGCGGTGGTGTGGGAGTTCGTGAGCAACCAGCCGGGCCTGGGCTTCGCGGTCAATCAGGCGCGCGCCTACTACAACGGGCCACGTCAGTACGCGGCCATCGTGCTGCTGGTGCTGCTGGGGGTGGCGCTGTACCTGCTGGTGACGGCCCTGGAACGCCGGGCCCTGCGGGGACGGCGGCTCTCCTGACCCAGAAGTATGAACCGCCGAACAGTTGTCCAGGCGCAGGGGGGTATAGTTCTGGGCGGCGAGAGCCATCCTTCGGGGCGGGGTGAGAGACCCCACCGGCGGTGATCACCGGGACCAGACAGGCGCCGGTGTCAGCCCGCGAAGCCCGGCCAAATTGCAGTGCAGGCCAGGCCCGATCCGGTGAGAGACCGGGGCCGACGGTACGCCCACACGCAGCGGTGGGGACAGTCCGGATGAGAGAAGGAGGAGGTCGACCTGTCACCCGTGCAGGTCGGCACACGTCATGTATAAAAATGCGAAGGCAAGAGGATGGATCGGCGCGGCGCTGGTGCTCGCCGCGGCGCTGGGCAGTGCCCAGGCACAGACCCGCACCGTCAACATTGGGCTCGGCTACGTGCCGAACGTGCAGTTCACGCCCTTCTACGTGGCCGACAAGCTCGGGTACTTCAAGGCGGAGGGCCTGGACGTCAAGTTCCAGCATGGGTATGTCTCGGAGCTGATGCCGCTGCTGCTGCAGGGCAAGCTGGATTTCGTGGTCGGTGATCCGGAGGACGCAGTCTTCGCGCGGGCCCAGGGCGCCCCGGTCAAGTACGTGATGGCCATGTACCAGCGTGTTCCGGTCACGGTCTTCAGCCTCCCGGCCAAGAACATCACCAGCGCAGCTGACCTGAAGGGGAAGACGGTGGGGATTCCCGGCACCTTCGGGAGCAGCTACTTCGCGCTGGGCGCCCTGCTGGACGCGGGGGGACTCAAGGAGTCGGATCTGCGGCTGGCCAGCATCGGCTTCACGCAGCTGGAAGCGGTGCGCTCCGGCCGGGTGGACGCGGCGGTCGGCTACGTCAACAACGAGGTGGTGCAGCTCGCGGCAGCGGGCATCAAGGCCAACACCATTGACGTGAGCCGCGCATATCCGATGGTCGGTGCCGGCATGATCACCCTGGACAAGACCATCAGCAGCGACCTGGCCCGGCGGGTGGTGCGGGCGGCGCAGCGCGGGCTGAAGTTCACGGTGGCCAGCCCGGCGCAGGCGTTCAAGGTGGCTCAGCCGGTGTTCAAGAGCGGTGGCGGCACGCTGGACGTGCTGAAGGCCAGCGTGCCGCTGATCCAGTCGGACGTAACGCGCAGCCATGGGCTGGGCTACAGCGATCCGGCGTCGTGGGCCCGGGCGCTGGCTTACCTGCAGAAGAGCGGGAAGGTGAGCGCGGCGGCCAAACCCGCCGACTTCTACAGCAACGCCCTGATCAGCAAGACGCTGAAGTAGGAGCGAGGCACCCGGCGTGGGGCTAGGCCAGTTGGCCTAGCCCCGCATTCGTCTGCTACGCTGCTGCTACACCACAAAGGAGGTGCAGCGATGACTGACCACAACCCAACCCTGATGTCGGCCCATCCCTTTTCGTTCCCATCCACCTGGAGCGTGAATGCTGCACCTATCTTTGAAGGAACCCCCTCGCACCAGCCCTGAAGCAGGGCCTCAATGAAGGGACGCCGGCTGCTCGATGACGAGACGGCGGACCCCCGCGAGACAATCCGGCGTGCCCGGCACCGGCCACAGGGCCGTCGCCGGCTGCGCGACCTGAACCCGGACGCCGACGACACAGGCGCCGAACCGGACCCCGCGCTGCTCCACCTGAAGGAACTCGGCCACATCAGCGAGGTGCTGGGCGAGCTGAAAAGCGGCAAGGAAGCCACCGTCTACCTCGCCACCGGCCCCCGCGGCCTGATTGCGCTCAAGCTCTACCGTGACCTGCAGGCGCGCAGTTTCAAGAATGATGCGGTGTACCGGGCCGGGCGCTACATCGGTGACGCCCGCATCGAGAAGGCCATCGCCCAGCGCAGCCAGCGCGGGTTGCAGGCCCAGCAGGGCATGTGGACGGCCAGCGAGTACGCCATGCTGTGGCGGCTGTGGAATGCCGGCCTGAACGTCCCGGAACCGCTGGTCGGGCCGCACCCGGTGGATTACGCCCAGACCAGCCCGGCGGTGCTGATGCGCTTCATTGGCACCGAGGACGAGCCGGCGCCCCGGCTGAGCGAGGCGGTGCTGAGGCCTGCGGAGGCGCAGCAGGCCTGGAGGGGCGCGCTGGACGGCATGGCCGGGCTGCTGCGGCTCGGGCTGGTCCACGGCGACTACAGCACCTACAACCTGCTCTGGTGGGAGGACCACGTGATGATCATTGATTTCCCCCAGGTCTCGGACCGGACCAATCCCAACTTTCAGCGGCTGCTGGAGCGCGACGCCGACAGCCTGACCCGCAGCTTTGCCCGGCACGGCATTCACCAGAGTGCCGAGGCAACCCTGCGCGAGGTGCAGCGGCTGGCCCGGCAGGCCGGACCCGAACCCCGGCTGATGCTCCCATAAAGCGCTTCAGGCGGTGGACAGGCGGCCGCGCTCCCACTCGTCCAGCCGCTGCAGACCGCTGCTGACCATCAGGGCCACCTGCTGCAGGAACTGCCGTTCCGGGGCCGGGTCGGTGGAGCGCTCCGGCAGGGTCAGCAGCACCACGCCCAGCGACCCGCTGGCCCAGCGCAGCGGAAGGGCCACGTGCTGTCCCTGCGGTGCCGGCTGCTCCGCCAGCGAGCGGGTCTCGATGGCCCGCTGCAGCAGACTGAACAGCTCAGTGGACACCTCGGCTGAGGGGGTGCCCGGCACGCTCTGCCACAGATGCAGTTCCCCCTGCACTTGCACGATCAGCTGTGCCGGCGTGCCGTACAGCTGTTTCAGGGCCTCCAGAAGCGGCTGCACAATATCGCTGCGGCTGCGCGCATTCAGCACGCTCAGGCTCAGGTCGGCATACACCGCCTGCTCCCGGGTCCGCTCGGCCAGCGCCTCACGCCGGTAGACACTGATCAGCATCAGCGTCACCTGATCGGCGAACGCGCGGGCCACACTGATGTCCTCGGTGCTGAAGCGGGTGCCGGGCTGCAACGAATCCAGATTCAGGTGGGCGATCACCTCGCCGTCGATCACCACTGGAATACACAGGGTGGCCTCGATGTCCAGCATGTGACCGTGTTCCATGAACTGCATGGTGGTGGGCGGGTACTGGTCCAGCAGCCGGGTGGATTTGCGCCGGATCTCCTCGCCGTGCAGCACCCGCGGCTGTCCGCGCCGCCACGCGGCCTCACCCAGCCCATACCAGTCCAGCTGTTCCTGGGCGGTGTGACTCAGGCCCACCAGCGCCGGGTCGAAGCCGATCTGAGCGCACTGGCGGAAGCGCTGGCCCTCGCGAATGTTGATGCTGCCGCACTGCACGTCCGGCACGCTCAGGATGGCGGCCTGCAGTAGCCGCAGCCAGTCGCTGTCGCTGGGGGGACGTTCCAGCGCCGCCAGACTGAGGCTCTTCTGCACCGTTTCCCACAGCAGCGGCCCGTGCCCCTCACGGCTGCCGGAGGCGGCGTCCAGTGGAGAGGAGGGCAGCTGATCGGTGTCCCCACTGTCCTCGACCCGGTTGCGGCCCGCCGCCTTGGCGCTGAAGAGGGCCAGATCGGCGCGGCGGTAGGTGGCCTGCGCCGGTTCATCGCTGTGCCGCCGGGCCATGCCCACCGAACACGTCAGGATGCCGTCCGGATTGGCGTGGTGCGAGAGCTGTTGCACCTGCGCCAGCACCTCCTGGGCCAGCCGGGTGGCCTCCGCCGCTTCCGTGGCCGGCACGATCAGGGCGAATTCCTCGCCGCCCAGCCGGTAGGCCCGGCTGCTGCGCCCGGCCACCCGGCTCAGGCTGGCCGCCACCCGCTGCAGATACTCGTCGCCCACGTCGTGGCCGAAGCTGTCGTTGATGCGTTTGAAGTGATCCAGATCCACGATGCACAGCACGCCGCCGGGCGCCAGGGCCGCCAGATCCGATTCGAACTGTCGGCGGTTGGCGATGCCGGTCAGCGCGTCGGTGTACGCCTGCCGCCGTAGCCGCTCGGTGACGGCCAGCAGACGAAAGCGTGAACGGAACACCAGCACGCCCGCCAGAAACCCCAGGATGTTGCTGGCCACCACCAGCACCGCCGGAAACAGGGCGGCCGGTTCACCGCCACGCCACAGCACCGGCAGGGCCAGCCCGGCAAACAGCAGCGTCACCCGCCACCAGTCGCGCCACAGCACCGGCCGGAACAGGTTGAACTGTGGGCGCAGCAGGGTGGCGGTCAGCACTGTGATGGCCAGCGAATACACCGAGTCGGCGTTGACGCTGAAGGCCGGCTGCACCAGCAGCAGCGGCAGGCAGGCCAGCAGGCCCCAGCCGGGCCCGTGGACCAGCGTCAGCAGCGTCAGCGGCACGTACCGCAGGTCCGTGACGTGCGCGGCAAGGCCCGGGGTGCCCCCGAGCCGCTCGGTGCCCACGGACAGCAGCAGCATGCTCAGGCCGATCAGGACGCTGTGATACAGCCGGGCCAGCCGGTTGAAGGTCAGCGGCCACGACAGGAACCCCAGGCTGATGAAGAACGAGACACTGATCAGCAACGCCAGATTCCACGCGAGCGTCAGCCAATTCAGCATGGGTCCATGATAGGTCATGCCCTGTGGGGGCGGCTATCGCTGAGGCCGCTTCAGAACAACAAAAATCAGCCGGGCGCCGGGGGGTTCCGGGCCAGCCATCCGGCCCGGGTCAGGCGGTAGCGCAGCACCGGGACAGGCTGACTGTTGTGCAGTTCCGGCGTGCCCAGCCCCGACGGCACGAAGCCCAGCCGGCGCAGCATGCCCTGGGACCGCAGGTTGCTGGCGAGTGCCTCGGCGCTCAGGGTGTCCAGCTGGAGACCCTCGAAGGCGTGCTGCAGCATCAGCTGGCCGGCCCAGGTGCCCAGCCCCTGCCCCCACTGGGCCGGGTCACCCAGCGCGATCCCGTATTCCGCGGTCTCCGGGGTCAGGCCGGCCAGATCGGTGTACCCAATCAACTGATCCCCCCAGACGATGCCCAGGCGCAGAAACGCCGGGTCTGGCCCACTGATCAGCCAGCGCCAGTGGTCGCGGACCTTGCGGGGCGCCAGATCCGGCGTCCAGCCGATGGCGTCGCAGAACTCGCGCGAGGCGGCCCAGATGACCGCCGTCTCCTCGTCGCCCGGCTGCAGGGGGCGCAGCGTCAAGGTGCCCATGTCGGCAGCCTACGACACCGGCGGCGGCCCGTCAGCTGCTATCATGGAGCCATGACGCGCCTCGCCCTGACCCCGCCCTGACGGCGCTGTGGCTGACGGCACGTACAGTTCACCCCAGCATTCCGGGCCATCCTGAGGCCCGCAGGAGTTCGCATGAGTACCCCCACCCTGGAACACGAGATTCAGCGCCGCCGCACCTTCGCGATCATCAGTCACCCGGACGCCGGCAAGACCACCATCACCGAGAAGCTGCTGCTGTACGGAGGCGCCATCCATGAGGCCGGCAGCGTCACGGCCCGCGAGGGCTCGGCGCACACCCGCAGCGACTGGATGAGCATCGAGCAGCAGCGCGGCATCAGCATCAGCAGCAGCGCCCTGACCTTCGAGTACCAGGGCCGGCACATCAACCTGCTGGACACGCCCGGCCACCAGGACTTCAGCGAGGACACCTACCGCACCCTGACCGCCGCCGACAGCGCCCTGATGGTGCTGGACGCCGCGCGTGGCGTGCAGGCGCAGACCGAGAAGCTATTCGCGGTGTGCCGCAACCGGGGCATTCCGATCCTGACCTTCGTGAACAAGCTGGACCGGCCGGCCCAGGACATCTTTGAGCTGCTGCAGCAGGTGGAAGACACCCTGCAGATCACGGCGGTGCCGCTCACGTGGCCGATCGGCGACGGCCCCGACTTCCGGGGCGTCTACGACCTGGTCCAGAAGCAGGTGCTGCTGTTTGAGCGGGTGGCGCGCGGCCGGTCGCGGGCGCCGGTCAGCCTCAAGAGCGTGGACGATCCAGAGCTGGGCAGCCTGGTGGGGGCGGAGCTGCACGCCCGGCTGCAGGAGGACGTGGCGCTGATCGAGGGGGCGATGCCCGAGTTCGACCGGGACGCCTTCCTGCGCGGCGAGATGACGCCGGTGTTCTTTGGCAGCGCCATGAACAACTTCGGCGTGGAGCACTTCCTGCGGACCTTCGTGGAACTGGCGCCGGCGCCCGGCCCGCTGCCCACCACCGAGGGGCTGCGCTCGCCGGAGGAGGGCTTTGCCGGCTTCATCTTCAAGCTGCAGGCCAACATGAGCCGCAACCACCGCGACCGCACCGCCTTTATGCGGGTGGCCAGCGGCCATTTCGAGCGTGGCATGGACGTAACGCACACCCGCACCGGGCGCAAGCTGCGGCTGTCGCAGGCGCACACCCTGTTCGCCCAGGACCGCGAGAAGGTGGAGGACGCGTGGCCCGGCGACATCGTGGGGCTGGTGAACCCCGGCGTGTTCCGCATCGGCGACGTGATCAGCGTGTCCCCCAAGGTGCAGCTGCCGGACTTTCCGCGCTTCACGCCCGAGACCTTCGCCACCATGACGCTGCGCGACGTGACCAAGCGCAAGGCCTTCCAGAAGGGGCTCGCTCAGCTGGCCGAGGAGGGCGTGGTGCAGGTGTTCTACCCCACCGACGGCGCGCGCGACCCGTATCTGGGCGCGGTGGGCCCGCTGCAGTTCGAGGTGTTCCAGGCGCGGCTCTCAGAGGAGTACGGCGTGGAGGTGGAACTGCACGTCACCAGCTACACCCTGGTGCGCTGGCTGGCCGGAGACGCGACCCAGGTGGCGCGCTTCGCCCGCAGCGTGGAGGATGACCAGGGCCGCCCGGTGATGCTGTTCCGCAGCACCTTCGACCTGACCTATACCCAGGACCAGCATCCGGAGATTGAGTTCCTGCCGCTGCCGCAGGATCTGACGGTGGTCTAGAGGACTGTGGCCTGTCCTGGCTTCATGAGCGTGGATGGCAGCAATTATTTAAGTGTCTCCTCATGCCCGCCCACCACAATTGGGCCATGGAGCAAGGGATGCTGACGGCACTGATTGGACCGCTGTTGTTCGCTGTACTGGGCGGACTGTACGCCTATATCTACCGGCCGGAGCGCCGCGAGTCGCTGATGGCCACCCTGGTGTGCTTTCTGCTGGTGGGCGCTTACGCCTACCACAAGCAGCCGCTGGAAGACCTGTTTCTGATGCTGCTGGCCTTCGCGCTGATGGTGTGCGGCATGTTTGTGCACAGCCTGCAGCGCGCCGCAGTCCAGCCGGGCAGCTGAAGAGGGCAAGCGGCGTGAGTGTCTGACGCGTCCCAACACAAAACCCCCCGCTCTAAGCGGGGGGCTTCTTCATGCGGGCTGGAACTTCAGGCCGAGATGCCCTCGCCCTTTGCCAGAATGCCGCGCAGCACCGTCTGCAGGATGCCGCCGTTCTTGTAGTAGTCGATCTCCACCGGGGTGTCGATGCGGCACACCGCCGTGAACTCGCGCACCGTGCCGTCCGTGCTGGTGGCGCGCACCGTCACGTCCTGGCGCGGCTTCAGGTCCTGCGGCAGGATGAAGTCGAAGGTCTCCTCGCCGGTCAGGCCCAGGCTGTCGGCCGTCTCGCCGGCCTTGTACATCAGCGGCAGCACGCCCATGCCCACCAGGTTGCTGCGGTGGATCCGCTCGAAGCTCTCGGCAATGACCGCCTTCACGCCCAGCAGGAAGGTGCCCTTGGCGGCCCAGTCGCGGCTGCTGCCCATGCCGTAGTCCTTGCCGGCCAGCACCACCAGCGGAATGCCCTGCTCCTTGTAGTGCAGCGAGGCGTCGTAGATGCTGGTCACCTCACCGGTGGTGTAGTCGGTGGTGTAGCCGCCCTCGGTGCCGGGCGCCAGCTGGTTCTTGAGCCGGATGTTGGCGAAGGTGCCGCGCGTCATCACCCGGTCGTTGCCGCGCCGCGAGCCGTAGCTGTTGAAGTCGCGCTGCGCCACGCCGTGTTCCAGCAGGTACTTGCCGGCCGGGGTGCCGGGGCCGAAAGACCCGGCAGGGGAGATGTGGTCGGTGGTCACGCTGTCGGCGACCTTCACCAGCACGCGGGCGCCGCGGATGTCCTCAATCTCGCTGGGGCCGCCCGCCAGGCTCTCGAAGAACGGCGGGTTCTGGATGTAGGTGCTGTCCTCGTTCCAGTTGTACAGCTCGCCGCCCGACACCGGAATGGCGTTCCACTGGGCGTTGCTCTGCTCGATGCCGTTGTAGACGCGGGCGAACATCTCCGCGTTGATGGCGGCGTCCATCACCTGCTGGATCTCGGCGTTGCTGGGCCACAGGTCCTTCAGGTACACGTCCTGACCGTCCTTGCCCTTCCCGATCGGGTCGCTGCTCAGGTCGGTGTCCACCGTGCCGGCCAGCGCGTAGGCCACCACCAGCGGCGGCGAGGCCAGGTAGTTGGCGCGGATGTGCGGGTTGATGCGGCCCTCGAAGTTGCGGTTGCCGCTCAGCACGCTGGCCGCCACTAGGTCGCCTTCCTTGATGGCCTCCACGGTCGGCTCCGGCAGCGGGCCGCTGTTGCCGATGCAGGTGGCGCACCCGTACCCGACGGTGTTGAAGCCGATCTGGTCCAGGTAGGTCTGCAGGCCCGCCGCCTCCAGATACTCGGTGACCACCCGGCTGCCGGGAGCCAGCGAGGTCTTGACCCAGGGCTTGCTGTCCAGGCCTAGTTCCACGGCCTTCTTGGCCACCAGACCCGCCGCGATCAGCACGCTGGGGTTGCTGGTGTTGGTGCAGCTGGTGATGCTGGCGAGCACCACGGCGCCGTGACCGATCTTGTGGTCGGTGCCGGTGATGGTGCCGGTGTTGGCCAGCGCCTCCTGAGGCAGTTCGAAGCCGCGCTGCTTGATGGGCGCGGTGAGCGCCTCACGGTACACCGCCTTCATGTCGGTCAGGCTCACGCGGTCCTGCGGGCGCTTCGGTCCGCTGAGGCTCGGCACCACGGTGCCCAGGTCCAGCTCGATGGTGCTGCTGAACACCGGGTCCTGCGTCTCGTCGGTGCGGAACATGCCCTGCGCCTTGTAGTAGCGCTCGACCAGCTCGATCTCGTCCTCCAGGCGGCCGGTGCGGCGCAGGTAGCGCAGCGCCTCGTCGTCCACCGGGAAAAAGCCCATGGTCGCGCCGTACTCGGGGGCCATGTTGGCGATGGTCGCGCGGTCCGGCAGCGTCATGTTGCTCAGGCCCGCCCCGTAGAACTCCACGAACTTGCCCACCACGCCGGTCTTGCGCAGCATCTCGGTCACGGTCAGGGCCACGTCGGTGGCGGTGACGCCCTCGCGCGGGGCGCCGGTGATCTTGAAGCCCACCACTTCCGGCATCAGCATGTAGATCGGCTGACCCAGCATCACGGCCTCGGCCTCGATGCCGCCCACGCCCCAGCCCACGATGCCCAGGCCGTTGATCATGGTGGTGTGGGAGTCGGTGCCCACCAGGCTGTCCGGGTACACCACCACGCCGTCCTCCTCAGGGCGGCTCTGCACGCCCCGGGCGAGGTATTCCAGGTTCACCTGGTGCACGATGCCGCTGGCCGGCGGCACCACGCCGAAGTTGTCGAAGGCCTGCTGGCCCCAGCGCAGGAACTCGTAGCGCTCGTTGTTGCGCTCGAACTCCAGCTTCATGTTGTCCAGCAGCGCGTGGTCGGTGCCGTACTCGTCCACCTGCACGCTGTGGTCAATCACGAGGTCCACCGGGATCAGCGGGTTGATCTTCTTGGGATCGCCGCCCAGGTTCACCATGGCGGTGCGCATGGCGGCCAGGTCCACCACCGCCGGCACGCCGGTGAAGTCCTGCAGGATCACGCGGGCCGGCTTGAAGGGAATCTCGACCTCGCCCGGCTGCGGCTGCCAGCCGGCCACGGCGCGCACGTCATCCTGCCGCACGTCGTAGTCGTTGGCTTCACGCAGCACGCTTTCCAGCAGCACCTTCACGCTCACCGGCAGCCGCGCCACGTCATGACCCAGCTCCGCGAGCTTGTCCAGGCGGTAGTAGTAGACCTTCTGGCCCGCCTTCTCGGTGAGCACGTCGCGGGCACCAAACAGGTTCTTGGACATATATCGTTCCTTCCAGGTCCCGGCTGGAGGTCCAGGACCGGCCGCGCTGCCCACCCCGTCGTCAGGGCAGCAGGGCGGCACGTTCAGGGCTTCATGATACGCGCAACGTCCCGCCTGAAAAGGAGGCGGCGCCGGCCAGAGCCGTTACTGCTCCAGAGACAGCCAGACAGGGCCTGCGGCATGTGCAGCACGCCCCGGCCGCAGGCGTGTCACCTCCCGGTAGACAGGTTCAGGCCGCAGCGGAGCGGCAGATCCGCCAAGGGGTGTTGAGCAGGCCCACACGAGCGCAGCCGGGCCGGCGGCCTACGCTGAACGTGCAGCCCATCCGCATGACCAGGAGGAACCCCTATGACCGAGCGAGACCTGGACGTTGAATTCAAGGAAAACGTGCCGCAGGAACGGGTGCAGGACAACGAGAACTGGGGAGAGGAGAACCTCTCGGCCGATGAACGCCGCCCCGAGTACTGGAGCGATGTCACCGACGAGAACGCCGAGGACGGGGCCGGGTTGCCCACCGGAGGCGGCGAGGACTAAAGCGCAGCCCGGTCCGCGCGGACCCGGGCCGCGATCGATTCAAGCACGGCCGCCACCTGTGCCTGGACCTCCGGGTCCTGGATCAGGCCGTCCAGTCCGATCTGCTGCCGCAGCACCGGCACCCGCACGCAGGCTTCCTCCACAAGGTCGGCTCCGAGATAGCCGAGCACAGTGCTCAGTGAGCGGTGCGCGTCTGCGGCGCCGGTGGGGGCGCCCGGTCCAGCCGCGTTGATCCAGGCGACCGGTTTGCGGTCGCCCTCGCCCCCTCCCACCAGCCAGTCCAGCAGGTTCTTGAACGAGCCGGGCAGCCCACCGGCGTATTCGGGGGTGCACACCAGCAGGGCAGAGGCCTGGGCCACCTGTCGCCGCAGGTCGACCACGGCCGGGTGCAGCGGCTCGTGGTCATCGTCCGGATTGAAGGGGGGCAGGCTGGCCAGTCCGGCATACAGCGTGCAGCGCAGCCCTGAAGGCGAGATCGCCTGCGCGGTCTGCAGCAGCGCCGTGTTGGTGGAGCCGGCCCGCAGGCTGCCGGACAGCAGCAGCACCTGAACCGGCGCGTCCGCCGTCATCCGAGGCCGCAGGCGCGGTCGAGCAGCAGGCGCAGCTCATCGCGCCCGAAGCGGCGCGGGTGCAGCGGCACGTCGGCGGGCAATGGCAGGTTGGGGGGCGTGAACTCCGAGGGCCGGTAGCGCAGTTCGGGGCGCACGATCAGGTCACGCCCGCTGGTCAGCGCCAGCACGAAGTCGCAGTGCAGGTCGTAGCCCTCGTTGAGCGTCACCTGCAGCGGTCCCACGTCGCCGGACAGCAGCGAAATCAGGGCCGGATGCAGCGCCAGGCCGTCCGCCAGTGCCGCCTCCACCCGGCTGGCGTCCACCAGACCACCTGCGTTGGGCAGGTGGTAGCCCTGAATGCGGCGCCGACACGTCTGCTCGGTGTCGCCACGCTGCAGGGTCAGGCGGCGTCCGGCCCGGTCTGCCGCTTCCAGGTAGCTCCACAGCTGCTTGAGGCTGCTGTAGCTCTCCAGTTGCAGGTAGCCGGCCGGCTTGGCCGTCAGCGGCTGGGTGGGCCTCAGCGGACGGGCGGTGGGCTGGGTCACGTGCACCATTCTACCCGCTTCGCGCCCCGGGCGCAGGCGTGCTAGAATCCGCGTTTGGGTGCCCCCGTGCCCAGACCGGCCTGCTGGAGCGTCAGGCTGGCCGCCCCCAGCGCGGGAGAGCAAATTCTGAAACCTGCAACGCTCAGGAGTCACCATGTCGTACATCGGAATGAAGCAGTTGCTCGAAGCGGGCGTGCACTTCGGCCACGAGACCAAGCGCTGGAACCCCAAGTTCAAGCGGTTCATCTTTGCCGAGCGCAACGGCATTTTCATCATCGACCTGCAGAAGACCCTCAAGCAGATCGACCGCAGCTTCGACTACATCAAGGACCTCTCGGAGCGCGGCGGCACCATCCTGTTCGTGGGCACCAAGAAGCAGGCCCAGGAGATCGTGGAGCTGGAGGCGCGCCGCACCGGCATGCCGTTCGTGACCAGCCGCTGGCTGGGCGGCATGCTCACCAACTTCCGCACCATGCGCACCCGCATTGACCGCCTGAACGAGCTCGACGACCTGTTCGAGTCGGGGCGCATCAATGACCGGCCCAAGGCCGAGCGCATCCAGCTGGGCAGCGAGCGTGACCGTCTGCTGCGCTACGTGGGCGGCATCCGCAAGATGACCCGTCTGCCGGACGCCCTGTTCATCGTGGACCCCACCAAGGAGGTCATCGCGGTGCAGGAGGCCAACAAGCTGGGCATTCCGGTGATCGCGCTGGCCGACACCGACAGTGACCCGGACGTCATCGACTACATCGTGCCGGGCAACGACGACGCCATCCGCAGCATCCAGCTGATCGCCCACCGCGTGGGTGACCTGATCGTGGAGGCGCGCGGCGGCGGCGAGGACGTGGACAGCGGCGCGGTGGCTGCCGACGGCGACGTGGACGCCGAGGCCGACAGCGACGAGCAGGACGCCATCCAGGCGTAAACGGATGCACGGCTGGGGCATCCGGGCTGTTCCTGGTTGCCCCGCTTTGTGTGACGCGCTCCCACCCAACTTCAATCCCTGGAGGTAAGTACCATGATGGAATCAATTCGCAAGCTGCGTGAAATGACCGGCGCCGGCATGATGGACGTCAAGAAGGCGCTCTCGGACGCCGAGGGCAACGAAGAGCGCGCGGTGGCGCTGCTGCGCGAGCGCGGCATCGTCAAGGCGGCCAAGAAGACCGACCGCGAGGCCCGCGAGGGTCTGGTGCGCTTCGTGGTGGACGGCAACCGCGCCGCCATGGTGGAAGTGAACAGCGAGACCGACTTCGTGGCCCGCAACAGCGACTTCCAGGCGCTGGTGCAGCAGCTGGCCGAGGCCGCGCTGAAGGCCGGCACCAACGACGTCGAGCAATTCCGCAGCTTCCAGCTGGACACCGGCGACACGGTGGCCAATGAGCTGGCCGCCGCCGCTGGCCGCATCGGCGAGAACCTGGTGCTGAACCGGGTGGCCTACGTGGAGGGCCAGAACGTGGCCGGCTACGTGCACAGCAACGGCAAGATCGGCGTGCTGGTCGACCTGTCGGGCGGGAACGAGGCGCAGGCCAAGGACGTGGCGCTGCACGTGGCCGCCGAGAACTCGCAGTACCTCAGCCGTGACGAGGTCAGCAGCGAGGACATCGAGAAGGAGCGCGAGGTGCTGACCAACAAGGCCATCAACGACGGCAAGAGCCCGGAGATGGCGGCCAACATCGTGAACGGTCAGATCGGCAAGTTCTACCAGGAGCGCGTGCTGGGCGAGCAGAAGTTCGTCAAGGACAACAGCCTGACCGTGGCCAAGTACCTGGGCGACGTCAAGGTCAACCGCTTCGTGCGCTTCCAGATCGGCGCGTAACCATTAAGCTATGGGCGGCTGACAGGCGAACCCGTCTGAGGCCGCCCATCTGCTGGGTCACGTACACACTTTGATCTGCCGCTCCAGGCGCGCAGATCTGCCCGGTGGCCCGCGCCCCTGGGCTTTTTTTTGGGCCGCTTCACCCTGGGATTCGGCATGACCCACTGCCAGGCAGTGCATTGAGGAGAGCCATGTACAAACGTGTGGTGCTGAAACTTTCGGGTGAATTTCTGGCGGGCGAGAGTGGCTACGGCATTCATCCGGACACCGCCCTTGAGCTGGCCCGCTCCATCACGGCGGCGCTGGAGGGCACCGGTGTGGAGCTGGCCATCGTGATCGGCGGCGGCAACCTGTGGCGCGGCGCCCGCAACGGCAGCGGCATGGACGGCGCCACCGCCGATTACATCGGCATGCTCGGCACCGTCATGAACGCCATGGCGCTGCAGGACGCGATGGAGCAGGCCGGACAGCCGACCCGCATCATGACCGCCATCCAGATGGCCCAGGTGGCCGAGCCGTACATCCGCCGCCGCGCCATGCGGCACCTGGAAAAGGGCCGCGTGGTCATCTTCGGGGGCGGCAACGGCGCGCCCTTCTTCACCACCGACACCACCGCCACGCTGCGGGCGCTGGAGATCGGGGCGGACGTGGTGCTGATGGCCAAGAACAGCGTGGACGGCGTGTACAGCAGCGACCCGCGCAAGAACCCGGAGGCCACGCGTTATGACCACCTGACGCACGCCGAGGTGGTGGCGCAGCGGCTGGAGGTGATGGACGCCACCGCCATCACGCTGTGCATGGACAAGGGCCTGCCGATCATCGTGTTCGACATCTTCGAGCCGGGCAACTTGGCGCGGCTGTTCCGGGGCGAGCGGGTCGGCACCCTGATCTCCACGCCCTGAAGCGGCCCTGAAGCTCCCGGCCCCCCGGATGGGGCGGTCGGCTAAAATGCCCCGAAGGAGCGCGAAACCATGGACATGAAAGACATTCAGCAGGATGCCCGCACCCGCATGGGCAAGGCGATCGAGGCGCTGGAGAGCAACCTGTCGGTGCTGCGGACCGGCCGGGCCAACCCCGGCATTCTGAAGAAGATCGTGGTGGACTACTACGGCTCGCACATGCCGATCGATCAGGTGGCGGGCATCACCACCCCGGACCCCCGCACACTGCTGATCACGCCCTGGGACCGGGGCGCGCTGCAGCCGATCGAGCGGGCCATCCGCGACAGCGACCTGGGCCTGAACCCCAACAACAAGGGCGACGCCATCTTCATCACGCTGCCGGTGCTGACCGAGGAGCGCCGCAAGGACCTGGTCAAGAACGCCCGCAACTACGCTGAGGACGCCAAGGTGGCGATCCGCAACGTCCGCAAGTCGGCGCTGGACGACCTGAAGAAGGTCGAGGGCGTGGGCGAGGACGACCTGAAGCGCGGTGAAGGCGACGTGCAGAAGGTCACCGACGAGTTCATCAGGCGGGTGGACGAGGTCACGGCCCGCAAGGAGCAGGACATCCTCGGGTGAACCGGGCCACCTGCCACACGTGCACCCTGGCCGGGCAGGGCGGCCGATGGAGACGCTGAGCAGCCGGGTGCTGACCGCCGTGGTGGGCTTTGCCCTGGTGGTGGTGGCGGTCTACTTCGGCTGGATCACGCTGCTGCCCGCGCTGCTGGCGGTGGGACTGGTGTCGCTGCACGAGTACATCCGGATGCTGGACCGCCGCGACATTGATGTGCGGCGCGGCAGCCTCTACGTGTTCGGCGCGGCCCTGTTGATCGCCAGCCTGCCGGGCCTGCCGGCGCCTCCCTGGGCCGGCGGCTCGTGGCGCGAGGTGGTGCTGGGTTTCGCTACCTTCTACTTTCTGGTGATCGAGGTGGTGAACCCCGGCGAGCGGCCGCTGGAGCGGATCGTGTACAGCCTGTTTGGGCTGGTGTACATTCCGTGGCTGCTCGGCTACTTCCTGCTGCTGCGCTACACCCCCAACGCCGACGAGGGTCTGCTGTACTTCGCGCTGCCGCTGCTGGCCACCTTCGCCACCGACATCGGCGCCTACTTCGTGGGGTTTTTCTTCGGGCGGCGCAAGCTGGCCCCGGAGGTCAGCCCCGGCAAGACGGTGGAGGGCGCCATTGGCGGCCTGCTCACCAGTTTCCTGCTGGTGCTGGCGTTTACCCGGCTGGCAGGCATCTGGTCGCTGCTGGACGCCTTCCTGTACGCCGCGCTGGTGGCCAGCGCCTCACAGCTGGGTGACCTCTCCGAGAGCCTGCTGAAGCGCGCGCTGGGCGCCAAGGACAGCGGCAACAGCCTGCCGGGCCACGGGGGCATGCTGGACCGGCTGGACTCGCTGCTCTTCGCGGTGCCGATCACCTACCTGTTTCTGCAGCTGGGCGTGTTCTAGCCCCTGTTCAGGCGAATTATATTCAGACAGCCCCAACGTGCGGCTGTCTGATTTGCCGTTATGCTGGAGCGCGTAAGGGGGAAATTGATGAAACCACGCATCCTGGGCATGATTCTGGCAGGGGGGCAGGGCAGTCGTCTGTCGCCACTGACGCTGAAGCGTTCCAAGCCGGCAGTGCCGTTCGGCAGCAAGTACCGGATCATCGATTTTGCCATCAACAATTTCATGAACAGCGGCATGTTCAGCATCTACGTGCTGACGCAGTTCAAGGCCCAGAGCCTCACCGAGCACATCCAGCGCGGCTGGCGCTTCGGCACGTTCCTGTCGGACTACTTCATCACGCTGGTGCCGGCCCAGATGTACCGCTTCGAGGAACTGGGGCCGGTGTGGTACCGCGGCACCGCCGACGCGGTGTACCAGAACATCCACCTGATCGACAACTACGACGCCGATTACGTGGCCATCTTCAGCGGCGACCACATCTACAAGATGAACGTCGAGCACATGCTGCAGCAGCACATTGACGCCCGCGCTGACGTGACCATCGCCGCCTACCCGATGCCGGCCGCCGAGTCGGCCCGGTTCGGCGTGATGAACGTGGACGCCCGCTGGCGCGTGACCGAGTTTCTGGAGAAGCCGGACCCCAGCACCCTGCCGGGCAACCCCGAGACGGTGCTGACCAGCATGGGCAACTACATCTTCTCGCGCCGCGCGCTGGAAGAGCTCCTGGAAACCAGCATGGGCAAGAACAGCGAGCAGGGCTACGACTTCGGCAAGGATGTCATTCCGCGCGCCCTCTCGGACGGCTATCACGTGCTGGCCTACGACTTCCACAAGAACCCGATTCCCGGTCAGGGCGGACCCAACACCTACTGGCGCGACGTGGGGACGCTGGACGCCTATTACGACGCCAGCATGGACCTGATCAGCGTGTCGCCGGAGTTCGACCTGTACAACCACGAGTGGCCGCTGCGGACCAGCAGCGAGTTCTCGCCGCCCACCAAGTTCGTGCACGAGGCCGAGACCCGGCGTGGCCAGAGCTTCAACAGCATCATGGCCGGCGGGACCATCATCAGCGGCGGCACCGTCCGTGACAGCGTGCTGGGCCGCTCGGTCAGGAGCCACAGCTACTCGCTGGTGGAGAGCAGCGTGATCTTTGACAACGTGGAGGTGGGGCGGCACTCGCATATCCGCAACGCCATCATCGACAAGGACGTGGTGATTCCGCCGGGGGCCCGCATCGGCCTGGACCGCGAGGAGGACGAGGCGCGCGGCTTCAAGATCACCGAGAACGGCATCGTGGTGGTGCCCAAGAGCTACACCTTCTAAGGGGCTAGCGGCCAGGAGCCAACGCCGCCGATCCTTACTGGGTCGGCGGCGCGGTGCTGGTTCCCGGCCCCGGCAGCTGATAGCCTGCCGGGCGTGCCTGCTCCTGACGTGCTGCTCTACGGCCTGCCGCTCGCCTTTCTGGCCGGATTCATTGACGCGGTGGCGGGCGGCGGCGGGACCATCACGCTGCCCACCCTGTTCCTGATGGGCCTGAGTCCCGCGCAGGCGGTGGCCACCAACAAACTGCTGGCCATCTTCGGGTCCGGCAGCGCCACCGTGCAGTTCTGGAGGGCCGGGCAGGTGGAGCGCGGGCTGGTGCTGCGGCTGGTGCCGCTGGCGCTGCTCGGCTCCGGTCTGGGCGCGTGGCTGGTGCACTTCATTGACCCGAATGCCTTCCGGGGGCTGGTGGCCGCCGTCATCCTGGGCGTCGGGGTGCTGGTGTTGGTCAACAAGCGCTTCGGTCTGGAGGACCGCTACCCGGGCCTGACTCCCCGGGTGCTGGCGCTGACCCTGCCCGGCACGCTGGTGGTCGGCGTCTATGACGGGCTGCTCGGCCCCGGCACCGGCACCTTCCTGATGTTCCTGTTCACGCTGGCCGGCTTCAATCTGGTGCGCTCCAGCGGCAACGCCCGGACCATCAACTTCGCCACCAACCTGGGCGCCTTTGTGTACTTCCTGCTGGGCGGCCAGATGGTGTTCTGGATCGGTCTGCCGATGGGCGTGGCCAATGCGCTGGGCGCGGCATTGGGTGCCCGGATGGCCATGCTGCGGGGCAGCGGCTTTGTCAAGGCGATCTACGGGGTGATTGTGGTGCTGGTGGCGGCCCGCCTGCTGATCCGCTGAACGAAAGCAGAGCCGGGCAGGGCATACCCTGATTCCAGCTGAAGCGATCTTCAGTTCAGCACCTCTGGCCAGGAAAGAAGGGTCACGCACGCGGCATCAGTCGTGCACGAGCAGAGTCTGCACCGACCTGGAAAAGGACATGGCTTTGGCCCTTCGTCGGCAAACGTGCGGTCTGCTGCCAAGTGCAGCGGCCCCAGGCAGGACAATGCATGTCATGAGCGAACTGAGAACCGCAATCGTGGCTGGCGGCTGTTTCTGGTGCACCGAGGCCGTCTTTCTGGATGTCCGGGGCGTGGACCATGTGGAGAGCGGCTACATCGGGGGCCAGCAGCCGAACCCCACCTACAACGACGTGTGCAGCGGCACCACCGGCCACGCCGAGGCTGTCCGCATCACCTATGACCCGGCGGTGCTCGGATACCGCGACCTGCTGCATATTTTCTTCGCCACCCATGACCCCACCACGCTCAACCGGCAGGGTCATGATGTCGGCACCCAGTACCGCTCGGCGGTGTTCTATCAGGACGAGCAGGAGCGGGCCGAGGCGCAGGCCGTCATTGAGGAACTGGAGCAGCAGCAGCTGTTCGACCGGCCGATCGTGACCACGCTGGAGCCGGCCACCCGCTTCTACCCGGCCGAGGCATACCACCAGGACTACTACGCCCGCAATCGCGTGCAGCCGTACTGCATGGCGGTCATCACGCCCAAACTGGCCAGCTTCCGGCGCAGTTTCGCGGACCGGCTCAAGAGCGCCTGAGCCTCAGCGCTGCTCCAGCTCGCGCAGCTGTTCCTCGCGGTGCTGCCGGGCGCGTACCGCGATGGGGGCCGCCAGCGAGCGCCGCAGCTGCTCCAGGGTCGGGCGCGGGGTGTAGAACAGCTCGAACTCCTCGGCCACCGTGGGCGCGTCGGGCGCTCCCGGCTCCAGTTCTATGCCGTCACCTTCCTGCACCTGACCCGGCTCCAGCACCCGGGTATACAGGCCGGGCCGGCGCATCTGGCGGAACCGTTTGACAAAGCCCTGGTCCTGCATGTGGGCGGCGAAGGTGGCGCAGGGAATGCGTGGGGCAGTCACTTCCAGCAGCACGCTGCCGACGCGCAGCCGGCTGCCGATCCGCATGTCTGCCAGGGCAGGGCCTTCCACTGTCAAATTCTCCCCGAAGCAGCCGGCCGGCAGCGGATGGCCGAGCTGCTCCACAAATGCGTCGTAGTCCTCGGTGCTGTACAGGTAGACCGCCTGATCCGGGCCGCCGTGGTGTCCGGTGCTCAGGATGTGGTCGCCTTCCAGCCCCAGCGGGCCCACCCGGACCGGCCCAGACTGTGGCCGCTTGTCAATGCCGCTGATGCTGCGGTGGGCGTCGTGCCGGATTTCGGTCGGGCGGCCGATGTTCACGCTGAGCAGCTTCATGGGCCGAGTCTACCCAACGAGGCGCAGCATCACCCACAGACTCAGCAGCGCGGCCAGCAGCACCGGTGGGGTCAGGCGCACCCCGGCCCGGAAATACTCACCCCAGCTGACCTGCAGGCCGCGCCCGGCCAGCACGTGCAGCCACAGCAGCGTGGCCAGACTGCCGATGGGGGTCAGTTTCGGGCCGATATCGGCGCCCACCACCGCGCCGTACACCACGGCCTGCTGCAGGTGACCGCTCAGACCGCTCTCCTGAATGCCCAGCAGCCCGAACAGCAGCGCCGGCAGGTTATTCAGGCCGGCCGACAGCGCGGCCACGCCCACCCCGGACAGCAGCACCGCCACGAGGTCACCGTGGGCGCTCCAGCGGGCCAGCAGCTCGCCGTAGCGGGCGGTGAGGCCCGCGTTCTGCAGCCCGTACACCACCGTGTACATGGCCAGCGAAAACACCACGACGTTCCAGGGAGCGGCGCGCAGCAGCGCCCGGCTGGAGAGATGTTGCGAGCGGGCGGCGGTCAGCACCAGGGCCAGGGCCGCCGCCCCCACCAGAGCGCTGAGCGGCAGATGCAGCGGGTCGGCCAGAAGATAGCCGAGCAGCAGCAGGGGCAGCAGCACCCAGGCCAGCCGGAAGACCCCCTGCGACCGGATGGCGCTGGCCGGACGGTCCAGCGTCTCCAGCCGGTAGCGCTTCGGAATCACCCGGCGGTACATCAGCAGCAGCACCAGCAGGCAGGTCAGCACCACCACCACGTCCACCGGCACCATCAGGCGCGCGTACGGCACAAAGCCCAGGTGAAAGGCGTCCGCCGTGACGATGTTCACCAGGTTCGACACGGTCAGCGGCACGCTGGCGGCGTCCACCACGAAGCCCACCCCCAGCGCCACCGCCAGGGTGGCGGCGCGCGAATAGCCGAGGGCCGCCGCCAGTTCCAGCGTCAGTGGCGTCAGGATCAGCACCGCACCGTCGTTGGCGAACAGGGCCGCGATGACGGCCGAGAACACGATCAGCAGCACGAACAGCCGGACGCCGCGTCCGCCGCCGATCCGCGCCACGTGCAGGGCGGCCCAGCGGAAGAACCCGGCAGCGTCCAGCACCAGGCTCAGGAGGATCAGGCCCACCAGGGTCAGGGTGGCGTTCCAGGTGGCATGCCATACGGTCAGGAGGTCGGCGGGGTGAACGGTCCCGGTCAACAGGGCGGCCACGGCGCCCAGGCAGGCGGCTGCCGCGGGGCTCAGGCCGCGCGGTTGCCAGATGACCAGCGCGATGGTGGAAAGCACAAGGAAGAGGGCCAGCACACCCAAAACCTTAGCGTGCCGGCCCTCGTCTGACCGCAGATGACGTGTGAATCTGACAAACAGATCTAGGAAGCGCTTCCAGCCCCCACATCAAAACGGCGGGCCGTGCGCACATCGTGCCTGTGACGCCATACAGAGCTCACGGCCACCAGCAGCAGGCTGGCGACCAGCAGGGCCGCCCCCAGTGCCAGTCCGGCGGTCAGCTGCGCCATGGCACCCACCACAACCCCCACGATAACGGCCAGCGCCACCAGCCAGAACAGGCGCTTTTTCAGACTGATCACCACACACGACCACAAGTAGGCTGTACGATTCATCACATCGCCTCCAGGGTTCATTGTCCTTGACCGTGGTGAGCAGACCGTAATGGCAGGTCATTAGCTGGTCTTAAGGTTGCCGGACCGGTACAGAGAGAAACGAGCATGGTCCCAAAAGAGGAGCCCAGGTGACGAAGCAGTCACCTGGGCTCCTCTCGACCTGCCGTTACTTACTCACGACGATATTGATGATCTTCCCCGGCACATAGATCTCCTTGATGGTGTCCTTGCCTTCTAAGAAGCGGGCCACGCTTTCTTCGGCGCGCGCCGCTGCCATCGCCTCGGCCTGGGTGGCGGTTCGGGAAATCTGCACCTGACCGCGCACTTTGCCGCTCACCTGCACGCCGATGGTCACGGTGTCGCGGGTCGCGGCCTGCTGATCCACCTGGGGCCAGGCGGCCAGATGCACGCTGCTCTGCTCGCCCTGCTGCTGCCACAGTTCCTCCGCCAGGTGCGGGACCACCGGGGCCAGCATCCGGACAAAGATGCTCAGCGCCTCCGCCCACACCGGGCCGCCGTACAGCGGGCTGCGTTTGGCCTTGACCAGCGTGTTGGTCAGCTCCATCAGGCTGCTGATGATGGTGTTGAAGCTCAGCCGCCCGAAGTCGGCGCTCACGCGGCTCAGGGTGCTGTGGACCGCATACCTCAGGTCGGCCTCGCTGGTGCTCTCCTTCGGCCCGACCGACACCTCATCGCTGTACAGCGCGTACACCCGCCCCAGCCACTTGGCCGGACCGTTGATCCCGCTGGGGTCCCAGGGGCCGCCCACCTCCCACGGCGCGATAAACATCAGGTAGGCGCGCACCGTGTCCGCGCCGTACTCGCGCACCAGGTCGTCCGGATCGATGACGTTGCCGCGGCTCTTGCTCATCTTTTCCTGGTCTGGCCCCAGGATGATGCCCTGATTGCGCACCACCTTGAACGGCTCCGAGTGCTCGGTCAGGCCCAGGTCACGCATCACACGGGTCCAGAAGCGGCTGTACAGCAGGTGCAGGATGGCGTGCTCGATGCCGCCGGTGTACAGGTCGATCGGCATGTAGCGCCGCGTGGCCTCTGCGTCCACCGGCGCCGTCTCCAGGTGCGGGTTCAGGAAGCGGTACATGTACCAGCTGCTGTCCACGAAGGTGTCCATGGTGTCGGTGTCGCGCTCGGCCGGCCCACCGCACACCGGGCAGGTGGTGTGGCGGAAGGTGGGGTCCAGCTTCAGGGGGCTCTGGCCGGTGGGCGTGAAGGCCACGTCGTCCGGCAGCCGCACCGGCAGCTGGTCGTCCGGCACCGGCTGCGCGCCGTGTTCCGGGCAGTACACGATTGGAATCGGGGTGCCCCAGTAGCGCTGCCGGCTGACCAGCCAGTCGCGCAGCCGGTAGGTGGTCTTGGCGCGCGCCACGCCCAGCGCACCCAGCCGCTCGATCACGGCCCCGATGCTGGCCTTGCCGCCCGGCAACCCATCGAACTCGCCGCTGTTGACCAGCTGCCCCTCACCGCTGTAGGCCTCCACCGCCGCGTCCACGTCCATCGGCTCTGCGCCGTCCGGCCGGATCACCTCGCGGATCTCCAGGCCATACGTGCGGGCGAACTCGAAGTCGCGGCTGTCGTGCGCCGGCACCGCCATGATGCTGCCGGTGCCGTAGGTCACCAGCACGTAGTCGGCAATCCAGATGGGCAGCTGGTGGCCGCTGACCGGGTGGGTGGCGTAGCTGCCGGTGAACACGCCGGTCTTCTCGGTGGCGGACTGGCGGTCCACGTCGGTCTTCTGGCCTGCCGCCTCGATGTAGCGCTGCACCTCCGCCTGCTGCTCGGGGGTGGTCAGCTCGGCCACCTTCTTGTGCTCCGGGGCCAGCACCAGGAAGGTGGCGCCCATGATGGTGTCGGGCCGGGTGGTGAAGACCGTTTCTACGCCGGCCGGGGTGGGGAAGTCCACCTCGGCACCCACGCTCTTGCCGATCCAGTTCTGCTGCATCAGCCGCACGCGCTCCGGCATGTCGGCGTCCCCGAAGTCCAGCAGCTCGTCGGCGTAATCGGTGATCTTCAGGTACCACTGGTTCAGCTCACGCCGCTCCACCACGCTGCCGCAACGCTCACAGCGCCCGTCCACCACCTGCTCGTTGGCCAGCACCGTCTGGTCCTTGGGGCACCAGTTGACCAGCCCGCCCTTCTTGTAGGCGATGCCGCGCCGGAACATCTCGATGAAGAACCACTGGTTCCAGCGGTAGTACTCCGGGTCGCAGGTGTTGAACTGACGCGACCAGTCGATCATGGTGCCCATCCGCTTGAACTGCACCGTCATGTCGGCGATGTTCTGGTAGGTCCACTTGCGCGGGTCCAAGTTGCGCTTGATGGCGGCGTTCTCGGCCGGCAGTCCGAACGCATCGAAGCCCATCGGGAACAGCACGTTGTGGCCGTTCATGCGCATCCAGCGGGCGCGGGCGTCCGGCGCCACGTAGGCGTACCAGTGACCCATGTGCAGGTTGCCGCTGGGGTAGGGGAACATGGTCAGGGCGTAGTGGGCCGGCTTGCTGGGGTCGTCGTGGAAGGTGTACAGGCCGTCGGTGGTCCAGCGGGCCTGCCACTGCTCCTCGATGGCGTGCGGGTTGTAGCGGCCGGACTTCTCTTCCTGGATCTGGCTGATGTCGGTCATGGGTGTGCTCCTGTGGTCAAAAAAAACGCCCCGGCAGGCAGCCGGGACGGGGCGAACAGGCCGGTGGCTAGTCGCTGCGTCCCTGACGTGCAAGCGCAGAGCGGATCATGAGTCCAGTGTAGTGCGCGGCGGGGGAGGGGTCAAACCCAGCCGCCGGAGGATTTCACAGGAAACCCCCTGGCCGGCTGGCCAGGGGGTTGCACTCCCGGTGTGGGCAGAGCCTTACTTCAGCTCGACCTTGGCGCCCGCGCCTTCCAGCTGGGCCTTGAACTTCTCGGCGTCTTCCTTGCTCACGCCTTCCTTGACGGCGCCGCCCTTCTCGGACAGGTCCTTGGCTTCCTTCAGGCCCAGGCCGGTGATGGCGCGCAGTTCCTTAATGACGTTGATCTTGCTGGCGCCAGCGTCCACCAGCACCACGTCGAACTCGGTCTTCTCCTCGACCGGGGCGGCGCCACCGGCGGCCGGGCCGGCCACGGCCACGGCCGCGGTCACGTTGAACTTCTCCTTGATGGCGTCGATCAGGTCGGCCAGCTCGAGGAGGGTGATGGTGCTCAGGTCGTCGAGGAACTGCTCTTTGTTGAAAGCCATGATGGTACTCCTTAGTCAGGTGAATTGAGGGGTGAGGGAGGGGCGCGCAACGGCTCAGGCCGCAGCGTCGCCGCCTTCCATCTTGGTGCGCAGCGCTTCGAGGAGGCCCACGAAGTTGCTCTGGTGGGCGCCCAGCACGCCGACGAGCTCGGCGTACAGCTGGTCGCGGCTGCCCAGGTTGGCGATGCGGGCCACGGTGGCGAGGTCCACGCGCTTGCCTTCCAGGTACCCGGCCTTCATGGTCGGGATGCCCTTGTCGTTGCCCTTGGCGGCGTCAGAGAGCGCCTTGGCCACGCCGGCCGGGTCGTCCTGCGCCACCACGATGGCGCTGGGACCCTTCAGGGCGTCACCGAAGTCGCGGCTCTCGCCGAGCGCAAGGTTGATCAGGGTGTTCTTGGCGACGATCAGTCGCCCACCCTTGTCCACCACCTGCTGACGCAGGGCGCTCAGCTGACCCGCGGTCAGACCCTGGTAGTCGACGACGTAGAACGTCTCGATGTTTTCCAGGCTCTTCTGCAGGGCCGCGAGGGTGTTTTGGTTCCGCTGGTTCGCCATGCGAACCTCCTTTGTGCTGCTCTGTCCAGAATCACGTCGATGCGCATTTTGCTGGATAACTCGGCGGGATGGGGGGGTTTAAACCCGCTTGGGTTCCCGCTGTCTCGGATGCCGGATACTGCTCGCCAGTTGGTGAGGTGCAAAAGCGCACCGGGGTGCCGATGGGAAGGCCGGGAACTCAGGTTCCCGGCCAGGAACTTACTGGGCGGCGCTGGCCAGGGTCAGCGGAATGCTGGGCCCCATGGTGCTGCTCAGGAAGGCGCTGCGCAGGTAGATGCCCTTGGCACTGCCCGGCTTGGCGGCTTCCAGCGCCGACACCAGCGCGCGGTAGTTCTCGGAGAGGTTGGCCGGGTCGAAGCTGGCCTTGCCGATGGGCGCGTGCACCACACCGGTCTTGTCGTTGCGGAACTCGATGCGGCCGGCCTTCAGCCCGCGCACCATGCCGGTCACGTCCGGGCCCACCGTCCCGCTCTTGGGGTTGGGCAGCAGGCCGCGCGGCCCGAGCAGACGCGCCAGACGCTGACCCACCTGGGCCATCATGTCGGGGGTCGCCACCACGGCGTCGAAGTCCATGAAGCCGCCGGCGATGCGCTCGATCAGCTCCTCGGCGCCCACCACGTCGGCGCCGGCGTCCTGCGCGTCCTGCAGCTTCTCACCCTTGGTGATGACGGCCACGCGCACGGTGCGGCCGGTGCCGTGCGGCAGCGCCACGGTGCCGCGCACGTTCTGGTCGCTCTTGCGCGGGTCAATGCCCAGGCGGAAGTGCACTTCCACCGTCTCGTCGAACTTGGCGGTGGCGATGTCGCGCACCAGCGCGGCGGCCTCGTCGATGGTGTACTGCTTGTCGCGGTCCACCCGGCCGATCAGCGCCTTGTACCGCTTACCGTGCTTAGGCATGGGGAGCTCCTTCGACGGTCACGCCCATGCTGCGGGCGGTGCCGGCCACGGTGTTGGCGGCGGCCTCAAGGCTGCCGGCGTTCAGGTCGGGCATCTTGGTCTTGGCGATTTCCAGCACCTGATCCCAGTTCAGCTTGCCGACCTTGCTCTTGTTGGGGGTCGGGCTGCCCTTGGCGATGCCGCTGGCCTTGCGGATCAGGTAGCTCATCGGGGGGGTCTTGGTGATGAAGGTGAAGCTGCGGTCGGCGTAGATGGTGATCTCCACAGGGATGATCGCGTCACCCTTGTCGGCGGTCTGGGCGTTGAACGCCTTGGTGAACTCCATGATGTTGGCGCCGTACTGACCGAGCGCCGGGCCGACCGGCGGGGCCGGGGTGGCCTTGCCTGCCGGTAGCTGCAGCTTGACGATTCCGTTGACCTTCTTCATTTGTCCTCCTTAGCTCCCCCACGCAGTCTGGCTGGTGGGGTGCTCGCGCTAAGCGGCTGTCCTGAGACAGCAACTTTTTCATTTTAGGGCCTGCGGCTCCGTTTGCCTAGAGCCGCGAAACTCAGCCCTTCTGGACCTGCGAGAAGTCCAGCTCCACTGGCGTCTCACGGCCGAAGATGCTGACTAGCACCTTGACCTTGGACTGCGGAATGTTCACTTCGCTGACCACGCCGCTGAAATCGGCGAAGGGACCGGCGGTGACGCGCACCATGTCGCCTTCCTTGAAGTTGATCTTGGTGCGGGGGGCCGGAGCCTCCTCCTGCACCTGCATCACGCCCACTGACCTCAGCAGGCGGTCCACTTCTTCAAATGACAGCGGCACCGGGCGGGTGGAGGTGCCCACGAAGCCGGTCACGCCGGGCGTGCCGCGCACCGCTTCCCACGACTCGCCAAGTTCGCCGGGCGCGTCGTCGTCCTCCACGTCCATCTGCACGAAGACGTAGCCGGGAAACAGCAGACGCTCGACCGTTTCCTTCTTGCCGCCCTCACGCAGTTCCACGGCTGTCTCGCTGGGCTGCAGCACCTGGAAGATCTTGGTGTACCACATGCCCATCTTGGAGGCGCGCTCCTTGAGGTTCTTCTCGACCATCTTTTCCTGGCCGACGTAGGTGTGCACGGCGTACCACTCGATGCTCATGGCAACACCAGCCGGATCAGCGCCTGAAAGGCCAGGTCCAGCAGATACACGGTCAGGGTCAGCGCGATCACGAACACCAGCACCGCCTGGGTGCCCTCGAGCACCTGCGGACGCGTGGGCCAGCTGACCCGGCCCAGTTCGGCGCGTGCGTCTCTAAAATATTGAATCAGGGCGTTCATGGCTGCCTTTCGGTGAGAGGAAGGCTGAGCGCGGGTGCAGGCCACAAAGGCCGCCCCGCGCTGGCGGGCCGGGCGCCCGAATGGCGCCCCGGCCGCAATCAGACCTTCTTCTCCTTGAAGGCCACGTGCTTCTTGGCCACCGGGTCGTACTTGCGCAGCTCCAGCTTGGCCTGGGTGTTGCGGCGGTTCTTGGTGGTGGTGTAGTAGAAGCCCGTGCCGGCGGTGCTTTCCATCTTCACAATGATGCGAGGTCCGTCTTTCGCCATGGTCCTGTCTCCTTTCGTCCAGACCCTGTGCGGGCCCGAACTCCCAGCCCGGCCTCTGATGGCGCCGGAACAGCTGGTGAAAAGCCCACCTTGCGGCGGGCAACCTCGTTATTATGTCAGCGCAGCTGCCCCGGGTCAACCTCCGGAGGTGTGGGAACAAAAAAAGGGGAGGCCACTGGCCTCCCCTTCGTGCGGTGCAGTGGAGTTACTGGTTCACCTTGGTGACGACGCCGGCGCCGACGGTGCGGCCACCTTCGCGGATGGCGAAGCGCAGGCCCTCTTCCATGGCGATCGGCTTGATCAGCTCCACGGTGAAGCTGATGTTGTCACCGGGCATCACCATTTCGACGCCTTCGGGCAGTTCCACCACACCGGTCACGTCGGTGGTGCGGAAGTAGAACTGCGGGCGGTAGCCACCGAAGAACGCGCTGTGGCGGCCCCCCTCGTCCTTGCTGAGGATGTACACGCTCGCTTCGAACTTGGTGTGCGGCTTGATGCTGCCCGGCTTGGCCAGCACCTGACCGCGCTCCACGTCGTCACGCGCCACGCCACGCAGCAGCACGCCCACGTTGTCGCCGGCCATGCCCTGATCCAGCAGCTTGCGGTGCATTTCGATGCCGGTGACGGTGGTCTTGCGGGTGTCGCGCAGGCCCACGATCTCCACTTCGTCCTGCACCTTGACGATGCCGCGCTCCACACGACCGGTGGCCACGGTGCCACGGCCGGTGATGGTGAACACGTCTTCGACCGGCATCAGGAAGGTCTTGTCGGTGTCGCGCTCGGGGGTGGGGATGTAGCTGTCCACCGCGTCGAGCAGTTCCCAGATGTTGTCGACCCACTTGTTGGTGCCGCGCGCCATCTTGGGATCGGCGACCAGCGCCTCGAGCGCCTGCAGGGCGCTGCCCTTGACCACCGGCAGGTCATCGCCGGGGAACTCGTAGCGGCTGAGCAGCTCGCGCACTTCCATCTCCACGAGCTCCAGCAACTCTTCGTCGTCGACCATGTCGACCTTGTTCATGAACACCACGATGTACGGCACGCCCACCTGACGGGCGAGCAGGATGTGCTCGCGGGTCTGCGGCATCGGGCCGTCGGCGCTGCTGACCACCAGGATCGCGCCGTCCATCTGCGCGGCGCCGGTGATCATGTTCTTGACGTAGTCGGCGTGGCCCGGGCAGTCCACGTGGCTGTAGTGGCGCGAGGTGGTGTTGTATTCCACGTGCGCGGTGTTGATGGTGATGCCGCGCGCCTTCTCTTCCGGCGCCTTGTCGATCTGGTCGTAGCGCTGCGTCTCGATGCTCGGGTCCGCGCTCGCCGCCGTGAAGGTGATCGCTGCCGTCAGCGTCGTCTTCCCGTGGTCCACGTGCCCGATCGTCCCCACGTTCACGTGGGGCTTCGTCCGCTCAAACGTCCCTTTCGCCATGTTCGTTCCTCCTTGGTGGCCCCGCCATCCGGCGAAGACCAGTGCCTGTAGAGCTTAGCGCCTGTGGACAGGTCCTGCGGCGCCTGAGAGGTATATGTGCCGTCTGACAGGACAGACAGGGCCGGCACATAGGAATGTGGCCCGCTGAAGGGCGGGCCAACATTCCTTTCGTTGGAGCTTGTGGTCAGGATTGAACTGACGACCTCTCCCTTACCAAGGGAGTGCTCTACCACTGAGCTACACAAGCGTAAGCGTGGAGCGGGAAACGAGACTCGAACTCGCGACATTCAGCTTGGGAAGCTGACGCTCTACCAACTGAGCTATTCCCGCGGTGGTGGGCAGGGGCGGATTCGAACCGCCGTACTCGAAAGAGAACAGATTTACAGTCTGTCGCCTTTAACCACTCGGCCACCTACCCGTCCAGCTTCGGCCCACTACAGTTGTTTCTGGAGCCACCCAGGAGAATCGAACTCCCAACCTTCCGATTACAAGTCGGGTGCTCTACCAGTTGAGCTAGGGTGGCGGCCTTTCCCGAAATCAGATGTGGTGTGCTCGTCCTGAGCGCGGATTTGGCGCGGCCCAGAGGGCTTAACCGCTTCCGAAGAAGGATAGTAGCACCCACCCTGAAAGCAGTCAAGCAACCACAACGTGACGGGACAGAGCGGCCCGGAACCGCCGGATCAATCTGGCCTTGAGCGTGTCTGCATGCGGCGCGGCGAATGCGTCAAATGGCGTATCTGCCGGCTGACCAGGAGGCGTATGCTGGCCGGGCATTGTCCGGCCGCCACCGGTGGATTCCGGGCTGAGTCGCAGGCTGTCCGTCTCTCTTCTGCCGTTCCAGAGGTTACTTTGAACAATTTCAGAACCCTGCTGCCTTACCTGAGGCTGCATCGGAACCAGTACATCGTCGGCACGCTGGCGGTGTTCGCCTCAAACGCGGCCGTGCTGCTGCCGGCCTACTTCCTGGGCCGGATCATTGACGGTCTGAGCCGGTACGTGCGGGGTGCTGGCACCTTCACCCTGACGCAGCTGCTGCTGCTCGTGGGCGGCATGGTGCTGGCCACCCTGCTGTCCGGCGCCCTGATGATGGTGGTGCGCCGCAGCATCGTGTACGCCAGCCGCCAGACCGAGTACGAGATCCGCCGCGACCTGTTCGCACACCTCGCCACGCTGGACAAGCACTACTTCGACCGCGCCCGCACCGGGGACCTGATGAACCGCCTGACCGGTGACCTCTCGGCCGTGCGCGAGATGATCGGCTTCGGGAGCTGGCAGGTGGGCACGGTGGTGGCGGCCTTCGTGGTGAGCTTCGCGTGGTTCTTCAGCATCAGCTGGCGGCTGACCCTGACGGTGCTGGTGGTGTTTCCGGTGATCGTGCTGATCCTGAGCTACCTGTCGCGCCAGATCGCCAAACGCTACGTGCCGCTGCAGGAGCAGAACAGCGCCATTGCCGCCAAGGCTCAGGAGAACTTCAGTGGGGCGCGGGTGGTCAAGGGGTACGCCATCGAGGATCAGGAAATCAACGAGTACAAGCGCATGAACGACGAGCTGATCCGCCGGGCGCTGCGGCTCACGCGGGTTGAGGGGCCGCTGCAGGCGTCCATGAGCCTGTTGATGGGCGTCGCGTTCGTGATCGTGCTGGTGTACGGCGGCCGGATGATCCTGGGGCTGGTGCCGGGCAGCCCGCTGACGCTGGGGCAGTTCACCCAGTTCGCCCAGACGCTGGAGCGGCTGGCTTGGCCGATGCTCAGCATCGGCATGATCGCCAATATGCTGCAGCGCGGCATGGCCAGCTGGGGCCGCCTGCAGGAGATCTTCGAGGCGCGGCCCCGGGTCCACGACGACAAACGCACCGACACCAGCATCCGCCGGCTGAACGGCGACATTCGGTTCGAACACGTCAGCCTGACCTTCGACGGTCGCCGGGTGCTGTCGGACATCACGCTGCACATTCCCGAAGGGCAGACGCTCGGCATCACTGGCCCCACCGGCAGCGGCAAGACGGTGCTCTCCCAGCTGATCACCCGCCTGACCGACGTGACCGAGGGACAGGTGCTGGTGGACGGCCACGACGTGCGCCGCGTGCCGCTCAAGGTGCTGCGTGAGCACATTGCGGTGGTGCCGCAGGAACCGTTCCTGTTCAGCGAGAGCATCGCCAGCAACGTGGCGTTCGGGCTGAACGGGGCGCAGGGCCAGTATCCGCCGATTCCGGTGCGTCAGTCGGTGCGCCACACCAAAGTGCCGGCGGCCGAGGACGTGGCCCCGGACATGGATCGGGTGCGCCGGGCCGCCGAGATCGCCGGGCTGGCCAGCGAGATCGACCGCTTCCCGGCCGGGTACGACACCATGCTGGGCGAGCGCGGGGTGACCCTTTCGGGCGGTCAGCGGCAGCGCACCGCGCTGGCCCGCGCCATCGCGCGGGAGCCGCGCATCCTGGTGCTGGACGACAGCATGAGCGCCGTGGACACCGAGACCGAGAGCCGCATCCTGCAGGGCCTGCGGCAGGTGCAGGAAGGGCGAACGGTGCTGCTGATCGGCCACCGGGTAAGCACCCTGCGCCACGCCGACCACATCATCGTGATGGAAGAGGGCCGCATCGTGGAGCAGGGGAGCCACGAGGCGCTGCTGGCGATGGACGGCCACTACGCCGACCTGGAGCGCAAGCAGCGGCTGGAGGGCGACCTGAGCGAGCTGGACGAGGTGCGGCTGGCCGCCGACGCGACGGCAGGAGTGCGCCGATGATCCCCGAAGCCGATTCAAATTTGAGGGCCGGGCTGGCCCGATGCTGGAGTGAGCTGTGACTCAACCGGACGAAGCATTTCAAAAGGAATTCGATCCGCAGCTGACCCGCCGGGTGCTGCGGTACCTGCGACCCTACCTGCGGCTGGTGCTTGGGGTGCTGGTCCTGAGCCTGCTGATCGCCCTGACGCAGCCGACCTTCGGCCTGATTCAGCGCTACGCCATTGACCATTCGTTCGGCCCCAACGCGCTCTCGGGCACGGTGGACCTGGCCGGGCGGCAGCGGCTGTTTCAGATCCTGCTGACCGCCGCCATCGTGTACCTGTGCCTGAAGGGGGTGGAGTTCGTGCTGCGGTATGCCGCCACGCTCACCATCAACATCGTGGGCCAGCGGGTGCTGTACGACATCCGCTCCGACATCTTCACCAAGCTGCAGCGGCTGCAACTGAGCTTCTTCGACAAGACCCCGGTGGGCCGGCTGATCACCCGCGTCACCAGCGACGTGGACGCGATCAACCAGTTCATCACCGCCGGGCTGGTGTCGCTGCTGCAGTCCACCTTCCTGATCCTGGCCTACGTGATCATCATGCTGGTGGTCAGCTGGCGGCTGGCGCTGATCAGCTTCATCGTGATGCCGGTGCTGTACTGGGCCACCAACTACTTCCGGGCCCGGCTGCGCGACGCGTTTCGCAACAACAGCATCCAGCAGTCCATCGTGAACAGCAAGCTGAACGAGAACATCACCGGCATGCTGACCATTCAGCTGTTCGGGCGCGAGAACCGCAACGCCGTGGAGTTCGACCGTGCCAACCGCCGGCTGCTGAATGCCCGCCTGGAGAGCGTGCGCTGGTTCGCGCTGTTCCAGCCGACCGTGAGCATTCTGGGGTCGGTGGCGAGCGGGCTGGTGCTGTGGTACGCCGGCGACGCCATCCTGGGCGCGGACCGGCTGGCCGGGGCCGGCATCACCCTCGGCACCCTGATCGCCTTCAACCAGTGGGTGGGCCAGCTGTTCCAGCCGATTCAGGACCTTTCGGACGTGTTCAACAACCTGCAGGCGGCGATGGCCAGCAGCGAGCGCATCTTCGGGGTGCTGGACACGCCGGTCACCATTCAAGACAAACCGGACGCCCGGCGGCTGAATCAGTTCGAGGGCGACGTGCATCTGGACCACGTCTGGTTTGCCTACGACGAATCGGTGGATGCCCACACCCCCGACGACGATCCGCGCTGGACGCTGCGCGGCATCGACCTGCACATCCGCCCCGGCGAGAGCGTGGCGCTGGTGGGCGCGACCGGGGCGGGCAAGACCAGCATCACCAGTCTGGTGAGCCGCTTCTACGACGTGCAGCGCGGTGCGGTGCGGGTGGACGGTGTGGACGTGCGCGATCTGGAGCAGTACGACCTGCGCCGCCACATCGGCGTGGTGCTGCAGGACGTGTTCCTCTTCGCCGGCACCATCGAGAGCAACCTGACGCTCAGCAACCCCGACATTCCGCACGAGCGGGTAGTGCAGGCCTGCAAGTACGTGGGGGTGCACGAGTTCATCATGGCCCTGGAGGACGGCTACGACACCGAGGTGCGCGAGCGCGGCGCCACGCTCAGCACCGGCCAGAAGCAGCTGCTGGCGTTCGCCCGCGCGCTGATCCAGAACCCGGACATCCTGCTGGTGCTGGACGAGGCCACCGCCAGCGTGGACACCGAGACTGAGCTGCGGATTCAGGAGGCGCTGGAGAAGGTGATGCAGGGCCGCACCAGCATCATCATCGCGCACCGCCTGAGCACCATCGAGCACTGCAACCGCATCGTGGTGATGCGCCGGGGTGTGGTGGTGGAGGAGGGCAGCCACCGCGAGCTGCTGGCCCAGAACGGCTATTACGCTCAGCTGCACCGCCTGCAGTACGCCCAGGGCGACGCCGCCGACTGAGGCCACAGGCAGCGGGGCCGCCAGATGCTCTGGCGGCCCCGCGTTCATTCCTCAGTCAATCTGAGGCCTGCTCCGAAGCCCCCATGCCCGGCCTGGACAGCAGGTAGGCCTCCACCCGCTCGGCCACGTTGACGAGGTGGTCGCCCAGCCGCTCCAGGCTGCGGGCCATCCGGTTGGCCTTCAGGGCCGAGTGCAGGTCGCGGGGGTTTTCCAGGATGCGGGTCAGCGAGGCGCGCTGCATCTGCTCGTACAGCGCGTCCACCTCCTCGTAGTCCATCCGCATCACCTCGTGGGCCGCCGCGATGTCACGCTCGGCAAAGGCGTAGGCGAGGCGCTCGATCATGGTGCTCAGCAGGGTGGTCAGCGGCAGCACGTCGTGGATCGGGCCGCTGTGCAGGGTGGCCCCGATGTCCTCCAGGTCGCGGCCCACGTGGCGGCCATAGTCGCCGGCCCGCTCCATGTCGGTGAGGCACTTGAACACCATCAGAAAAAAGCGCAGGTCGGTGGCCAGCGGCTGATAACGGGCCAGGGCGTTCAGGCAGGCATCCTCCACCTCGCGCTCCAGCTCGTCCAGTTCGTGTTCCAGCTCATGGGTGCGCGCCGACAGGCCGGCGTACTGCTGGCCCTGGATGGCGCTGCGGATCAGGCCCACCTGTTCCAGCGAGATGCTGAGCATCCGCAGGAAGCGGGCCGTCACGTCCTGCTGACTGGCATCTATGGCTTCTCGCATACGTTATTGTGGCCGCTTCGTGTTCCCGACGTGTCAGATGAACAGTGAGTGGAGGGCGGCCCCGCTCAGCCGAAGCGGCCGGTGACGTACGCCTCGGTGCGTTCGTCCCGGGGGCTGGTGAAGATCTGGTCGGTGACGCCGTGCTCCACCAGGTCACCGTTCAGGAAGAAGCTGGTGGTGTCCGAAACGCGGGCCGCCTGGTGCATGTTGTGCGTCACGATCACGATGGTCGCCACCTGCTTGAGGTCGCTCATCAGGTCCTCGATGCGGGCGGTGCTGGCCGGGTCCAGGGCGCTGGTCGGCTCGTCCATCAGCAGGATCTCCGGCTCCACCGCCAGCGCGCGCGCGATGCACAGCCGCTGCTGCTGCCCGCCCGACAGGCCGGTGGCCGGGGTACGCAGCCGGTCCTTGACCTCGTCCCACAGCGCCGCCTGACGCAGCGAGCGCTCAGTGACCTCGTTCAGGGTGGCGGCGTCCCGGATGCCGGCCAGCTTCAACCCGCTCACCACGTTGTCGAAGATGCTCATGGTGGGGAACGGATTGGGCTTCTGGAACACCATGCCCACCCGGCGGCGCACCTGCACCGGGTCCACGCCGCTGGCATAGATGTCCTCGCCGTCCAGCAGGATCTGGCCCTCCACCCGCGCGCCGGGCGTCAGGTCGTGCATGCGGTTCAGGGCGCGCAGGAAGGTGGTCTTGCCGCAGCCGCTCGGCCCGATCAGGGCGTTGACGCTGCCGCGTTCCACCTGCAGGTTCACCTGCCGGACCGCCTGCTTGCTGCCGTAGTAGATGTTGACGTCCTGGGTGGTGAGCAACTGGGTCATGGAACAGTCCTTTGAAGACAGGCTCAGCGGCGCCGCGAGGCGGCCCGGGCCAGCAGGGAGGCGATCAGGATCAGCAGGATCAGCAGCAGCGACCCGGCCTTGGCGAGCCGCTGGTTCTCGTCGTAGCTGCTGGTGGCGCCGATGTAGATCTGCAGCGGCAGGGCGCTCATGGCCTTGCCAGGATTGAAGTTCAGCAGGTTGTTGCCGAAGGCCGTGAACAGCAGCGGCGCGGCCTCGCCGGCCACGCGGGCCAGCGCCAGCATCACGCCGGTGATGATGCCGCTGGTGGCGGCCGGCAGCACGATGCTGACGATCACGCGCCACTGCGGCAAGCCCAGCGCCATGCCGGCCTCGCGCACCGCCAGCGGCACCAGCTTCAGCACCTCCTCGGTGGTGCGCACCACGATGGGAATCATCAGCAGGCCCAGCGCCAGTCCACCGGCAAAGCCGCTGAAGCCGGTGTGCAGCACCACCAGGCTGTAGATCACCAGGCCCACCACGATGGCCGGGATGCCCGCCAGCACGTCGCTGACCATCCGCACGGTCGGCATCAGGCGGTGGCGCGGAAACTCGGCCAGAAACACGCCGCCCGCCACGCCCACCGTGACGCCCACCGCCGCCGCGATCGCCAGCATGATCAGGCTGCCCACGATGGCGTTGAGCCAGCCGCCGCCCGTCTCGCCTTCCGGGGCGGGCGTCCGGGTAAAGAAGTCCAGGTTCAGCGAGCTGATGCCCTGCGTGACGAGATAGATGATGATCCACAGCAGCGGTGCGATCACCAGCAGGGTGCCGAGCGTGATGATCACCGCCATGCCGGCGTTGACGCCCCGGCGCCCGGCGCTCAGGCTGCGCTCACCGCTGCGGGTGGCCTGCATCGGCCGGGCGGTCACTGGATGCCCTTGGGGGTCAGCCGGGCGATCAGCAGCCGGGCCCCGTAGTTCACGATGACGCTCACCACGAACAGCAGCAGGCCCAGCGTGATGATGCTGCTGCGGTGCAGGGTGGCCTGCGCGTCCCCGAACTGCAGCGCGATCATGCTGGACATGGTGGCGGTGTTGCCCCAGATGGTCTTGGCAAACTCCGGCACGTTGCCGATCACCATCGCCACGGCCAGCGTCTCGCCCAGCGCCCGGCCCAGCGCCAGGATCACGCCGCCGGTGATGCCCGCCCGCGCGTACGGCAGGATGGCCAGCCGGATCACTTCCCACTTGGTGGCGCCCAGCGCGTACATCGCCTCGCGCTGGTCGCCCGGCACCAGCCGGATCACGTCTCTCGCCACGCTGGCGGTGTACGGCAGGATCATGATGGTCAGGATGATGATGGCCAGCGCCAGCCCCAGACCGACCGGTGCTTCCGGGAAGAAGAAGCAGGAGAAGCTGTTCTGGTTGTTGGCATGCAGCTCACTGCAGCGGGTGGCCAGATCCGGAAAGCGGGTGTACAGGCTCAGCTGAAACGCCTGGATGAGCGGCTTCAGGGCAAACAGCGCCCACAGGCCGTATACCACGCTCGGCACGGCGGCCAGCAACTCCACGAGGTAGCTGACCGGGCCGGCGAGCCACTTCGGGGCGTACTCGGCCACGAAGATTGCGCTGGCCAGCGCCAGCGGCACGCTGATGATCAGAGCGGCAAAGCTGGTCACCAGCGTCCCGGCGATCATCGGGGCCGCTCCGAAGTTGCCGGTCACCGGGTTCCAGGCGGTGCGGGTCAGGAAGCCCAGCCCGAAGTGCTGCAGGGCCGGAACGCTGTCGCGGGCCAGGAGCAGCACGCTCAGCACGAACACCAAAATGATGACGACCGACAGCCCGATCACGATGGCGCGGAAAGTTCCGTCGCCGCGCGAGGAGGGAAGCCGGCGGGGGGAGGACAGGGGTTTGGTCATGACACACTCCGCTTCAGCATGAAGCTCATACCCACAGTTCACCCGAGTCGTGTCAGGGCTTGGTCAGGTGGCGGTGGACGGCAGGTGCGGTCAACGAGCAGGGGTGACCGGATTCAGCCCGGTCACCCCTGCAGGTCAGAACGTTCAGGTCAGAACTTGGCGCCGCCGTACGTCATGGTGCTGATGATGGCGCGGGCGCGGGTCTGCGCCGAGGCGGGCAGCGGCGCGTAATACAGGCCCTCGTTGTAGGTCTGGCCGGTGGTCACGACCCAGTTCAGCATCTTCTTCAGGGCGGCGGCCTGCGCCTGGGTGCGGTTGCCGTACTTCTGGTCCTGGTAGAAGATGGCGTAGGTGTAGGTGCTGATCGGGTAGCTGTTGGCGCCCGTGGCGTTGGTGATGCTCACGATGCCGCTGGTGGGCATCACGACGCTGGCGGCGGCCGCCTGCACGCCGGCGATGGTGGCCTTCACGAAGTTGCCGGCGCGGTTCTGCACGGTGCCGTAATCGATCTTGTTGTTCAGCGCGTAGGTCAGCTCGATGTAGCCGATAGCGCCAGGGGTGCTCTTGACCACGCCCGACACGCCGTCGGTGCCCTTCGCGCCGATGCCGGTGGGCCACTCTACGCTGGTGGCGCTGCCGACCTTGCTCTTCCACTCGCTGCTGACCTTGCTCAGGTACTCGGTGAACACGCCGGTGGTGCCGCTGCCGTCGCTGCGGTGCGCCACGGTGATCGGCAGGGCCGGCAGCTTGACGCCCGGGTTCAGCTTGGCGATGGCCGGGTCGTTCCACAGCCGGGTCTTGCCCAGGTAGATGTTGGCCAGCACCGGACCGCTGAACTTCAGGGTGGTGTCCACGCCCGGCACGTTGTAGCTGATCACCACGGCGCCCAGCGCGTCCGGAATGGTCAGCACCTTGCCGGGGTAGCTGGCGATGTCCGCGTCCGGCACCGGCACGTCGGTGCCGGCGAAGTCCACGATGCGGTCCTTGAGCTGCTTCTGGCCCGCGCCGGAGCCGACCGACTGATAGTTGACGGTGTCATTGGTGGCCTTGGCGTACTCGCTGAACATCTTGGTGAACAGCGGATACACAAAGGAGGAACCAGAACCAGTCAGGCTGGCGGCGGAGGCGGCGGAGATCACGAGGGCAGCGCCCAGCGAGAAGAGCTTCTTCATGAGCTGCATCTTGTCGCCCGCGTGTCAGGCGGGCGTCACCCGAATGTCAGCGAAGTGTCAGGGCCACCGGGCCAGGGCCAGCCTGACCGGCTCTATCCTGCGGCCATGTGCGCCGCCCCTCTCCATCACCTGACCGGCAGCCTCTACACCGTGCAGGTGCCGATTCCCTACCCGATGCGGACCGTCACGGTGCTGATTGACGCCGCCTCGCCCGTCACGCTGGTGGACACGTCATTGAATACGCCGGAGGCCATCGCCACCCTGGAAGACGCGCTGGCACAGCTGGGCCTGCACTGGGAGAGCATCGAGCGGGTGGTCCTGACCCACCAGCACCCGGACCACGCCGGGCTGAGCGGCCTGATCGAGGAGCGCAGCGGGGCCTCAGTACACCTGCTGGACGAGAACCTGCAGGGCGGGGGCCTGCCCTGGCAGCACTTCGAAGCTTGGCAGGGGCAGGAACGCCAGCATCTGCTGGCCCACGGCCTGCCGCCCGCGCTGCTGGAGGGCGTGGAGGCCGAGGCGCGCCGGACCCGGGACCGGGTGACGCTGGCCACCCGCCTGACCCCATTGACAGCGGGCGATCAGCTGACACTCGGCGGACACCGCTGGACCGTGTTGTGGCTGCCGGGTCATGCCGATGGGCACCTGGGCCTGTGGCAGCCGCAGCTGGACCTGCTGATCGCCGGAGACGCCATCCTGCCGCGCATCAGCCCCAATGTGGGCCTGGGCGCGCAGGGCCGTTCCGACCCACTGGGCGACTACCTGCAGACGCTGGAGCGGCTGCGGCAGCTGAACCCCGCTACGGCGGTGGTTGGCCACTACGGGCCGACCATGAGCGGCGTGGCGGAGCGGGCGGCCGAACTGAGCGCCCACCACCACGAGCGGCTGGCGCTGGTGGAGGAGACGCTGCGGGTCACGCCCATGCACGCCCACCAGCTCTCGGCCGTGATGTTTCCGCGGGAACTGGATGCCCGGGTGCGCCGGTTCGCGCTGACCGAAGCGCTGGCGCATGCCGAGCACCTGCGCCTGAAAGGCCTGCTGGACCGGCGCTGGACCGGCGACACCTGGCTGTACTTCGGGGAGTGAGACGCAGAGAGCGAACCTCGGTCGTGCAAGGCCCCACGGACCGGCGCGGGCCAGTTCGGCTCTGGAGATGGGCAAGCCCGTGCCCTGGCCTACCGAGGTTCAGCCGCGGGCTGGCCGTCAGCGGTATCCTGACCTGCACAAGGAGTGAACCCATGACCAACACCACAGACCGCGCCTCCGATCTGGTCGAGCAGCTCAGCCGGTGGCGCCGCCACCTGCACCAGCACCCGGAAGTCAGCTTTCAGGAGCACCAGACGGCCGCCTACATCGCCGCCGAGCTGGGCCGCATGCCGAACCTGGAGGTGAGCCACCCGACCGCCACCAGCGTGCTGGCGGTGCTGCGCGGGTCGCGGCCCGGGCGCACGGTGCTGCTGCGCGCCGACATCGACGCGCTGCCGATGCAGGAGGAGAACACCTTCGAGTTCCGATCGGCCCATGACGGGGCCATGCACGCCTGCGGTCACGATGGCCACACCGCCATCCTGCTTGGCACCGCTCAGCTGCTCAGCCAGCAGGCGGACCTGCCCGGCGAGATCCGCATGATCTTCCAGCACGCCGAGGAGCAGAGCCCCGGTGGCGCCGAGGAACTGGTGCAGGGCACCCCGCTGATGGAGGGCGTGGACGTGGCCACCGGCCTGCACCTCAACTCGCAGCTGCCGACCGGCGTGGTGGCGGTCAAGCCCGGCGCCTTCATGGCCGCGCCGGACAACATCTACATCACCATTCACGGCCGGGGCGGGCACGCCGCCCACCCGGAGGAGGCCATTGACCCGATCGCCATCGGGGCACAGGTGGTCAGCAATCTGCAGCAGGTGGTCAGCCGGGGCGTCAGCGCCCTGGACGCGCTGGTGGTGAGCGTCACCTATTTCCACGCGGGCACCACCACCAACGTGATTCCGGACCGCGCCGAGCTGAAAGGCACCGTGCGGACCTTCGACAAGGGGCTGCGGGAGCGGGCGCCGCAGCTGATCGAGCGGGTGGTGAAGGGGGTCACGGAGGCGCACGGCGCCAGCTACGACTTCCAGTACGAGCAGGGCTACCGCCCGCTGATCAACACCGACTGGGTGGCCGAGGAACTGCGGCAGGTGGCGCTGGAGGTGGTGGGGGAGGAGCGGACCCGGCTGGCGCAGCCCACCATGGGCGGCGAGGACTTCAGCGCCTACCTGGAGCGGGTGCCGGGCGCGTACTTCAATGTCGGGAGCGGCAGCCCGGAGCAGGACTCCACCTTCCCGCACCACCACCCGCGCTTCACCCTGGATGAGGAGAGCCTGCTGACCGGCGTGCAGATGATGCACCGCGCGGCGCTGCGGCTGGCCGAGGGCTGAGGCCGGGACCGTCATGACGCCGGAGCTCAGTTTCCAGACCCAACTGTGCATCTCACTGGCCGGTCGTCCCGGAAGTTTCGGCACCCGCTTCCACAACCACCTGTTTCAGGCGCTGGAGCTGGACTACCTCTACAAGGCCTTTACCACCACGGACCTGCCGGCCGCGATCGGTGGGGTCCGGGCGCTGGGCATCCGGGGCTGCGCCGTCTCGATGCCGTTCAAGGAGGCGTGCGTGCCGCTGGTGGATGAGCTGGACCCCTCGGCCGCCGCCATCGGGTCGGTCAACACCATCGTCAACACCCGGGGCCGGCTGTGCGCCTACAACACCGATTATCTGGCGGTGGCCGCGCTGATCCGTTCCCATGGTGTGCCCGCCGATGTCCCGGTGCTGCTGCGCGGCAGCGGGGGCATGGCGCGGGCGGTGGCGGCAGCGCTGAGGGACGCCGGATTCCGGGAGGGTGTGATCGTGGCCCGCAACCGGGAACGCGGCGAGGCGCTGGCGCAGGAGATCGGCTGGCGCTGGCAGCTGGAGCCGCCGTCCACCGCGGGGGCGCTGCTGGTCAACGTGACGCCCATCGGGATGGCCGACGGTCCGGAGCAGGATCGGCTGGCCTTTCAGCCCGACCTCATCGCCGGGGTCAGCACCGTGTTCGACGTGGTGGCCCGGCCGGCCGAGACGCCGCTAATCCGGGCGGCGCGGGCCGCGGGCCGCCCGGTCATTACCGGCGCAGAGGTCATCACGCTGCAGGCGCTGGAGCAGTTCGTGCTGTACACCGGGGTCCGGCCCGATCCGGGGCTGGTACAGCAGGCGGCGGCGCTGGCGTTAGCGCCCTGATTCCAGCAGCCGGGTCAGGTCGGCCGGCTGCCAGCCGGCCGGCTTGAGCTGCTTGCCGTCGGCGCGGCGCGGGCCGCTGCTCTTGAGCATGTTGGCGCGGTGCACCTCCTCGAAGGCCTGATCCGGGTCCACGCCCAGGCTCAGCAGGGCGCCGTAGGTCACGTACAGCAGGTCCACCAGCTCGTGCGCCAGGGGAGCCAGGTCGCGCACGGCCGGGCTGTTCAGGCGGGTGAGCTGCGCGGCGGCTTCCTCCACCTCCGCCATCTCCTCGCGCAGCAGGGTCAGGCGCAGCTGAAGATCTGCCGGGCCGGGCGGGGTGGGGGAGGCGGGCATCGTCTTGCCGATGGCGGTGTGAAAGTCCAGCACGCGGGTGGCGTTGCTCATGGCCGGCATTCTGGCATGGAGGAACCGGTCGGTGCGGCAGAGAAAAGCAGCCGAGCCGCATGCATGCGGCTCGGCTGCTGTGGGTGCGGGTGACTGGGCTCGAACCAGCCGGCTGCCTGCTCTTCCCGCTCGCACGCCCGTTGTTCGGAAGGTGGGCGACACCCTTCTGGCCACCGCCCGTGAGGGGGGTCCATCTGGCCGGGTCTGAGTATGCCGCAGCCGTGTCAGCCGTTGATGCGCTGTTTGGCAAAGGAGCATTAAGCCATCTGGCTCAGGAGGAGGCCGGGTCCAGCCGGGCCAGCTGCCGGTACACCTGCCCGCCCAGCAGCGCCACGATCAGCAGGCTGACCGTGACCACGCCCAGCCCCCAGCGCAGGTTCAGCTCGTGCGCCACGAAACCGATCAGCGGCGGCCCCGCCAGGAAGCCCGCATAACCGAGCGTGGCGACCCGCGCGATGCCGTGGCCGCTGAAGGCGCGCCCCGCCGCGCCGTACAGCACCGGCACAATGTTCGCCACACCCAGCCCGGTCAGCAGGAAGCCCAGGGTGCTCAGCCACAGCGACGGGCTCAGCACCGCCAGCAGCATGCCCAGGCCGCTCAGTAGCGCGCCGCTGGTCACCACCAGCTGGTCACCGAAGCGGTGCCGCCAGCGGTCGCCAAAGATGCGGCCCACCAGCATCGCGAGTGTGAAGGCCGAGTAGCCCAGCCCCAGGGCCGCGCCGGTGGCCTTCAGCACGTCCGAGAAGTACAGCCCGCTCCAGTCGCCGGTGGCGCCCTCACCCATCATGCCCAGGAAGCACAGCGCGCCCAGCAGCAGCACCATCGGGGTGCGGGGCAGCGGCCGGGCGGCATCCTCGGTCTGGGTCTGCCGGTCGCGGATGTCGAGGTTTGCGGGCAGCAGCCGCCCGGCACCCAGCGCCACCAGCAGCAGACACAGCACGCTGACTGCCAGCGCGTGCGGCCACAGGCTCACCCCCAGCCCGATCAGCAGCGACCCCAGCAGCGCCCCGCTCAGGTTCCCGAAGCTGAACCACGCGTGGAAGCTGGACATCACCGGCCGCTCCAGTCGCTGTTCCACCGCCAGCCCCTGCGCGTTCATCGCCACGTCCATCGCGCCGCTGGTCAGCCCGATCACCAGCAGGGCCACGCACAGCAGCGTCAGGTTGGAAGCCAGGAAGGGGAGCACCAGCGAGGCGCTGAACAGCAGCGCGGCGAGGCGCGTCACCGCTGCACTGCCAAACCGGGCAATCCACCCGCCGGTCAGCGGCATGCTCAGCATGCTCCCCACCGCGATGGCCAGCAGCGCCGAGCCCACCGTGGCCGACGACAGGCCCAGCCGGTCACGGACATCCGGGATGTGCAGCACCCAGGTGGCGAACACGGCGCCGTTCACCCAGAACATCGCCGAGGTGGCCACCCGGGCCTGGACGGCAGAGGCAGTACGGGGCAGCAGGGCCTGTGACATGGGCGTCCCTTCCGGCGCCGACGTCAGCAGCGCTCACGCTCTGAATCGATTCAGAGCAGACATTCCAGATGCTACCATCTGCACATGGCCAACGCCAGTCCTGCCGACGTCTCTCCCTCCCTGGCCCGGGTCCGACGTCACCCTCAAAGATATCGCCCGTCAGCTGGGCGTGTCGCCCGCCACCGTCAGCAACGCCTACAACCGGCCGGATCAGCTGTCGGCGGAGCTGAGGGCGCGCATCCTGCACACCGCCCAGCAGCTCGGCTACAGCGGCCCGGACCCCCTGGCGAGCAACCTGCGGCGTGGCCGGGCCCGCGCGATGGGCGTGCTCTACGACGCCCCGCTCAGCTACGCCTTTGCCGATCCGGCGGCCTCGCTGTTTCTTGGCGGCGTGGCGGCGGCCCTGCAGCAGGAGGGGCTGAACCTGCTGCTGATTCCCGGCACCCGGGATGTGGCGCCCTCGGTGGCCAGCGCCAGCGTGGACGGCTTCATCGTCTACTGCGCCCAGGACGGCAGCGAGCTGCTGACCTCCGCGCTGGGCCGGGGGCTGCCGCTGGTGATGGTGGATCAGGCGCAGGTGCCGGGCATTGCGCACGTGGGCATTGACGACTACGGCGGCGCACATGCGGCGGCAGCCCACCTGCTGGAACTGGGTCACCGGTCCATCGGGGTGGTGTCGCTGGGCCTGAGTGAGCGTCCCCAGCAGGGCCCGGTGTCGCTGAAGCGCGAGCGCCAGGCCGGGTATTACACCACCCGCGAGCGTCTGCGGGGCTACCGCGATGCCCTGGGCCGCCGGCGAGCGCGACTCCACGTCTACGAGGCCCTACAGAACACGCCGGCCGAAGGCGAGGCGCAGGCCCGCGCCCTGCTCAGCGCCCACCCGGAGATCACGGCGCTGCTGTGCATGAGCGACGTGCTGGCGATGGGCGCGTGGCGCGCCGCCCAGCAGCTGGGGTACGCCGTGCCGCAGCGGCTCAGCCTGCTCGGCTACGACGACCTGCCGGTGGCCGCCACCCTGGGCCTGACCAGCGTGTACCAGCCGACCGAGGACAAGGGGCGGCTGGCCGGGGAGCTGCTGCTGGAACAGCTGGCCGGGGCCCCGGAGCGGCAGGTGCGCCTGCCGACCGAGCTGCGGGTGCGGGCCAGCACCGCCGCGCCGGAGGCTCAGTCCAGTGGGTAACGCGCCGGGTCGGCCAGGCCGGTGTAGTCGGGCGCCACGAACACTCCGCCCTGCCGCTGCTCAGTCAGGGCGGCCGGATCGCCGTGCACCTGTTCCAGTTCGGCGGCGTACTGCTCGGCGTTGTCCTGCGGCCGGTAGCCCAGCCGGTCCCAGCCCTCGTCGGTCATCCAGCGCCGGGAGTTGCCGCTGATGCCCGCCACCGTCAGGTAGCCCACCTCCGGCACCGTCGCGGCCAGCCGGAACAACTGCACCGCGTCCCTGGGGCTCAGCCAGGTGCTCAGCTGCCGGGCGTCCTTCGGCACCGGCTGGAACGAGCAGATGCGCACCGCCACGAACTCCAGGCCGTACCGCTCGAAGTACATCCGGCCCAGCGCCTCTCCGAAGACCTTGCTGACCCCGTAGTAGCTGTCCGGGCGCACCGGCACGTCCGGCCCGATCGGCTCGCCGCGCGGGTAGTACCCCACCGCGTGAATGCTGGACGCGAACACCACCCGGCGCACGCCCACCTGCCGCGCGGCCTCCAGCACATGAAAGGTGCCGTCCATGTTGACGGCCCGGATGGCCGGGTAGCTCGCCTCGTTGGGAATGCCGCCCAGATGAATCACCGCGTCGGCCCCCTGCACCGCGGCCAGCACCTCGTCCAGCCGGGTCAGGTCGGCCGGGCGCAGCGTCTCGCCCGGGCCGGCCGGGTCCATCTCACGCACATCGCTGAGCAGCAGTTCGGCCTGGCCACGCAGACCATCCCTGAGGGTGCGTCCGATCTCGCCTGCGGCCCCGGTGATCAGGAGATTCATGCGGCCCAGTGTAGCCGCTGCCTGACAGCGCCGCGCCGCTATACTCGCGCTATGTCTGATGATGCCCTGACCCCCGCCGTCTCGCCGGCCGCCGCGCCGGAGCGCGAGCTGCACGAGCAGACCATCGCGCGCCTGAACAACCAGGCGGCCCAGACCGAGGCGGGTTTCGCCCCGTTTCCCTACAACTACCCGGTGACGCACCGGGCCGCCGCTGTGCTGCAGGCGCACCCCGGCGGCGAACCGGAGCAGCGCTGGGACGAGCAGACCTACGCGCTGGCCGGCCGCATCATGCAGCTGCGCCACATGGGTGGGGCCGCCTTCGCCGACCTGCAGGACAGCAGCGGCACCGTGCAGCTGTATTTCGGCAAGAAGGTCACGGAGGCGTTCGCGGCCACCAAGAAGATTGACCTGGGTGACATCATCGGGGTGCGCGGCGTGCCCTTCACCACCCGCACCGGCCAGACCACCCTGGAGGTGCAGTCGTGGCAGCCGCTGGTCAAGAGCCTGCACCCGCTGCCCAGCAAGTTCCACGGCCTGCAGGACGAGGAGCTGCGCGCCCGCCGCCGCTACGTGGACCTGATGGTCAACCCCGAAAGCCGCGAGGTGTACCGCACCCGCTCGCGCATGCTGCGGTTCATCCGGCAGTTTCTGGACAGCCGCGACTTCATGGAGGTGGAGGGCCCCACCCTGCAGGTGGTGCCGGGCGGCACCGAGGCGCGGCCCTTCCGGACCCACCACAACGCCCTGGACCACGACTTCTCGCTGCGCATCAGCCTGGAGCTGTACCTCAAGCGGCTGCTGGTGGGCGGCTTTGAGCGCGTCTACGAGATCGGGCGCAACTACCGCAATGAGGGCATCGACCGCACCCACAACCCGGAATTCACCATGCTGGAGGCCTACTTCGCCTACGGTGACTACCAGGACATGATGCGGCTGGTCGAGACGCTGCTGCACGACCTGGTGGTGGAACTCAAGGGTGAGCCGCGCCTGACCTACCAGGGCCGCGAGCTGGACTTCTCGCTGCCGTTCAAGCGGCTGGACTTCGTGACCGCCCTGAAGGAGCAGGCGGGCCTGGATTTTGACCCGCTGGACCTGACCCGCCTGCGGCAGTGGAGCGACGAGCACCACCCGGAGCACCGCAAGACCCCGGACTACAAGCTGCTGGACAAGCTGGGCGGCGAGTACGTGGAGCCGCTGCTGCAGCAGCCGACCTTCCTGACCGACATGCCGCTGGCGATCAGCCCGCTGGTCAAGGTGCACCGTGAACGGGCCGGGCTGGCCGAACGCGCCGACCTGTATGTGGCCGGCGTGGAGCTGGCCCCGATCTACTCGGAGCTGAACGACGCCCTGGATCAGCGTGCCCGCTTCGAGGCGCAGAGCGCCCGCCGCGAGGCCGGCGACGACGAGGCGCACCAGCAGGACGAGGACTTCCTGCTGGCGCTGGAGTACGGCATGCCGCCCGCCGCCGGCATGGGCATGGGCATGGACCGGCTGGCCATGCTGCTCACCGACCGCGACAGCATCCGCGACGTGTTGTTGTTCCCCCTGCTGCGTCCAGAGGCGGGCCAGGAGCGCACGACCAGCGAAACCGACCTGTCCTGAGCACCGCGTCCACGTGGCCCCCGGAGCATCCGGGGGTCCTTCTTTTGACGGACTTGACTGGCCCCCCGACGACCCCCCCCGCTTCCCGGACGCGGTTGTGAAGTAGGGCATAGGGCGGCAGAAGGCCCTGGGACACACTGAAGACGCGCTGATGCCGCCTGACTGACGGTTCCGTCAGATTGATTTGTTCATTTGACAAACAAAAATTGTGACGCTACCTTAAGGCCACCACAAGCTTTTTCGGCTAAAAGTCTAATCTTCCCCTTCTCCCCTAGGAGCCCGATGAGGTACGACATCCTCGACATGGCTGCCGTTCGCGTGCAGCACAGCCTGGTGCTGCTCCGCCTGCTCTGGCGGGAAGACGCGCCGCGCATCGACCTGTCGCGTCAGGTCGGGCTGTCGAGGAGTGCCATCAGCAGCATTGTTCAGGAGCTGATGGAGGTCGGGCTGGTCAGCGAGGGCGAGCGCCGTGTCAGTGAACGGGTGGGGCGCCGCGCCACCATGCTGTCGCTGCACAGCCGGGCCGCCCACCTGCTGGCAGTGGACCTGGGCGCCAGCCACCTGAAGGTGGCCCTGCTGGACCTGCGCTGCACGGTGCTGGCTCAGCGCGAGTGCCCGCATGACGTGCGCCAGGGGCCGCAGGCTACTTACCCGCTGATCCGGCGGCTGGCCGAGGAGGTGCTGCAGGCCTCCGGCGTTCCGGAACAGGGCGTGGCAGCCCTGGGCGTGGGCGTGCCCGGCCCGGTGGACTTCCGCAGCGGTCAGGTAATTCGCCCGCCGAACATGCCCGGCTGGGACGGCGAGCACGTGGGCGCTGAGCTGGGCCGTCTGTTTGACTGTCCGGTGCTGGTGGACAACGACGCCAACCTGGGCGCCCTGGCCGAATGGAAATTCGGCGCGCACGCCGGCACGCCGGACCTGATCTACATCAAGGCGGCCACCGGCATCGGATCCGGCGTGCTGCTGGGCGGCCGGCTGCACCGGGGCGTCAGCGGCGGCGCCGGCGAGATCGGGCACATCAGCATCAATGAGCAGGGTCCGCTGGGTCGCAGCGGTAACCCCGGTTCGCTGGAGAGCTACGCGGCGGCCGGCGTGGTGCTGGCCAAGATGCGCAGCCGGGTCGGCAGCCATCCCGGGTCCTGCCTCACCGAAACCAGCGACATGGCCGACCTGACCCGGCTCAGCCGGCAGGACCCGCTGGCCCGGGAGCTGTGGGGCGAGGTGGGCCGCCACCTGGGCGTGGCCATCACCACCGGCCTGAACCTGTTCAATCCGTCGGTGGTCGTGATCGGCGGCCAGATGGCGGCGGCCGGTGAGCCGCTGATCACGGCGGTGCGCCAGGTGGTGCAGGAGCGCGCCATGCTGGTCAACCGCGACGCCGTGAAGATCACCCAGTCGAGCCTGGGGCCCAGCGTCGGCATCCTGGGCGCGGCCGTGATGGCGCTCGAAACGTTGCTGTCGCCGGATGGCCTGCCCCGGCTGCGCGAGGTGAGCCGGCGACAGCGCGCCGCCGGCTCGGGTTCGCGCGCGCCACCGGCGGCCCGGCCGCTGTCGACCATCCATTCCGCCCTCTCATCCCCCTTGTTGGAGGAACCCCTATGAAGGCACCCAAGCTCGTTACCCTGTCTGTTGCCGTGACCGCCGCTGCCCTGCTGGCCAGCGCCCAGGCCGCCGGCAAACTCGAAATCTTCAGCTGGTGGAGCGGCGACGAAGGCCCGGCCCTGGAAGCCCTGATCAAGCTGTACGGTCAGAAGTACCCGGGCGTGAACGTGGACAACGCGACCGTCACCGGTGGCGCCGGTACCAACGCCAAGGCCGTGCTCAAGACCCGCATGCTCGGTGGCGATCCGCCGGACAGCTTCCAGGCGCACGCCGGCCAGGAGCTCACCGGCACCTGGGTGGTGGCCGACCGCATGGAGGACCTGAGCAGCCTCTACAAGAGCGAAGGCTGGGCCAGCAAGTTCCCCAAGGCCGTGATTGACCTGATCACCTACAAGGGTGGCATCTACAGCGTGCCGGTCAACGTGCACCGCAGCAACGTGATGTGGTACGTCCCGGCCAACCTGAAGAAGTGGGGCGTCACCGCTCCCACCAACTGGACCCAGTTCCTGACCACCTGCCAGAAGCTCAAGGCCCAGGGCCTCGCCGCGCCGCTGGTGGTGGGCGAGAACTGGACCCAGCAGCACCTGTGGGAGTCGGTGGCGCTCGGCACCCTGGGCGCCCAGGGCTGGCGTGACCTGTGGGCCGGCAAGATCAAGTTCACCGACCCGCGCGCCGTGGCCGTGTGGACCATGTTCGGCAAGGTCATGGACTGCGCCAACAAGGACGCCAGCAGCCTCAGCTGGCAGCAGGCCACCGACCGCCTGCTGGCCGGTCAGGCCGCCTTCAACGTGATGGGTGACTGGGCCGCCGGCTACATGACCACCACCAAGAAGCTCAAGCCCGGCACCGGCTTTGCCTGGAGCGCCAGCCCCAGCACCAGCGGCAGCTTCATGATGCTGGCCGACAGCTTCGGGCTGCCCAAGGGCGCCAAGGACCGCGCCGAGGCGCTGAACTGGCTGAAGGTGCTCGGCTCCAAGGAAGGCCAGGACACCTTCAACCCGCTCAAGGGCAGCATCGCCGCCCGCACCGACAGTGACGTGAGCAAGTACAACGTCTACAGCCAGAGCGCGGCCAAGGACTGGCACAGCAAGCAGATCGTGGGCAGCATGTTCCACGGCGCGGTGGCCCCGGAGAGCTTCACCAGCAACTTCGGCACCATCGTGGATGCGTTCGTGAGCAGCCACGACGCCAAGGCGGCCGCCAACGCCGCGCAGCAGCTGGCCACCAAGGCTCGCATCGGCATGTAAGCCCGGGCCGGGGTGGCAAGTCACCCCGGCGTGGCCGCCGACGCGCGGCCGACAATCCAGAACGGGGAGTGGGCCGCGGTCTGCTCCCCCTTCCGGGTTCAGCACGAGGTGGCCGATGTACCCAACACCAGAAGTAATAATGGAGAGACGGCAATGAAAACTTCAGATCGCACCTGGTCTTTCGTGGTGCTGTTGCCGAGCGTCATCCTGCTGGCAATCTTTGTCTACGGCTTCATCATTCAGTCCGGCTGGTTCTCGCTGACCGACTGGGGTCAGGACCCGGTGCAGGCGCTCAGCGCCCACCCGGTGCTGCACTTCCAGGGGCTGGCCAACTACCGCGACCTGTTCACCGGCTTCCTGGACGCCCGTTTCCGTCAGGACCTGGTGAGCACCATCTTTTTCACGGTGTTCTTTATCGCCGGGTGCCTGATCCTGGGCCTGGGCATGGCGCTGCTGCTGGACCGCAACCCGCGCGGCGAGGCGGTCTGGCGCACCATTTTCCTGTTCCCGATGAGCCTGTCCTTTATCGTGACCGGCACCATCTGGCGCTGGATGCTGCAGCCGTCGGGCGGCCTGAATGTGCTGCCGCAGGCGGTGGGGCTGCCGAAGGGCAACTTCGAGTGGCTATCCAGTGGCGCGGCGGTGCTGAAGTTCGACTGGAACCGCCTGCCGCTGCTCACCGCCGCCCTGGTGGGCCTGATCATGGTGTACGTGGCGGTGCGCGCCCAGCGCGACGGTGCGCGCACCCGCACCCTGGTGGCCGGCATCTGCGCGGTGCTGCTGCTCGGCTGGGCGCTGCTGATCGGGCCGCGACTGAAGCTGCTGCCGGGCGTGGAGCTGCACGGTTTCAACCTGGCGCTGGTCGGCATCATTCTGGCGGCGGTGTGGCAGATGAGCGGCTACACCATGGCGCTGTATCTGGCGGGCCTGCGCGGCGTGCCGGATGAGCTGCGCGAGGCGGCCCGGGTGGACGGCGCGTCCGAGTGGGGCATGTACCGCAGCGTGATCTTCCCGCTGCTGACCCCCATCACCCTGTCGGCCACCATCATCCTGGGGCATATCAGCCTCAAGATCTTCGATCTGGTGTTTGCGATGGCCGGCCCCGACAATAGCGCCACCGACGTGCCGGCGCTGCTGATGTACGTGACCAGCTTCCGCGGCAACGAATTTGCCAAGGGCGCGGCCATCGGCATGGTGCTGCTGATTCTGGTGGCGGCCGTGATCATCCCGTACCTGGTCTCGCAGTTCCGGAGGGCCGAAGCATGACCGCCATTCCCACTCCCGTTACCCACACTGCCGCCCCCCGGCGCGGCCTGGGCCGCCCGCTGATGTACGTGGCGCTGGTGATCATCTCGCTGTTCTTCCTGATCCCGGTGTACCTGCTGATCGTCACGGCGCTCAAGACGCCGGACGCCATCGATCTGGCCACCACCTGGGCGCTGCCCGGCACCTGGAACTGGGCCAGCTTCTCCCAGGCCTGGGACAAGATCGGGCGCAACCTGGGCAACAGCCTGTTCCTGGCGGTGGTCGCCACCCTGCTGAGCGCCATGATCGGCAGTGTCAACGGCTACGCCCTGTCCAAGTGGAAGTTCCGGGGCGCCGATACGCTGTTCGCGCTGATGCTGTTCGGGATGTTCATTCCTTACCAGTCGGTGCTGATCCCGCTGTTCCAGTTCGTCAAGAGCATCGGGCTGTACGGCAGCATCTGGGCGCTGATCCTGGCGCACGTGGTGTACGGCATTCCTATCACCACCCTGATCTTCCGCAACTTCTACGCCGACGTGCCGGGCGCCCTCATCGAGGCGGCCACCATCGACGGCGCGGGCTTCTGGAGCATCTACGGCAAGGTGATCTTCCCGATCAGCATCCCCGGCTTCGTGGTGGTGATTATCTGGCAGTTCACACAGGTCTGGAACGAGTTCCTGTTCGCCGCCACCCTCACCAATACCAGCAGCCAGCCGGTCACCTACGCGCTGTCGCAGCTGGCGGGCGGTCAGGCGGTCAGCTGGAACCTCCCGATGGCCGGCGCCATCATGGCGGCCATTCCCACCCTGCTGGTCTACATCCTGCTGGGCCGCTACTTCGTGCGCGGCCTGCTGGCGGGCAGCGTCAAGGGCTGAACCAATAGGAGGCGCGGGCCAGACACCTTCCCGGTGTCTGGCCCGTCTTCTGTTACTCCACCCGCAGTTCCGGTCCGCCGCTGCCGCTGCGGTCCTGCAGGATCGCCTGCGCCACCTGTGTGGCCGCGATGGCGCCCCTGGGAGCGCGGCCCACCTGCTGCCACAGCGGCGTTTCCACCGCGGGCGGCAGCACCAGCGTCAGGGTGAGCTGCCGATGTTCCAGCCGGGTCACGCTCAGCAGGGTGGCCACCGCCGCCTTGCTGGCCGCGTACTGCCCGAAGCCGCGCGCCAGCACCAGCTCCGGCCGCGCCCCGATCACGTACACGCGCCCGCCTGGAGCCAGATGTGGCAGGCCGTACTTCAGCGTCCACAGCACCCCGAAGTAGTTGGCGTTCCAGATGCGCCGGGTGTGTTCAGCGCTGGTGCTGGCCAGCGGCTCGGGGTACGCGGCCCCCGCCGCGTACAGAATGGTGTCCAGCGGCAGCGTCAGGCCGGCGAACAGCTGGCGCACCTGACTCTCGTAGCCGAAGTCGGCGGTGAGGGGGGTGGCCTGCAGCGGCGCGGCCAGCTGGGTGACGCGCTCCTCGTCGCGGCCGCCCAGCCACAGCGCCTCCTGCGGCCAGCTGCGGGCCAGCGCCGAGCCGATGCCGCCGGTCGCTCCAAGAATCAGGGTTGCCATGCGGCCAGCAGACCACAGCCACAGCGCCAATTCCGTAGCAATGGCGCAGGTTACAGCTCGGTGTCCACCTGTAGCGCCGCTGTCAGCTGCTCCTGATAGGCCCGGGCGCTCACCTCGTAGGTACCGAAGCGGGCCAGATGCGGGTTCTGGATCTGGGCGTCCAGCAGCAGGTAGCCCTGCCCCCGCAGGTGCCGCGACAGCCCGATCAGGGCCGCGTTGCTGCCGTGCGTGAGGTGGTGAAACATGCTCTCGCCGATGAAGGCGCCGCCCAGGCTCAGGCCCAGCACCCCGCCCGCCAGCTCCCCGTCCTGCCAGCTCTCGAAGCTGTGGACCAGCCCGGTGCCGTGCAGGTGAAGGTACAGCTCGGCCAACTCGTCGCTGATCCAGGTTTCCTCACGGTTCCGGCAGCCGGCCAGCACCGCCTCGAACGCCACGTCCACGCTCAGCTGGAAACGTGGCAGCAAGCGCTCCAGCCGGCGCGGCACGTGCAGCCGTTCATCCAACGGCACCAGGGCGCGCCGCCGCACCGAGTACCACTGCAGGCCGTCGCCGTTGTCCATCAGGAAGGCGCCCTGGGCGTACTGCCGGGCCACCTCGCGGGTCAGCGGGTCCGGGTGCTGCAGAAAGTGCTGGGCGGCCGGCAGGGGTCAGCCGCCTCCGCCGCGTCCGTACAGCACCGCCTGGGTGCAGCGGAACAGGGCCATGCGCTTTCCAGCGTCGTTCCAGACCTCAGCGTCCCAGACCTGGGTGGTGCGCCCCAGATGCACCGGGCGCGCCTCGCAGCGGATGGTGCCGGACAGGGCGGTGCCCAGGAAGTTGCTCTTGAGTTCGATGGTGGTGAAGCCGGTGGCGCCTTTGGGCAGCAGCATCCGGCAGCCGTAGCCGCAGGCGGTGTCGGCCAGGGCCACCACGGTCGCGGCGTGCAGAAAGCCGTTGGGGGCCAGCAGGTCGGGGCGCAGCGGCAGCTCGGCGCGCACCACCTCGGGGCTCATCTCGGTGAACACGATGCCGATCAGTCCGGGCAGATGGCCCTCGCTGCGGGCATTCACGGTCTCCAGGGTTTCGGTGGACAGGGTCATGACGAGCAGCTTACGGCCACAGTTTGCCGAAGTACAGGGTGGGCCGGGTGCCCTCGCCGCGCACCCGCATCTCCAGATGCAGGTGCGGACCGTTGCTCAGGCCGGTGGTGCCCACCACCCCCACCACCTGCCCGCGCGTGACGTGCTGCCCCACCTTGACCATGATCTTGCTCTGGTGGAAGTACAGGCTGACCAGCCCGGCGCCGTGGTCGATGCCCACCAGCCACCCGCGCACCGGATACTTGCCGGCAATCACCACGGTGCCGTCGTTGACCGCGTGGACCGGGGTGCCGACCTTGCTGGGAAAGTCGATGCCGTAGTGGTACGCCACCGGCCCGCCCGCCATGTAGGTGCGCGGCTGCCCAAAGCTGCTGCTGATGGCGCTGCTGCTGAGTGGCGGGCTGAAGGGCCGGGACCACGCTTGGGGGGTACGCCGGGCGTAGGCCTTCTCGACCGCCGCCTCCTCGCTCTGGCGGTACGGGTCCTTGAGCTTGTCGGTGAGGCTCGCCGGCAAATTCAGGTGCTGAATCTTCTGGTCCAGGCCCGTGACGGGAATGCTTCCGCGCATCAGCTCCGAGCCGACCTGCACCTCGTACACCAGCGGCGTGGTCTTGCCCAGCACCACCCGTCCCAGCACCAGGTACTCGCCTGCCGCGCCAATGGGGGTGAGCGTCTCGGCCGGTTTATGGACATCCTCGCCCACCTCGCTGGGAAAGCGGACCCGCGCCTGCCCCGCCCGGTTGCCCGACAGCCGCACCACGAACGCGTCGCCCATCGAGAGGCGGGCCGGCACCCGGATGCTCACCCCGGCCAGCTGGGTGTCCGAGATGGCCGGGACGGTGCTGGGGGCTGGGGAGGGGCTGGACGGAGTGCGGGCCGGTGCCGGCGTGCTGGGCGTGGACGGGGTGGCGCTGCCGGAGGGCAGCCGCAGCGTCTGGCCCACGCTCAGCTCGTCGCTGCTCAGCTGGTTGACCCGGCGCAGTTCCTCGATGTCCAGGCCGCGCGTGGTGGCGATGTGATAGAGCGTGTCGCCCGGCTGCACCACATAGACCAGGGCGGCCTTCCCGGACCCGGACTGGGCCTGGACGGCAGGCGTGCCTAGCAGGGCGGCGATCAGGAGCAAACGTGAAACGTGCAGCATTGCATCAGCATAGGGGGAATGGGTGAGGACGCGCCCCCGCGGCCCCGAAGCGTTCACGTCGCCCCCTCGGTGTCCAGCAGCAGCGTGACCGGACCGTCGTTGGTCAGGCTGATCTGCATGTCGGCCCCGAAGACGCCCCGCTGCACGTCCAGCCCCAGCTGCTCCAGGGCAGCGTTGAACACGCCGTACAGCTCGCGGGCCAGCTCGGGCGCTCCGGCGCCGCTGAAGCCGGGCCGGTTGCCGCGCCGGGTGTCCGCGTACAGCGTGAACTGGCTGATGCTCAGCACGCTGCCGCCCACCTCCTGCACCGAGCGGTTCATGCGGCCGGCATCGTCGGAAAACAGCCGCAGCCGCACCATCCGGGCCGCCAGCTGCCGGGCCGTGTCGGCGGTGTCGTTCGGCCCCACGCCCAGCAGCACCACCAGGCCCCGTCCGATCTGGCCGGTCACCTGCCCGTCCACCTCACAGCGGCCCTGTGTGACGCGCTGAATGACTGCGCGCACCGCTAGTTGGCGAGCCGCTCGCGCAGCTGGGCGATGGCGCCGCCGAGCAGCTCGGCCTCGGTGAGGTCCAGGTTGCCGCGGGTCTTCTCGGCCAGCATGGTCAACAGGCGCAGGCTGCGCTCGGCGGTCTGCCGGGCGCGGTCCGGGGTCTGGTCCAGGCCGTCGCGGCGGGCCAGGGCAGACGAGGCGTTCAGGTCGCCCAGCGCAGCTTCGGCGGTCGCCTGGAGGGAGTTGATGAGCCCCACGAGATCCTGATTCGGCATGCCGGGAGTATAGGGCTCAGCGCAGCAGGTCCACGGTGCCGCCGTCACTGCCCTGGTAGCGCACCACGCCCAGCCCCGGCACGAAATAGCTGTACTGCACGTTGCCCGCACCGCTGCTGGTCCGCAGTTCGCTGCGGATCACCAGGGTGTTGTAGCTGCCCGCCTGGGTGCGGATCGCCTGGGTGCCCATCACCCGGCCGCTCAGCTGCAGCGCCGCTGTGCCGGAGGTCCAGGTCTGCCCGGGGCTGAGCGGCGCGGCCGGGTATACCTGCAGCGGCGGGCTGTACCAGCTCACTCTGGTCCCCACCTGCACGCCGTGCAGGTACACCCCGTCCGGGCGGTAGGCCATCAGGTCCTGCGAGACGGTCACGCCGCCCAGCACATGACTCAGCGGCGTGACCGTGACCCCGCGCACCACCCGCGCCGCTTCCAGCCGCTGCGTCTCGCCGTTGCTGTACCGCCAGCTGATCCCGGTCTGGGCCGGGTAGTAGCCGGGCGGAGGCGCCGCCAGCGTGGAAAACGGCAGTGCGGCCAGCGCCAGCAGGAACACCCGCCGCTTCACTCGGTCTGATCCTGCCCCAGCTCGTTGCCGCGCCGGGTGGCGGCCACCACCGCCTCGATCAGCCCGGCCCGCACGCCGGCATGTTCCAGCGCCTGCAGCCCGGCGATGGTGGTGCCGCCGGGGCTGGCCACCTCGTCCTTGAGCATGGCGGGGTGCGGCCGCTGCAGCAGCAGCTCACCGCTGGCCGACATCAGTCGGGCGGCCAGCTCCTGCGCCAGGGCGCGCGGCAGCCCCATCCGCACCGCGCCGTCGGCCAGGGCTTCCGCCACCACCGCCATGTAGGCCGGGCCGCTGGCGCTCATGCCGGTAAAGACATTGAACAGGTGCTCCTGCAGCTCGTACACCTGCCCCACCGAGCCGAACAGGCTGCGGGCAAAGTCCAGGTCGCCGGCATCCTGCGCCTCCCGGGGCGCGGTGATGGCCGTCTGGGCATGCCCGATGGTGGCGGCGAGGTTCGGCATCACCCGCACCACCCTCCGGGTGCCCAGCCGCCGGATCAGGGAGGTGGTGCTGACGCCCGCCATCGTGCTGATGTAGCCGGTGTTCGGCTGCGCCAGTCCCTCGCTGATCTCCGGGAAGATGCGCGGCTGCACGCTGATCAGCACCCGGCTGACCCGCGCCAGCTCGCCGGGCCGCAGGGTCCGCACCCCGAACTTCTCCGCCAGCTGCGCCACCCGCACCTCGTTGGCGTCCATCAGGCCGATGTCCTGGGCGCTCAGCACTCCACGTTTCAGGATGCCTTCCAGCAGCGACAGTCCCAGTTTGCCCACACCCACGATGGCCAGCTTCATGCGCGGCAGTCTAGCAAGCGGGCCGGGGATGCCGGGGGCCCCGGACTGCACAGGACGAATGCTCACAGGTGCCGCCGCCCGGCAGGGAGTACCGTGGAGCATGACCACTTACCGGGGCGAACTGGCCGATGGGGCCACCATCTACGTCGGAGAACATCAGGAGCAGACCAGCATCAACGTGCTGCGCGGCAGCGGGGAAAGCCACCAGGGCCAGATGAGCCGGGTCCAGAGCGGCGCCTGGACCCGGCCGCCCACCCTCTACGGCCAGCCGGACGGCGCGGTGCTGCAGCTGCATGGCAGTGGGGGAGAACAGCATTACCGGCTCACTTCGGGCGGGGTTCAGTCGCTCGGGGAGGCCCCCGACCTGGAGGGCGCCGCGCAGATCTCGCTGATGGAGGTGGATGAGGCCAGCGTGCCGCAGCTGAAGCCCATGACCCCGATGACGCCCATGCAGCCGCTGGACGACTGACCGCCCGCGCTGCACTACACTCGCTGCATGCTGGTCTACCGTCTGCAGGGAACACTCGACAACGAGGAGCTGGCCGCCCAGCTGTGGGAGGCCGGGGCCACCGGTCTGGAGGAGCGGGCCGGCCACGTGCGCGCCTATTTCGACGAACGCACCGAGCTGGACGCCGCGCTGGCGGGCGGCGAGTGGCTGGAGGAGGAGTCGCGCGACTGGCAGGCCGAGTGGAAGCGTGACCTGAAGCCGGTCACGGCCGGGCGCATCACGGTGGTGCCGTCGTGGCTGCTCTCGGTGGTGCCGCCGGGGCAGCTGCCGCTGATCATTGAGCCGGGCATGGCCTTCGGGACCGGGCATCACGCGACCACCCGGCTCGCCACCGAGGCGCTGGGCACGCTGCCGCTGGAGGGCCGGCGGGTGCTGGATGTGGGCACCGGCTCCGGCGTGCTGGCCATCGCCGCCAGCCTGCTGGGCGCCGCCGAAACGCTGGGGCTCGACATCGACCCGGTCACGATTCCGGTGGCGCGCGAGAACGCCGAGCTGAACGGGTTTGGAGACCGGGCAGGTGTGCAGCGCAATCCCCGGACCGGCGGCACCCTCACCTTTCAGGAGGGCACGCTGGACGGCGAGGAGGAGGCCGGGCGCTACGACGTGCTGGTGGCCAACCTGTACGCCGAACTCCACGACCTGCTGGCCGCCGATTACCGAGCGGTGCTGGCGCCGGGCGGCCCGCTGGTGCTGACCGGCATCCTGCTGGACAAGCTGCCGCTGGTGCGCGTCGCACTGGAGCGCGAGGGCTTTGTGGACGTGCAGGAGCAGCACGAGGGCGAGTGGGCGCTGGTGACGGCCCGCGCTCCGCAGGCCTGACGTGCACCGGGTGCGGGTGCCGAGGCTGGAAGGGCAGATGACGCTGCCGCCGGATGAGCTGCGCCACCTGCGGGTGCTGCGGCTGCGTCCCGGCGACCGACTGCGGGTGTTCGACGGGCGCGGGCAGGAGGCCGAGGCGGTGCTGGAGCGGCTGGATGAGGGCGGGGCGCTGCTGCGGCTGGGCGAGGCGGTGCAGGGGAACCGGGAGACGCCCCAGCCGGTCACGCTGGCGGTGGCCCTGCTGAAGGGCGACAAACTCAGCGACGTGGTGCGGGCGGCCACCGAGCTGGGCGTGGCCCGCGTGCAGCTGCTTCAGACGCGCTTCTCGGACGTGCCGGACATCGGAGAACAGAAGCTGATCCGCCTGCGCCGCATCGCCGCCGAGGCCAGCAAGCAGTCGCGCCGCGCCGTGGTGCCGGAGGTGCTGGCCCCGGTGCCGCTGCTGCAGCTGCCGCTGGGTGGCCAGCAGGCGTTCGTGGCGCATCCCGGCTCGGCGGAGCGGCTCAGCGAGCGGCTGGACTGGTCGCTGCCGGTGCTGCTCGTCAGTGGGCCGGAGGGCGGCTTCTCGGACGCGGAGGTGGCGGCCCTGACGGCAGGTGGCTGTGTGGGCGTCACGCTGGGGCCGCGCATCCTGCGCGCCGAGACAGCACCACTGGCGCTGCTGGGGGCCATCGCGGCCCTGGGCGTCTGAGGGGACCGGGCCACCGCGTGGCATCTCAGCGTCGGAGCGGGTAGGCTGCCTCCATGAAGGTCCGCGTGCTGCCGCTGCTGCTGCTCGTCCCCCTGCTGGGGGCCTGCCGCTACACGTTCATTCCGGTGATTCCGCCGAGGGTGCAGGTGGCGCTGCCGCCCCGCCTGACCCAGGCCACCCTGAAGCGGGCCGGCGACGAGCTGCAGCTGTCCGCCACGCTGACCGGCGAGGTGCAGCCCGGTTACCTGACGGTGGTGTGGATGGATCAGGACCGGGAAGTGGGCCGCGACAACGTGTACCTGGATGCCCAGCAGCGGCAGGCGGCCTTCCGGCTGAACGCGCCGCAGAAGGGCAGCTACCGGGCCATGCTGTTCTTCGGCGGTACGCTGCTGCGGCAGCTGGACCTGCGCGAGACGGGTGACCTCTGACAGGGCAGCCGCCGGACTATCCGGCCCGGCTGCTGGGCGTGGTGGAATGGCGGCTCGGCGAGCGTCAGCGCTTCATCTGGCGAGGCGGGCAGCTGGAACCCTACCGTGTGGAGGCGCAGCCCGCGCCGGTCAACTACGGCTGCCTGCCCGGCACACTCAACCCGGCCGATGACGCCGAGGTGGACGCGGTGTGGCTGGGTCCGGCCCGGCCGGTGGGCCAGCGGGTGATGGCGGTTCCCAGTGGCCTGCTGCATCTCGCGGACGGGGACCACAAGGTCATCTTCGGGGTGCTGGACGACGTGGCCCCGCTGCTCGCCTGGTTTCCGGCGGAGCGCGGGGCTGAAGTGCAGGGCGTGCAGGCCGCCCTGGCGTGGTTGCGTGGCCTGAAGCCGGTCAGCTGAACAGCGGGAGGTGGCCCAGCGCCGTCACTTCCGGGCGCTCCTGACCCTCGGTGAACACGGCCACCACCGCCGCCACCGTGCCGCCCACCTCCTCAATGATCTGGGTCAGGCTGGCCAGGGTGCCGCCGCTGCTCACCACGTCGTCCACGATGGCCACCTGATGGCCGCGCACCTTGTCCACGTCCAGGCCGTCCAGCACCAGCAGCTGCGGCTTGCCGGTGGTGATGCTGACCACCTGGCGCACCACCGGCTGCACCATGTACGGCTTCTGGGTCTTGCGGATCACGATGTAGGGCTTGCCGCTCTCCCGGCTGATCACGTGCGCCAGCGACACGGCTTTAACTTCTGGCGTCACCAGCACGTCGATGTTCTCGGGTAGCAACGCCGCCAGGGCGCGGCCCGCCGCTTCGGTCACCTGGGTGTCGCCCAGCATGTTGAACAGCGCCACGGAAACGCCGGGGGCCACCTCCACCACCGGCAGTTCCCGCGTCACATCACCCACCTGCACCGTATAGGTTTTCACGGCTGTCCAGTATAGGTCAGGGGGCCGCTGTCGCCGCTATGCTGACGGCATGTGGACCGCCGACCCCGACGTGCTGATCACCGACCTGCAGGACGAACTGGTGCTGATGCACGCCCGCAGCGCCCAGATGTACCGGCTCAACGACGTGGCGCGCACCATCTGGCAGCACCTCCCGGCCTCTCAGGAGACGCTGCTGCAGGCGCTACTCACACAGTACGAGGTCTCGCCCGAGCAGGCTGGCGCGGACCTGGACCGGCTGCTGAACGAGCTGAGCCGGCTGGAGATGGTGCGGCGCACGTGAACTTCGCCAGCCTGGCAGTGCAGGTCCGGCTGGAGGGAGCGGCGGAGGGCCGGGCCAGCGCCCTCCAGACCGAGTGGCAGCGGCAGCCGGTGGCGTGGCCCACCGCGCTCACGCTGACCGTGATGCCGGGGCCGGTGGAGCCGGGCGACACTGGCGCCATTCAGCTGGCCCGCACCCTGCACGGCGATCTCCCGTTTGTGGTGTCGGGCGAGACGTACCGGCTGCAGGACGGCTCCCTGGAGCTTCAACTGAATGGACAACAGGGGCAGCTCGCCTTCACCCCTCAGGTGCCGCCGGCCGCGCTGCAGCTGGCGCACAGCGAGGCGCAACGGGCGGCGGGTCTGCTGCCACTGCACGCGGCGGTGCTCACCCGGGACGGACGGACCCTGGCCATCACCGGACCGAGCGGGGCCGGCAAGAGCACGGCGGCCCTGCGGCTGCTGGGCCGGGGCTGGGCGCTGGTGGCCGAGGACCACGCGTGGTACCACCCGGAGCGCGGGGAGGTGGTGGGCTGGGACCGGGGCCTCCGGCTGCGGCGCGAGAGCCTGGAACGGTTCGCTCCGGAGCCGCTGGCGGCCGGCCTGCCGCTGGACCCGATGGGCAAGTACGTGCTGGACCCGCCGCGCCACACCGGGGCGGTGCCGCTGACCCGGCTGATCGTGCTGGGCAGGCCACTGGACCGGCTGGGAGCGGTGGCGGCGGTGTGGGGCATGGTGGGCGCGCCGTTGACCCGGGCCGCCAGAGCCGCCAGCCAGCGCGGCGTGGAGCGGCTGCTGGCCCAGGTCCCGGTGGAGGGTGTGGACCGGGACCTGCTGGTGGAACGCTCGACCTAGGGCGCGGCCTCACCCGCCCGGTGCTCGAACAGGACGGTGTAGTGCTCGCGGTTGTGCGGCTCCAGATAGGCCCACAGCGGCCCGTCGGGGCCTTCCACCCAGGCATGGCCCTCGATGCGGCCGTCCGGATGGCGGCGGACTCCGCTGACGTATACGGCCGGGTAGCCGCGCCGCACCAGCGCCCGGTAGGTGGCCAGCGAACGCGGCACACAGCTGCCCGGCGAGCGGGGATACCACAGCCGCGTGACGCGCCGGATGCCCAGCACCAGCTCGTCGCGCAGGTGGTCGCTGAGGGGCGCGGCGCGGTTCAGCCGCCAGCGGGCCGGAAGGGTACGCGGATCGGCCGCGCGGCGCAGTTGTCGCTGGATCGCCAGGACGTCCGGCAGGCTGCGCAGCAGCCGCCACAGCAACCCCGGCGCACGGCGCACGCGGCTTTCCAGGGTGGGCAGCCACAGCAGCCGGCCGTCCAGCGTGGCGGCCACCTGCAGGCGGAGGGCGGCCCGGTTGTCTGCCAGCCGGAAGGTGCGGCGCCATGGGTTGCAGACCGTCAGGAAGGCTGCCCAGGTGTGGGCCGCGCCGCGCCGCTGGGCATGAGCACGCAGCTGGGCAGGGGTCAGCTGTGCCCGCTCCATCAGCGTCTGCAGGTCCGGATAGTCGGCCGGCTTGAGCTGGCCCGCGTCGTCGCCCCAGGCGCGGGCCAGCGCCAGATGCAGCGCCAGGTCCGGGATGGCCGGCATGCGCACCGGTACCCCGTCCAGCAGGACCTCCTGGCTGTCCGCCCACACTGCCTCGGTCAGCTGCTGCACCTTGCGGGCGCGGCCACCGTGCCAGTGCGTCAGGTAACGGTGCAGGTCCAGGCGCACCTGACCGTCCGGGCTGAGCGCGTGCGCCAGCTCGTGGGTCCACGCCTGCGGGGTGTGTTCCAGGCCGTCGGTGTGCCAGCCGAGCTGCCGGGCGGCGTGCAGCGCGGCGGGCAGGTCCGCCTTGCGGATCAGCACGTCCACGTCGCCATAGGGGCGCACCCCCGGCACCCGGTACACCCATTCCGACAGGGCGAAGCCCTTGAGCAGCACCGCCTGAATCCCCGCCTCATGCCAGGCCTGAAGGAGCGCCCGCATGGTCCGCCGCGTCATCATCTGGCGGCCCAGCAGGCTCAGCCGGGCCGGTTGCAGCAGGGGCTGGTCCGGATAGTCGGCGGGCAGCCGGGACGCCAGCAGGGCCGCCAGCCCGGCATGTTCCAGCAGCGCCAGGTCGCCCGGGCGCAGCCGGGCAGGGGGAGCGGTGACCAGTTCGGCAAGGCGGCGGGCCGACATGGCGACAGTCTAACGGCCCGCTCCCATAAGGAAACGGGCCGCTGGAACCACGAGCAGCGCTTACAGACTCGCCAGCGCCTCGCGCATGATCTGCAGGCCGACTTCGGCCTCCTCGCGGGTCAGGATCAGCGGCGGGCTGACCCGGATGACACTCTCGCCACAGTCCAGATTCAGCAGGCCCCGCTCGAACATCGCCTGCGAAGCGCGGTCGCGCAGCTTGCCGTCCGGCTGACCATCGGGCGTCACGAACTCCAGGCCGATGAACAGCCCCTCGCCGCGCACGTCGCCCAGGAAGGGGAAGTGCTGCTGCATGACCCGCAGCTCAGCCAGGATGTACCGGCCGACCTCGGCCGCGTTGTGCATCAGGCTCTCGCCGCAGCCGGGGTGGCGCACGGTGCCGTCCAGCAGGTCCAGGGTGGCGTGGGCGGCCGCGGCCGCCACCGGATTGCCGCCGAAGGTGCTGCCGTGGGAGCCGGGCGCCCAGGTCATCACGGACTCCTTCGCCAGCATCGCGCTGAGCGGCAGGCCCGAGGCGATGCCCTTGGCCATGGTGATGATGTCCGGCTGCACGTTGCCGTACTGCTCGAACTGCTGGAAGCTGAACATCCTGCCGGTGCGGCCCATGCCCGCCTGCACCTCGTCGAAGATCAGCAGGATGCCGTGCTGGTCGCACAGCGCGCGCAGCTTCGGCAGGAAGCTGGCCGGCGGCACGATGTACCCGCCCTCGCCCTGCATCGGCTCGATGATGAAGGCGGCCACTTCGTCCGGCGGCAGCACCGTCTTGAACAGCATCTCTACGTGCGCCAGCACCGCGTCGCCGCAGGTCTCCGGGGTGCTGCCCAGCGGCGGACGGAACGGGTTGGGGTACGGCACGTGCGACACGTTCGGCAGCAGCGGCCCGAAGCCGCGCTTGTACTTGGTCTTGCTGCCGGTCAGGGTGATGGCCCCGTAAGTGCGGCCGTGGAAGCTGCCGATGGTGCTGATGATGTGGGTGCGCCCGGTGTGGTTGCGGGCCAGCTTGACGGCCGCCTCCACCGCCTCCGCGCCGCTGTTCCCGAAGAACACGCGCCACTTCTCGCCGGGCTGCTCCACATACTTCACGAGCCGCTCGGCCAGCGAGGTGGTCACCTCCTGCGGGTAGTCGGTCAGGCAGACGTGCATGAACTTGGCGGCCTGCTCCTGAATGGCCTTCACCACGTGCGGGTGGTTGTAGCCGGTGGTGCTGACGGCGATGCCGGCAAAGAAGTCCAGCATGGTGTTGCCGTCCGGGTCGGTGAGCCACACACCCTCGCCGTGGTCCGGCACGAAGGGGTAGGGGCGCATGTAGCTGGTGCTCAACTGCTGGCCGTCGCGGGCCATGATGGCGGCACTCTTGGGGCCGGGAAGCGCAGTGTTCAGGACAGGACGGCGGGTGTCGGGGAGGGTGGTCATGGGTGCTCCTTCGGCGTGGTCTGTGATGTGCTGGGGTGCTGCGGGCGCTCAGTCGCCGCTGATCGGCTGGGGGGTCTGGTCCATGCCGTCAGGTGCGGTATCGGTGACTGCGCCGACTCCGTAGGCTGCCCACTTGTCCTCGCGGCTGTTCAGGCGGTGCTGCACGGCGCCGGGGCGAACCCGGCTCTCGGAGAAGCCGGCCGGCTCGATGCTGATGCGCTCGCCCTGCATCAGGCCGTAGATCCCGGTCTGGCCCGGCTCCTTGCGCTGCCAGTCGTCCGGCACGGCCATGTCGGGGCCGGTGTAGTCGGTCGGCTCGCTGTAGGCCGCGATGTAGCCCTCGAAGTTGCGCAGGATCAGCTTGTCAGCGCCCTGAGAGAGCACATAATTGGGAGCCACCGGAATCTTCCCGCCGCCGCCCGGCGCGTCCACCACGTAGGTGGGCACGCTGTAGCCGCTGGTGTGGCCGCGCAGGCTCTCCATGATCTCCAGCCCCTTGGCCACGGTGGTGCGCAGGTGGCCCGCGCCGTGCACCAGATCGCACTGGTAGATGTAGTAGGGCCGCACCCGGATCTTGACCAGCTCGCGCAGCAGCTTCTGCATGATGACCGCGTGGTCGTTGACGCCGCGCAGCAGCACGCTCTGGTTGCCCAGCGGCACGCCGGCCCGCGTGAGGCGGTCGCAGGCGTCGGCCACCTCCGGGGTGATCTCCTTGGGGTGGTTGACGTGGATGTTCATCCACAGCGGGTGGTGCGCCGCGAGCACTTCGCACAGCTCCTCGGTGACGCGCATCGGCATGAACACCGGCACCCGCGTGCCGATCCGGATGATCTCGATGTGCTCAATGGCGCGCAGCTCGCTGAGCAGGCGGCCCAGCACCTTGGGGGCCAGCGTCAGCGGGTCGCCGCCGGACAGCAGCACGTCGCGCACCTGGGGGTTCTTGCGCAGGTAGTTCAGCTGCGCCTCGTACTCGGCCGGGTTGAAGGTCTCGCTCGGGTCGCCCACGATGCGGCTTCTCGTGCAGTAGCGGCAGTAGCTGGCGCACTGGGTGGTGACCAGCATCAGCACCCGGTCCGGGTACCGGTGCACCAGGCCCGGCACCGGGCTGTGGCGGTCCTCGGCCAGCGAGTCCTCCATCATGCTGGTGAACGGCTCCAGCTCGTGGTGGGTAGGAATGACCTGCCGGCGCACCGGGCAGGTGGGGTCTTCCGGGTCCATCAGGGACGCGAAGTAGGGGGTGATGTCCAGCCGGAAGATGCCTTCGGCGCTGGCCCCGGCCCGCTCGCTGTCGGTGAGCCGGATGACCTCTTCAAGTTCCTGCACCGTGTTGATGCGGTTCTTGAGCTGCCACTTCCAGTCGTACCACTGGGCGTCCGGCACGTCCTGCCATTTGGGGGCGCGGTGGTTGCGCGGGAGCATCTGCTGGGCGCGGACGGTGGCTTGCGGATGAATGGTCATGTCAGGTCCCTTTCTGGCAATGGCCGCATCAACGCCCCCAGACCAGACCGGGGGCGTGTCAGACACCGCGACGCGGGTGCGGACAAACGCTGTTCTTCATCCAGCTTAATGCGAGCTGCCGCCCTTTTGAATGGCCGGGCTGGTGGCGGATGGTCGCCAAATGCCTGAAAATTCCTGCCAAATGCGCTGCTGAGGTTTACATATGAAAGGTAGGGCTGCTAGACTTTCCACATGAAGATGCATGGCGGTCCCCTGGACATGCTGGACCACCGGATTCTGCGGGAGCTGCAGCAGGACGCCCGGCTGAGCATGCGTGAGCTGGGCCGGCGGGTGGACCTCTCGGCGCCGGCCGTGACCGAACGGGTGCGCCGCCTGGAAGAGACCGGGGTCATTCAGGGCTACGGAGCGCGGGTGGCCAGCGGCCCGCTGGGGCGCAGCATCACCGCCTTCGTGGGCGTGCAGGACAGTGGCAAGCGCGACCCGGAACTGGTGCGCTGGGCGCAGCACCATGACGGGGTGCTGGAATGTCACAGCGTCACCGGCGACAACAGCTGCATTCTGAAGGTGGCGGTGGCCGACGTGCGGGCGCTGGAGGGCCTGCTGGGCGAACTGATCCAGATGGGCTTCACCTGCGACACCAGCATCGTGCTCAGCACGCCGCTGGAGGGCAAGCTGATGCTGCCGCCCGGCCGGGTTTAGGCACACAGCAGCGGGGCCGCCTGAGGGCGGCCCCGCTGCTGTGCTGATGTTGATTCAGGTGTTACTTGGAGGTGGAGGTCGTGCCGACCATCTCCTGCGCCATCTTCCAATGCTCCACCAGAATGGGCAGCGTCTTCTTCGCAAACTGCTTCAGCTGGGGGTTGGTGCCCTGGTCGGCATAGTTGCTGAAGAGGTTGACCGTCTGTTCGTGGCCGGTCAGCTGCGCGGTCATGTAGGCGCTGTCGAAGTTCTTGCCCTGCTGCGCCTTCATGTTGGCCACCTGCTGCGCCTTGGCGGGGTCCAGGCTGGTGGGTGGTTTGTGGCCCAGGCTGGTGGCGAGCGTCTTGAGCTCGGTGTTGGCCTTGGTGTGGTCCGCAACCATCCGGCGAGCAAAGGCCTTGACCTGCGCGTCACTGGCCTGATTCAGCGCGACGCTCGACGACTGCACCTCAAAGAGCCCGCTGAGGCCCGCCTGATCAATGAAGCAGCGGTCGGTCTCGTTCAGGGCCGACTTGCTGCCGGACGCGGCGTTGCCCGACCCGGCAGCGGTGCTGGGCGTGGAGGCCGTCGTGCTCGGCGTGGAGGTCGTGGTGCTGCCCGGGGTGCTGGTGGTGCCGGCGGCGGTGCTGCCGGATGATGCAGTACCGGTCGTGCTGCCCGACCCGGACCCTGCAGTGCCTGCGCTCCCGCCCGCCGAACCGGCGCTGCCGGCACCGGTGGAGCCGCTGTTCGACCCACTGCCAGCGCTGCCCGCCGCACTGTTACCAGTGGTCGTCCCGGTGCTGCCCGATCCAGAAGTAGATCCGCCAGTCGACCCTGCAGCCGAGCCGCTGTTCCCGGACCCGGCCGTGTTGCCCGCCGAGCCTGCAGCGCTGTTGCCCGCGCCCATCGTGCCCGAGTTCATGCTGGAGTTGCTCCCCGGCACGGTGCCGGTGGTGGGGTTGCCGGCCAGATTACACAGGACGGTGGGCGAATTGACCGGGGCACCCTTCGGCGTGGAGGGCGTGGACGACTGACCGACGCCGCCCTGGTTCACCTGATTGCCGGGGGTACTGGGGCTGCCAGCACCGTTCTGAGAGCCATTCTGGTTGGAGTTGCCGCCGGAATTTCCGGAGGGCGGCGGGGTCTGGTTCTGAGGGTTCTGCTGCGCCACGGCGGCGCTCAGCAGCAGGGCGCTGACGGTCAGGGTGATCAGGGCGGGACGGTTGGACTGCTTCATGGGTTCTCCTCGTCTGGGTCAAGCGACAGGTAAGACAGGCGGCAGGCAGATGAACGCACACCCAGCAGCACTGGGCGCGATTCGAACGGACTGTCGTCATGGTGGCCCAAACGCCCACCGTTCTGTTGGCAATGGGGCCAAGGCCGCTTTGCCTGTTTCTCCTGCCAGCAACGGGTTCAATGAACGCCCGTTTTTTGCGCCGCTCACCGGCTCCGCGAGCTGTAGGCCGCACTACAACTGGTCACATGGTGCTCACGGTACCGTGGGTTCCCCGATGCCTCCTCTGGGCAGTCCTCCCAACTACAGCACCCGCCGGACGCTGGGCTTTGCGCTGCTCAGCATGCTCGCCGGGGTGGTGCACGGCAGTCTGGGCGCGGCCGATTATCCGGCCGCGCGGTACCTGGGGCTGGCGTACATGCTGCTCGCGGGCCTGCTGCTGGTGTACGGCATCATCCTGTTGATCCGCTATCTGGAGGCCCTGGACGCCATGACCGATCCGGTGCCGCGCGCGCCAATGTACCGTACTCCGCACGAACGCAGCGGCCATGTGGTTGGGCTGGGCCTGCATGTGGTCGCGGTCGCGGTCGCGCTGGCCTGGGCCGTTGACCGGCAGGTGCCGCTGTGGCATCTGGTTGGCGTGGCGATCAGTCTGTATGCCATCCGGCTGGCCCTCCAGAGCCGGCCGGCCCCGGACGAGTAGCACGCCGGAAGCCGGCTCAGGGCTGCACGGTCACCAGTCCATCAGCTGCCCGGTGTAATCCATGAAAATCGGTCCGTCCAGCAGGTGCTCGCGGAACGTCTGCTGCAGCAGGCCGTCGGCGGCCACCTCCGGTTCAATGTGCGCCTCGGTGTTGAGGTGACCCAGCATGTAGGTTTTCATGTAGCCGGGGTGGAAGGCCAGCACCTTGACGCCTTCCGGGCGCAGCCGGTTCTGCAGCAGCACGGCCAGCATGTTCAGGGCCGCCTTGGACATGGCGTATCCGTACTCGCGGGTGCGTTGCTGCCCGTGTAGCTGCCCAGCCTCCGAGGAGATGAAGACGAGCCGACGGTCCGTGCCTCTGGTCAGCAGGTCCACCACCGACTCGGTCACGAACAGCGGCCCCAGCGTGTTGGTGCGGTGCAGCCGCAGCAGATCGTCCTCCACCTGCTCCTGGAAGATGTCGCCGGAACGGTCGGTGAGGATGGCGGCGTTGTTGATCAGCAGATCCAGGTGGCCGTGCTGCTCCCGGATGCGGGCCGCAGCCTCCTGGACAGAGGCCCGGTTGCTCACGTCCAGCGGCAGGATGGTGAGGTGCTGCGGATGCTGAGCGGCCAGGGCCGGCAGCTCCGGCCACCCCGGACGGTGGCTCCCGGCGTACACGTGATACCCCCGGTCCAGCAGCGCCTGGGTCAGTGCCCGGCCCAGTCCCCGGTCGGCTCCGGTGACGTATGCGACTCGTTCCATGCGCCTCCTCAGGCGGGGAGCAGCACGTCAGGGCAGCTTGTTGCCGGCCGCCCGCGTGATGCGGTACCACTCCTCGCGGCTGAGCTGCACCTCGGCGGCCTTGCAGCAGTCCTGCAGGCGGCCGATGTTCATGGTGCCGGTCACCGGCTGCATGTGGGCCGGGTGCCGCAGCAGCCACGCGATGGCAATGGTGGTGGAGTTGACGCCGTGATTTGCCGCCACCTCGTCCAGCGTGGCATTCAGCTCCGGGAACTTCTCGTTGCCGATGAACACGCCCTCGAAAAAGCCGAACTGGAAGGGGGACCACGGCTGCACCGTGATGTCATGCAGGCGGCAGTAGTCCAGCACGTCGCCGTCGCGGTCCACGGCCGTCTCGTTCTCCATGTTCACATTGAAGCCGCGCGTGATCATGGTGGCGTTGGTGATGCTCAGCTGCAGCTGGTTGGCCACGATCGGCTGCTTCACGTGCTTCTTCAGCAGCGCCATCTGGTGCGGCGTCTGGTTGGAGACCCCGAAGTGGCGCACCTTGCCCGCCTGCTCCAGCTCGTCGAAGGCCGCCGCGACCTCCTCCGGCTCCACCAGGGCGTCCGGGCGGTGCAGCAGCAGGATGTCCAGGTAATCGGTGCGCAGGCGCTTCAGGATGCCGTCCACCGACGACAGGATGTGCTCGCGCGAGAAGTCGAACATGCCCTGCCGGATGCCACACTTGCTCTGCAGGATCATCTGTTCGCGCACCGAACTGCTCATGTGCACCGCGTCCGCGAAGATCTCCTCGCAGGTGCCGCCGCCGTAGATGTCGGCGTGGTCGAAGAAGTTGGCGCCCTGCTCCATGGCAGCGCCCACGAAGCGTTCGGCCTGGGCCTTGTCGAGCGTGTTGATCCGCATGCAGCCGACGGCCAGAACGGGAACTTCGAGGGAGCTGGTGCCGAGTTTCTGGGTTCGCATAGCAGGTGGACTCCTTGAGGGTGGGGAAGAAGGCGGGCTGAGAGCGCATTCAAACACGGCAGGTGGGCTTTGGCAACCGGAGGAACGAGGTTCAGGAGAGGGTAAAGGCCGAACGACCGCCGGTGGACAAGGCACGGTGTTCATCGGGACGCACAGGAAAGCGCCCAGGCCGGAAAGGGCCTGGGCGCTCTGACGTCTCTCCTTACTCGGCGAACTCGAAGTCGGCGTACTCCTCGATCGGGGGGCAGCTGCACACGAAGTTCCGGTCACCGTACACGTTGTCCACGCGGTTCACGGCGGGCCAGTACTTCCAGGACCGCTGCGCCCGGCTGGGGTAGGCGGCGGAGGCGCGGCTGTAGGCGCGGTTCCACTCGTCGGCCATCAGGTCGTCCTGGGTGTGTGGCGCGTGCCGCAGCGGGCTCTCCTCGGCCTTCAGCAGGCCGTCCTGCACCTCCTGAATCTCGCGCCGGATGCTCAGCATCGCCTCCACGAAGCGGTCCAGCTCCTCCTTCGGCTCGCTCTCGGTCGGCTCAATCATCAGGGTGCCGGGCACCGGGAAGCTCATGGTGGGCGCGTGGAAGCCGTAGTCCATCAGCCGCTTGGCGATGTCCTCCTCGGTGATGCCGCTCGCCTGCTTCAGTGGCCGGATGTCCAGGATGCACTCGTGCGCCACGTGGCCACCGCGTCCGGTGTACAGCACCGGGTACGCGCCCTTCAGGTGGTGCGCGAGGTAGTTGGCGCTCAGGATCGCCACCTGGGTCGCGCGGCGCAGGCCCGCCGGGCCGAGCAGCCGGATATACAGGTAGCTGATCGGCAGGATGCTGGCGCTGCCGTAGGGGGCCGCGCTCACCGCGCCGGTCTGGCTCTCGGAGGTGGGGGCCACCGCGTGGTTCGGCAGGTACGGCGTCAGGTGCGCCTTCACCCCGATGGGGCCCATGCCTGGGCCGCCGCCACCGTGCGGGATGGCAAACGTCTTGTGCAGGTTCAGGTGCGACACGTCCGACCCGATCAGGCCCGGCTTGGTCAGGCCCACCTGGGCGTTCATGTTCGCGCCGTCCAGGTACACCTGCCCGCCGTGCTGGTGGATCAGGTCGCAGGCGGCCTTCACGCCCTCCTCGAACACGCCGTGGGTGCTGGGGTAGGTGATCATCAGGGCGGCCAGCCGGTCACTGTACTGCTCCACGCGCGCCTTCAGGTCGTCCAGGTCAATGTTGCCCGCGTCGTCGGTCTTGACCACTACCACGTTCAGGCCCATCATGGCGGCGCTGGCGGGGTTGGTGCCGTGGGCGCTGGCCGGAATCAGACACACGTCGCGGTGCTGCTCACCCCGCGCCTCGAAGTACTTGCGGATCACCAGCAGGCCGGCATACTCGCCCTGCGCGCCGCTGTTCGGCTGCATGCTCACGGCGTCGTAGCCGGTGATGTCGGCCAGCCACGCTTCCAGCTCCGCGATCATGGCGCGGTAGCCTTCCGTCTGCTCTTGCGGGGCGAACGGGTGAATCGCGCCGAACTCCGGCCACGTGACCGGGGCCATCTCGGTGCTGGCGTTGAGCTTCATGGTGCAGCTGCCCAGCGGGATCATGCCGTGCGTCAGGCTGTAGTCGCGGTTCTCCAGCAGCTTCAGGTAACGCAGCATGGCGTGTTCGCTGTGGTGCGTGTTGAAGACCGGGTGCGTCAGGTAGGTGCTGGTGCGCTGGAGCGGCTCGGGGATGAGCGCCTCAGCCTGGGTGTCCAGTGCCAGCACGTCCACTTCCTGTCCGGTGATGGCCCAGATGATGTCTCCCAGGTCGGCCGGGGTCACGGTCTCGTCCAGGCCCACGCTCACACGGTCGCCGTCATAACGGAAGTTGATCTGCCGCTCGGCGGCCCGCGCCCGGATGGCGGCGCTGTCCGCCTCGAAGGTCAGGGTATCGAAGCTGCTGGCGTTCGGCTTCAGGCCCGCCTCGCCCAGCGCCCGCGCCAGGATGCCGGTCAGCCGCTGTACCCGCTCCGCGATGGTCCGGATACCGGCCGCTCCGTGGTACACGGCGTAGGCGGCGGCCATGTTGGCCAGCAGCGCCTGCGCGGTGCAGATGTTGCTAGTGGCCTTTTCGCGGCGGATGTGCTGCTCGCGGGTCTGCATGGCCATCCGCAGGGCGGTCTTGCCCTTCACGTCCTTGCTGACCCCGATCACGCGGCCGGGCATGCTGCGCTTGTACTCGTCGCGGCAGGCCAGGAAGGCGGCGTGCGGCCCACCGAAGCCCATCGGCACGCCGAAGCGCTGGCTGTTGCCCACCACGATGTCGGCCCCCTGCTCGCCGGGCGGCGTCACCAGAGCGCAGGCCAGCAGGTCGGTGGCCACGATCAGCAGGGCGCCGGCCGCATGGACCGCATCGGCCACGGCCGTCAGGTCGTGCAGGTCGCCCCAGGTGCCGGGCGTCTGCACCAGCACCCCGAAGGCGCCGTCCGGGACGGTGCCGGTCAGCTCTGCCACCGAGCCTGTCTGGATGTTGTATCCAAAATATTCCGCGCGCGTGCGAATCACGTCCAGGGTCTGCGGATGCACGTCGTCGGCCACCCAGAAGGTGCTGCCCTTGCTTTTTGCGCTGCGCTTGGCCAGCGTCATGGCCTCGGCGGCGGCGGTCGCCTCATCGAGCAGGCTGGCGTTGGCCACCGGCATGCCGGTCAGGTCCATCACCATCTGCTGAAAGTTCAGCAGCATCTCCAGGCGGCCCTGCGAGATTTCGGCCTGGTAAGGAGTGTAGGCGGTGTACCAGCCGGGGTTCTCCAGAATGTTGCGCTGGATGACGGCCGGCGTGTGGGTGCCGCTGTACCCCATCCCGATGTAGCTGCGCCACACCTGGTTGCGCCCGGCCAGGGCCTTCAGGTCCTGGAGCGCCTGCGCCTCGGTGACCGGGCCACCCACGTTCAGCGCGCCGTCGAAGCGGATGCTTTCCGGGACGGTGGCGTCCGTCAGTTCGTCCAGGCTGGTGTGGCCAAGTTCGGCCAGCATGCCCTGAATGTCGGCGGGGCCGGGGCCGATGTGTCGGTCCGTGAAGTTGTCGGTCTGGAGCAGTTCAGTCAGTGGTTTCATGCGTCTGTCCTTCAGGCGAGGGGCTCCGGGCCAGGTGCTGCCGCCCGGAGCCCACGGCGGGATGACTCAGTGGGCGCTGGCTTCGTACTCGCTGGCGTCCAGCAGCTCGTCGCTGAGGCTGTCCACCCGCACCCGGAACAGCCAGCCGCCCTCCAGGGCGCCCTCGTTGATCAGTTCCGGGCTGCTGCTCAGCGCGTCGTTCACTTCCACGATCTCGCCGGTGGCCGGGCTGTAGATGTCGCTGGCGGTCTTGACGCTCTCCACCACGGCCACCGCCTCACCCGCCGTGACCATGCGGCCCACTTCCGGCAGTTCGACGTACACCACGTCGCCCAGCTGGTCCTGCGCGAAATCGGTGATGCCCACCGTGCCGATGTCTCCGTCTACCTTGATCCACTCGTGGCTCTGTGCGTACTGGCGATCTGTGGGGGTCGTCATGTCGGGCTCCATTCTGTCAAACCTTGGGCTGTGAGTTTGTGGGGATGAGGGCGGTATCGGTGGTGCCCGGTTGCGCGCGCTGGTAGAACGGCAGCCGCACCCGCGTGGCGGGGTGGTCCTTGCCGCGCACCTCCACCTCGTACTGATCGGCATTCGCGTCGGGCGCGTCGATCAATGCGATGGCGATCGGGTAGCCGAGCGTGGGGCTGCTGGTGCCGCTGGTGACGTCGGCCCACCACCCGGCCATTCAGCTTGACCGGATAGCCTTCACGCGGGGGCACCTTGTCCAGCCGCAGGCCCACCAGTTTGTGGGCGGCGGCGGCGTCCAGGTAGGCCCGGCCCAGGTACGGCTTGTCCTTGACCACCCAGCCGTAATCGCTGCTGAGCGGGTGCAGCTCCTCCGAGAACTCGTGGCCGTACAGCGGAAAGCCCGCTTCCAGCCGCAGGGTGTCGCGGGCGCCCAGGCCCGCCGGGGTGATGCCCAGCCCCAGCAGGTGTTCCCAGACCGCTTCGGCCTGCGCCGCGTCCACGAACACCTCGAAGCCGTCCTCGCCGGTGTAGCCGGTGCGGGCCAGCCATACCGGCACCCCGAACAGGGTGGTCTGGAAGTAGCTGTTCTTGGTTTTGCGGCCCAGGTCCGTGTCGGCGTGCGGCTGCAGCAGCGCCTCGGCCTGCGGCCCCTGCACCGCCAGCAGCGCCCAGTGCGCCGACTCGTCGGTCAGCGTCACGTCGAAGGGGCCGGTCTGGGCCTGCAGGTGCGCGAGGTCCTTGGCGATGTTGCTGGCATTCACCACCAGCAGGTACTCCTGCTCGCCGGCCCGGTACACGTAGATGTCGTCCACCAGGCCGCCGGCCAGCCCCGGCAGCCAGTTGTACTGGGCGCGGCCCACCTTCAGCCGGCTCACGTCGTTGGTGGTCACGTACTGCAGGAAGGCTTCGGCGCCGGGGCCGGTCACCCGGAACTCGCCCATGTGCGACACGTCGAACACGCCGGCCCGCTCGCGCACCGCCGTATGTTCCGCCTTCACGCCGCTGTACGACACCGGCATGTCCCAGCCACCGAACGGCACCATGCGGGCGCCGGCCCGCAGGTGGGCGGCGTGCAGGGGGGTGCGCTGGAGCGGGAGGTCTGGTTGGTTGTCCATACGTGTGAATCTAACACCGTGGCGGCCCCAGGTCAGCGGGCGTCCACCCCCACCGCCTCCGAGATGTGGGTGTACCCGTCCCGGCGCAGCAGCGCGATCAGCTCGCCGTTGATCCGCGCCGGCAGTCCCGGGCCCTCGTAGATCAGGGCGGTGTACAGCTCAACGAGGCTGGCCCCAGCCCTGATCCGCTCGTAGGCGTCCTGCGCGGTGAAGATGCCGCCCACGCCCACCAGCGGCAGCTGGCCGCCCGTCAGCCGGTAAGCGTCCCGGATCAGGGCGGTGGCGCGCTCGCGCAGGGGCCGCCCGCTCAGGCCGCCGGTCTCCTGGCGGTGCGGGTGCTGCAGGCCCTCCCGGCTCAGGGTGGTGTTGCTGACGATCAGGCCGGAGACGCCCACCTGCTGCATCGCCTGAACGCTGGCCGCGAAGTCGTGCTCGTCCATGTCCGGCGACAGCTTGACCAGAACAGGCAGACCGGGCCGCCGCCGGCCAGCAGCCTCCAGCACCGCCTCCACCAGCCGCGACAGCTCACCCGCCGCCTGCAGCGAGCGCAGCCCCGGCGTGTTGGGGCTGCTGACGTTCACCACGAAGCCGTCGGCGTGCGGGGCCAGCGCCTCGACACAGCGCACGTAATCCTGAGCAGCGGCCTCGTTGGGCGTGTCCTTGTTCTTGCCGATGTTCACCCAGACCGGGGCGTGGCGCGGGCCGCCCAGATGCCGCGCCATCAACCCGGTGCCGGCATTGTTGAAGCCCATCCGGTTGATCAGCGCCTCGTCCTGGGGCAACCGAAACAGGCGCGGCCGCGGGTTGCCCGGCTGGGCCAGCGGCGTCACGGTGCCCACCTCCACGAAGCCGAACCCCAGCGCCGTGAACACCGGCACGGCCTCGGCATTCTTGTCCAGCCCTGCGGCCAGGCCGAGCGGGCTGCTGTAGCGGTGCCCCCACAGGTGCTGGCCGAGCTGCGGGTGCGGCCGGGCCAGCTGTCCCGCCAGCTGACCGCTCAGGCCGGGCAGCCGTCCGGCCAGCGCCGCGCCCTGCATGGTCAGGTGGTGGGCCTGCTCCGGGTCCAGGCGGAACAGCAGCGGCTTGGCGAGCGTGCGGTAGAGGTGCGGGCGCGTCATGCCCGGCAGCATAGCGAAGGCGGCATGAAAAAGCGGGAACCCACTTCCGGGGTTCCCGCTGCGGCTCGCTGGCCTTCAGGCGAAGCTGGGTGCGCTCTCCAGCTGCACCAGGGTCGGGCCTTCCAGCGCCTCGTTCTCGCGGATCAGGTCGGCCAGGGTGGTGTTGCCCAGCACGTCGCGGATGGCGCTGTCCACCCGGCGCCACAACCCTTCGGTGGCACAGCCGCCCACCCGGTCGCAGGTGTGATGGTCCTCGACACATGCGACCGGCGCGAGGCTGCCTTCCATGGCCGTCACCACGTGGTAGGCGTTGATCTCCTCCGCGGGGCGGGCCAGCCGGTAGCCGCCGTGGGCTCCGCGCACGCTGCGGATGAACCCGGCGCGGCGCAGATTGCTGGCAATCTGCTCCAGATAGGCCTGACTGATGGCCTGCCGCTCGGCCACCTCCTTGAGCGGAACGGCGTCCCCGGGATGCCGACCGATGTCGACGAGCGCCCGGAGCCCGTATTGAGCCTTGGTGGAGATCCACATGAAATCACTATATCCCGGCACCCTGTAGGGAATTGAGAGATGGAGCAGCGGTGAAGGGCCAGCTCAGCCCTTCTTGGGGGTCCACTTCTTGCGGCCGGTCTCGGGAGACGGCTGGTCGGGCTCGGTGGGCGCCTCTGCTGCTGCTGCCTCAGGGGCGGGCGCAGTTTCCGCCGGGCTGGCGGCGCGGGCAGCGGGGGTCCACTTCGGCCGGGGGGGCGTGGCCGTCTCAGCCGGCTCTGCTTCAGTGATGGGTGAGGCAGGGGAGACCGCAGGGGTTGCGGCCGCCGTTGCAGTCTTGGGCGCCCACTTGCGACGCTCGCCGGAGGGGGCCGGCTCCGGGGCCACAGGGCTGGGTTCCGGCTCGGCGGGGGCCGGCGCGGCAGGCGCGGCCGCTTTCGGCGTCCAGGCCTTGCGCTGAACCGGGGCGATGGGTGTGGAGCTGGGGGCCTCGGCGGAGGCGTCCGGCACCGTGGCGGGTGGGGTGGCCTCTGCCGCCGCCGGGGCGGCTTTGGGGGTCCAGGCTTTGCGCGGCGCCGGGGCCGGTTCTTCTGTCGCCGGGGTCGGCACTACGTCATCTCCAGTCCCCTTGGGGTTCCAGGCCTTACGGGCCGCCGGAGCGGGAGCAGGAATATCGGCCTCGGCAGGTGGCTCACTCACCACGTCGTCCTGGCTCTTCGGCTTCCAGGCCTTGCGCGGCGCGGCCGGAGCGGGCGGCTGGTCGTTGGCCACCTCCGCCGTGGTCTCGCCCACCACCGTGCCGGGCAGGTCCGCATTGACCTCGCCCCGGCCCTGGGCCACCGGCAGCTCGGCATTCGGCACCGCAATGCCTTCCGTGTGCGGCCCCGACCCCTCGCCCACCGGGTCCGGCACCGGGCTGGTCGGCACCGGTTCGCCCTGACGGCGCTGCACGCCCTCCAGCAGCAGTTCGGCCACGTCCTTGATCACGATGTCGTCGCGGCTCTGCTTGCCGGGGCTGCTGTTGAGCATGCTCTTGCAGAAGGGGCAGCCCACCGCCACCACCTTGCCCGCCTTCGCGTTCTCGGTGGCGGCGTCCAGCCGGGCCTGGATCTCGTTGAAGCGGTTGTCGGAGATGCGGCCGTCGCCCTCCTCCTCTTCCTTCCAGAACTGCGCGCCGCCGGCCCCGCAGCAGAAGCTGCCCTCGCGGCTGCGCTCCAGCTCCAGAATCTGGTTGCCCATGCTCTGAATGACGCTGCGCGGCGCGTCATACACGCCGTTGTGGCGGCCCAGGTAACAGGGGTCGTGGTAGGTAACGTTGGCTTCAAGCGGGTCGGCCTGCAGCTGCCCACCCTGCACCAGCATCTCCAGGTACTGGGTGTGATGCATCGTCTGGTAGTGGCCGCCCAGCTGCGGGTACTCGTTGCCGATCATGTTCATGCAGTGCGGGCAGGTGGCCACGATGAGTTTGGGGCGCACCTCGTTCAGCGTGGCCACGTTCTCCTCAGCCAGCTGCTGATACAGGAACTCGTTGCCGGCCCGCCTCGCGCTATCGCCCGTGCAGGCTTCCTTCTTGCCCAGCACCGCGTAGTTCACGCCGGCCCGGTCCAGCAGCTGCACGAAGCTGCGCGCCACCTTCTGCGCGCCGGGGTCGTAGCTGGCCGCGCAGCCTACCCAGTACAGCACGTCGGGGGTGGGGTTCTCGTCGATGGTGGGCACCTTCAGGCCCTCGGCCCACTCCATGCGCTTGTCACGCGAGATGCCCCACGGATTGCTGGCGCGCTCCATGCCGCGGAAGGCCGTCTGCAGCTGCGCCGGGAACTCGCCCGCCACCATCACCTGCTGGCGCCGGATGTCGATGATGTCGAGCATCTGCTCGTCCTGTACCGGGCACACCTGCATGCACGCGCCGCAGGTGGTGCAGGCCCACACCGCCTCCTCGCTGATGGCGAACTCCAGCAGTGGTTGGGCGGTGGCCGCGCCGCCCTCGAAGGCGGCGGTCTGCAGCTTGAACGGGCTGGCGTGGCTGGCCAGCATGTTCAGCTCCATGCGCTTGTTGATCTCCAGCGCGGCCGGGCTGAGCGACTTGCCGGTGGCGCTGCCGGGGCAGACATCCTGGCAGCGGTTGCACTGGATGCAGGCGTAGGCGTCCAGCAGTCGGGGCCAGCTCAGGTCTTCCAGCTGTGAGGCGCCCAGCTGCGGCTCCTCCTGCTCCATCGCCTCGGCCAGCCCCTTCATGGGCGGCAGGGTGCCGCTGTTGACCGGGCGGCGCAGGAAGTAGTTCACCGGAGCCATGAAGATGTGGATGTGCTTGGTGTACGGGAAGTACGCCAGGAACGCCAGCACGCTGCCCAGCGCGCCCCAGTATCCGAAGACCCGCCAGCCGTGAACGGCGGCGTCGCTGGCCCCCGAGAACAGCCAGCCGGACACGGTGCTGGTGAACGGCTGCCAGCGGTCGCTGCCCTCCTCGGCCAGCTTGGCGGCCTGTCCGATGATGCGGCTGCCGACGTGGAAGGTAATGAACGCCGACACGATCAGGCTGTCGCGCAGGATGAACTGCTGCTTGACCAGCGGGTGCAGCAGCGTGCGGGCGTTGAACACGAAGTCGCGGCGGGCCGGCAGGAACAGCCGGCGCACCACCAGGCTCAGCACGCCTAGCAGCACCAGGAAGCTCAGGATGTCCGAGAGCAGGTTGTAGAGGGCGCCCAGCGGGTTGCCCGAGGTGATGCTGAAGGCGAAGTAGCCCTCCAGCCCGTCAATGACGTTCACCAGCAGGTAGTACACGAAGCCGTAGAAGATAAAGCTGTGCAGCACGCTGATGGCCGTGCGGCGGCGGAAGGTGCGCTCCTGGGTCAGGGTGGTGCGCAGGGCGTACAGCAGGCGGGCGCCGGGCCGGTCCACGCGGGTTTCCTCGGCAGGGCGACCACGCCGGATTCGCAGGTACAGCCGGTAGAAGCCCCACACGCCGATGACGCCCGTCACCAGGGCGAACACAAAGAACAGAATCTTGGAACTGAGCGGCAGCACGCGGGGTCCTCCAGGGGTGGGAACAGAATATTTGAACTGAGTTCAAGTATAGCCGGATGGTGGAGCGGTCGCCAGGGACAGGCCGGCCAGGAGTGTACTCGTGGATGCAGCCTAAACGTTATAGCCGTAGATCACGCGGACTTCGTCCGGAGCGCCGAGTGGGATGAGGCGTTCCAGGACGTGCCTGCGCAGATCCTGCAGCGTCATATGCGACTCTAATGCGGCCAATGTTCGTGGATCGTGCCATGCGGCCAACCAGTCCGTTTCGATCAGGCTGCTCAATGGAATCATGCCGCCCGCCTCCGGCTCTGCCCAGGCGATCAGGAAACTCCGTGTTTCAGCACTGATGTCCTGAGGAACTGGGAAGTGCTCAGACCACTCGATGCTGATGAGCCACTTTTCTCGGGCGTGGTCGAAGGACCAGTGCTCGTGGGCATACTCCGCGCATTCCAGTTCGCATCCTGGCTCATCAAACCAGTCGGCAACGGGGTTGGGAACCACTGGTTCGGCCCGCTTCCACACGCCGTCCAGCCCCCTTCGCTCAACGGCGAACACGATGTCTAGCCCCATGACCCTAGTGTAGGCTTCGCTCAGTTCGTCACGGTTCGGCTTGCCCCTGAATCCCCCAGTTCCTGTGCCAGGGCGCGCATCAGGCTGCGGGCCAGCGCCAGCAGGTCGTCCTCGCTGATGCCACTCTGCCGGAAGCGGCCCTGCTGACCGTACTCGCCCACGAACTGCCCAGCCTGCCGCTGCACCCGCACGTACACCTCGCACAGCCCCAGCCTGAACCATGCGGCGTGCCAGCTGCCCTGCGGCAGGGGCCGCAGCCGCACTGTGCGGTCCTCCGCCGGCTCGATCGACACGTTGTTGAGTGGCAGCCCTGGCCCGCTGGCATGCCGCAGGGCGTGGTACAGGGCGTTCAGAAATGCCTCGCAGGCACGCTGCTCGGCCAGCCGTGGGCCGCTGGTGGCCTGGATCGAGGCCTGCAGGGCGTCAAAGTCAGTCGGCATCATGAACGCTCACGGGTGCATTAGTACCATGCGGCGCGGGCCGGGAGGCCTCAGCCGAAGTAGCCCAGCACGTCAATCAAGAGCCGGGCATAGTCGTCCGGCTTCACGCCGCGCTTCTCGATCTTGATGGCCGGCGGGAACTGCGTCACCTCGGTGCGGTGCGGGAAGCGCCGCAGCGCCGAGGCGTCGTAGTCCAGGCCCTTGTAGCTGAAGGTGATCTGCAGGTCGGTCATGGTCTCCCCGATGCTGATGACCCGCCGGGCCAGCGCGGTGAGCCGCAGCTTGGCCAGGTCGATGAAGTTCTGGATCTCGGCGGGTGGCGGCCCGAAGCGCTTGCGCAGGTCACGCTCGATGCGCGAGATCGCCTGGAGCGTCCTGGCCTCCGAGAGTTTGCCGTAGGTGGCGATGCGTTCCTCCTCGCCGTTCTTGAACTCGCTGGCGAAGTATTCGGGCGTGAGCCGCGCGTTGATCGGCAGGTCGATGCTGACGGTCGGGGGCGCCGTGAGCGGCTCGCCTTTGAGCCGCGCGACCGCCTCCGCGAGCAGCTCGGTGTACACCTCAATACTGACCGCCTGCACGTGGCCGTGCTGCTCCTCACCCAGAATGTTGCCCACGCCGCGAATCTCCATGTCCTTCTCGGCCAGCAGGTGGCCGCTGCCCAGGTCCTGCAGGTCCGCGATGGCCCACAGCCGGCGGGCGGCGTTCTCGGTCATGCGCGGCGGGTAGAACAGGTAGGCGTAGGCATCCAGCGAGCGGCGGCCCACCCGTCCGCGCAGCTGGTACAGCTGGGCCAGCCCCAGCCGGTCCGAGCGCTCGATCAGGATGGTGTTGGCCTCCGGGATGTCCAGGCCGGTCTCGACGATGGTGGTGCTCATCAGCACGTCGAAAGCGCCCTCCTCGAAGCCGAGCATGATCTCTTCCAGCTCGTCCTCGTCCATGCGGCCGTGCGCCACCCCGATGCGCGCCTCCGGAATCAGGTTGCGCAGGTACAGGCTGCGCGAGCCGATGCTGGCGATCCGGTCGTGGATGTAGAACACCTTGCCGCCGCGCTCGATCTCGGACATCACGGCCCCGCGCACGGTGGTGGGGTCGAAGGGCGCCAGGATGGTCTGAATCGGGCGGCGACCCTTCGGCGGCGTCTGGATGCTGCTCATATCGCGCAGGCCCACCATGCTCATGTACAGGGTGCGCGGAATCGGGGTGGCCGACAGGCTCAGGACATCCACGGCTGTGGCGCCCTCCGGCAGTTCGATCTTGCCGTTCTGCATCTGCGGCAGCCCCGAGAGCGCGCGCAGCTTCTCCTTCTGACCCACGCCGAAGCGGTGCTCCTCGTCCACGATGATCAGGCCCAGCTGTTTGAAGCGCACGTCGTCGCTGAGCAGCCGGTGGGTGCCGATGACGATGTCCACCCGGCCCGCCGCGAGGTCCGCCAGGATGGCGCGGGCCTGCTTGTCGCCGGTGAAGCGCGACAGACCCTCCACCCGCACCGGCAGGTTCTTGAAGCGCTCCATGAAGGTGGTGGCGTGCTGTTCGGCCAGCAGGGTGGTGGGCACCAGTACCGCCACCTGCCGCCCGTGCCCCACCACCCGGTGGGCGGCCCGCAGCGCCACCTCGGTCTTGCCGAAGCCCACGTCTCCGCTCACCAGCCGGTCCATCGGGTGCGGCTGCTCCAGGTCGTGCAGCGTGTCCTTCAGCGCACTCTTCTGGTCCGCCGTCAGCTCGAACCCGAAGTTCTGCTCGATCTGCTCGTCCCACTCGGGAATCGGTGGGAAGGCGGTGCCGGGCGTGACCTGCCGGGCGGCGTACTGCACCAGCAGCCGGCCCGCCACCTCCTCGGCGTTCTTGCGGGCACGTTCCTTGGCGCGCGTCCAGTCGCGCTTGTCGAAGTTGGACAGGGCCGGCGGGTCGTCAGTGGTGCCAGGGTGGCGGCGCAGCACCGGCAGCTGTTCAATCGGCACGCTCAGCCGGGCGTCGTTCTTGTACTCGATGTTCAGGTAGTCGCGGGTGACGCCCAGCACCGTGCGCGTCTCCAGCCCCTGGAAGCGGCCCACGCCGTGTTCCGGGTGAATCAGGAAGTCGCCTACCGCCAGCCCCAGCGCGTCGGTGACGGGCCGGCCCGCCAGCCGCTTGCCACGCAGGGCGCTGCCGCCCTGGAAGCCGTAGATCAGGTCCTCGGTCAGCACCACCGTCCGCTGCTGCTCCAGCGCGAAGCCGCCCTCGCCGCCGGCCTTCAGGAAGCCGAGCTCGCCCGGTTTCAGGCGCGGCAGCTTGAGCCACGGAATGTCCGGGGTGTCCAGCAGCTTCTCGGCGAGGTAACGGGCGGTGCGTTCGTGCCGCACCAGCAGCAGCACCCGGTAGCCGCCGGTGCGCCAGTCCTGCACGTCGCGGGCCAGATCCGACAGCCGGGCACGGTAGAACGGCAGCGCCTTCAGGTCCACGTCGGCGTCCGGCAGGTCCAGCGGCGCGCGGCCGAAACTGGTCACTTCGCGCGCCTGAAGCTGCTTCCAGAGCAAGTCCGTCAGCGGCCCCAGGCTGCTGGCGAAGAACTCCGGCGAGTCCAGAAATACCCGGCCCGGCAGCAGTTCCAGCCGGGTGGCGTCCCAGCGCACCTCGCTGAGGTACTCGGCGGCGGGGGCCAGGGTGTAGCGCGTGAGCCGCTGGGTGTCCTGCCCCTCCACCCGGCGCAGCGCATCCAGCTCGTCGCCGAAGAACTCGGCCCGGATCTGGTACGGCCCGCCCCCGCCATTCAGCCGCAGCTCCAGCGTGTCGCCGCGGAACACGTAGCCCGGTTCCTCCACGTCCTCGGAGCGCTCGTAGCCCAGCCGTTCCAGCTTCTCGGTCAGCGCGTCCCGGGGCAGGCTGGCGCCGACCTGAAAGCTGATGGCGTGCTCCTCCGGCCGCGACGGAAACAGGTCCATGGCCGTCTGGATGTCGAGCAGCACGTGCTCGTGGCGGTCCTGCCACCCTTCCAGGCCGGGGTTGACGCTGAGCGGGGCGCCCAGCATGTCGGCGGAGCGGTACACGTCCAGCCGCTCCGGTGTGGTCAGCAGGACACACGGTCCCTGATAGCCGGCGAACAGCGCGGCGCGGCCCACCTGCGGCAGCTGCGTCACGGTGCCGGCAGGGGCCTGGGGCAGCAGTTTGCTCAGTGAGGGTTCGGCCAGGGTCACGGGGGCGATTGTACCGGAGGGCGGGCCCGGAGGGGTGCGTGCGCCCGTGACCGTTCCTTGACCGAGATGGCTGCGGCACCCCCGCTGGCTTCACCCGGCGTCGAGATGAAGACTGTTAGAATCGCTGCATTGTGCCGCCCACACCGATCAAGCTCGCGCCCAGCATCCTGGCCAGTGATTTCACCCGGCTGGCCGACGAACTGCGGGCCATCCGCAGCGCCGACTACATCCACGTGGACGTGATGGACGGGCAGTTCGTCCCGAACATCAGCTTCGGCTTCCCGCTGCTGGAGGCGGTGCGGCGGGTGCGCGACGCCGACCAGACCGGGCAGTTTATTGACGTGCATCTGATGGTGCAGGCCCCGGAACGCTATCTGGAGCAGTTCGCGGCGGCCGGGGCCGACGGCCTGACCATCCACGTGGAGGCCACACCTCACATCCACCGCGCCGTGCAGATGATCCGCGACCTGGGAAAGCAGCCGGGCGTGGTCCTGAACCCCGGCACGCCGCTGGAGGCGCTGCGTCCGGTGTTGCCGGACGTGGGGCTGGTGCTGATCATGAGCGTGAATCCTGGCTTCGGGGGCCAGCGCTTCATTCCGCAGACCTACGAGCGGGTCCGCACCGTGCGCCGCTGGCTGGATGAACTGGGCAGCAATGCGGAACTGCAGGTGGACGGGGGCGTGAACGCCGAGACTGCCCGCCTGCTGGCCGAGGCTGGAGCCAGCTGTCTGGTGGCCGGGTCCAGCGTGTACGGACCGGACGGGGCTGAGGCGGGGCTGGCCCGGCTGCGCGGGGCGCTGGCATGAAGCTGCGGGTGGATCTGCTGCCACACGGCGGCTACTCGGACACGGTGCTGGTGGTGGACATCCTGCGCGCCACCACCACCGCCGTGGCCTACCTGGAGCGCGGGGCAGAGGGGCTGCTGCTCACCGCCAGCCCGGAGCGGGCGCTGGCCCTGCGCGACCATCCGGGCCCGGATGGCGAGCCGGTCCGGGATGAGCGGTACCTGCTGGGCGGCGAGCGCGGCGGTCTCCCGATTCCCGGGTTCGACTTCGGCAACAGCCCGGTGGAGGCCTCGGGGCGCAACTTCACCGGCAGAACGGTCGTGATGAACACGACGAACGGCACCGGCGCGGCCCACGTAGCGGCGCAAAGCGGCAAGCACGTGCTGCTGGCGGCCCTCACCAACGCGCATGCGGCGGCCCGGCGTGCCCGGGCGCGCGCAGTGGAGGAGATCGCCATCGTGTGCAGCGGCACCGACGAGCGGGTCAGCCTGGAGGACGCCTACGCGGCGGGGGTGCTGGCCGAGTACCTGCTGGCAATGGGCGACTTCACCGTGGACGACGGCGCCCGCATCGCGCTGACGGTGAGGCGCAACCTGGGCAACCCGCTGGAGGCGCTGTCCAGCAGCGGCCACGGGGTGCATCTGGACCGGCTGGGGCTGGGCGAGGACGTGCGTTACGCCGCCCGCATCTCCGAGAGCACGGTGGTGCCGACTTTAGCCGAGTTGCAGGACGTGGAGGGCGCGCTGAGGTTCGTGGCCGGCTGAGCGGCGGGGCGGGCAAGAATGGCCCGCCCCGCTGCTCAGCCTTATGTGTTCTGAAACGGCGAGCGCGGGTCCGGGTCGGCCCGGTAGTCCTGATAGGAGCGCCACACCAGCCACCCTATCCCGCCCAGCAGCAGGGTTAGGAAGCCCAGCGGCATCACCCACGGCACCAGCGCGGCGGCCGGCACCACGGCGGCGGTCAGCAGGACCAGCACCCCCACGCTCACCAGAAACACACCGCTGCGGCGCTGCCCGCGCTGCCACGCCAGCCGGCTGCGGGCGGTCCAGGGGGTGCGGAAGCCCACGTACCGGTTCGGCTGAGCTTTACCCATCACGTTGCCCAGCAGGGTGAACAGCAGCCCGACGCCCAGCAGGGCGCTGCGGCCCGGCGTCCAGCCGAAGGCGGCGTGCGCGGTCAGACTCAGGCTCAACAGCGCCAGCCCGAAGCGCGTCACCCGGAACAGCAGCGCGTTGCGGGCGGGGCCATTCACCTGCAGCGCCCAGGTCAGGAGCATCGGCAGCAGCAGCACCAGCGGCACCGCCACCAGCGCCTCGAAGCGGCCACCGTAGCGGTCCGGCTGGCCCAGCAGGTTCCAGTGAACCGGCACCTGAAGCGGCTGGCGGGGCCAGCTCCAGGCGATCAGGGCGGCGTTGGCGGCCAGGGCCAGCAGGGTGGGCCACTCGCGGCGCAGCAGGGAAGTGGGGGAGGTCATGGTTGGTCCTTTCGGGAGGGGTCCGGTGTGGCCTGCTCCTGCGGTCCGAACAGGTCCAGCAGGCCGCTCAGCACGTCCTGAAACACGGTGGTGTTCAGCCGGTAGAGGATGGTGGTGCCGCGCCGCTCGCTTTCCACCAGGTCGGCGGCCTTGAGCACCAGGAAGTGACCGCTGAGCGTGCTCTTGCTGATGGGAAACAGCTCGCTCAGCTCGCCGGCGCTGCGCTCCCCGGCCCGCAGTTCCTTGAGGATGGCCCGGCGAGTGGGGTCGGAGAGCGCCTTGAACACCTCATTCACGTCATTTCAGCGCTCCCTTCAGAAAGCCCGTCAGGCCGTCCGCCAGCCCTTCGCTGATCGGCAGGTCGGCCCGGGCGTAGGTGGCGAGGTTGCCCTGCGGGTCGGCGGGCGCGTCCACCAGCACATGATTCATCCCCGGCACGAGCAGCAGCGTGGCGGTCGGCTGCGCCCGGGCCAGCGCCTGGGCGTCTGATACACCCACCTGCAGGTCATGGTCGCCCTGGGCGATCAGGATGGGCAGCTTCAGGGCACCGATCAGGGCGGGCGGGTCCGCCCGGAACTCGCTGATCAGGTACGGCTGCACGCTGGGCCGGAAGATCGGGGCCAGCAGCGGGCTGACCTGGGCCACCGTCTCGCCCTTGAGCAGCTGGTCCAGAATCCGGTCGCTCTCCTGCACCAGGGCCGCCGGGTTGGCCGGATTGCTGTGCAGCTGACGCCGGAGGGTGGTGGCCAGGTTCTCACCTGGGCCGGCCAGGCTCACGAAGGCGGCCACCGGCACCGGCGGCTGTTGCAGCGCCGCCAGCCCGATCAAGGACCCCTCGCTGTGCCCGATCAGGACCAGCGGACCAAAGGTGCGGGTTCCGCCGGACTGCTGCTGGCTCAGCCACGTCAGCCAGGCCCGGGCATCCGTCACGTAGTCGGTGAAGCGCAGGGCGGCCTCGCTGGGGTTGTCGGCCCGGCTGGCCCCGATCCCCCGCTTGTCCGGGCGCAGCGTGGCGATCCCGGCCGCCTCCAGGACACTGGCGAGCTTGCGGTAGCTGGCTGCCGTCACGCCCGCCGGACTGTTGCCGTCACGGTCGGTGGGGCCGCTTCCGGCCAGGATCAGCGCTACCGGCGGCTGGACCGTGCCTTCCGGCACTTGCAGGGTGGCGTGCAGCTCCGCGCCCGGCACCTGCAAAGTCACCTCCTGAGAGGTGGCGAACGCGGGGCTGGCGAGCAGGGCGGTGGTCAGGGACAGGGTTTTGAGCATACGCGGGTCCTCATTTCGGTAATTCGCTAACTACCGAAATAGTAGAACTGGAAGCGGCAGCTGTCAACCGGGCACCACCAAGTGTGTTCCGGAGACTTTGCCTCTGGCTGGGCGACTGGACCTAATGGGTTCACCGCAGAGTTGCCGCCGTCTCGATGAACGCTGGCGAGTATCTCTGCCCTTTCTCCCTACGCCCGCACCTGATCGTCGCCGCGCACCACCCACTTCAGGGTGGTCAATTCCTCCAGCGCCATCGGGCCGCGCGCATGCAGCTTCTGGGTGCTCACCGCCACCTCGGCGCCCAGGCCCAGCTGCGCGCCGTCGTTGAAGCGTGTGCTGGCGTTCACCATCACGGCGGCGCTGTCCACCTCGGCCACAAAACGCTGGGCCTGCCGCTCGTCGCGGGTCAGGATCGCCTCGGTATGGCCACCATGCGCGGCGATGTGGTCCAGCGCCTCGTCGAGCGTCTGCACCGTGCGGATGCTGAGCGTCAACGCCAGAAACTCCTGCCCGAAATCATCCAGGGTGGCGGGCTGGGCATCCACCCTGGCCTCCTGAAGTGCCCCTAGAGCAGCTGGGTCGGCGCGAAGCTGCACGCCTGCCTCCGTCAGGTCGCGCCCAATGGCCGGCAGTGCGCCCAGCGCCTCCTGCTGGATCAGCAGGGTGTCCAGGGCATTGCAGGCGCTGGGCTTCTGCACCTTGCTGTTGTGGATCACCCGCACCGCCGCCTGCACGTCTGCCTCGCTCGCCGTATGCGAAGGGTCCAGATATATGTGGACCACGCCCACCCCACCCACGATCACCGGCACCGTGGCGTGCTCCACGCAGTAGCGGTGCAGGCCCGCCCCGCCGCGCGGGATGATCGCGTCCACCAGATCGTCCAGCCGCAGCAGTTCCAGCATCCGCTCGCGGGCCGGGTCCTGAATCACCTGCACCGCCGCCTCCGGAATGCCGCAGGCCGCCAGCGCCTCCCCGATCAGCTGGGCCAGCACCCGGTTGCTGTGCACCGTCTCCTTGCCGCCGCGCAGCAGCACCGCATTGCCGGACTTGAGCGCCAGCGTGGCCACGTCCACCGTCACGTTGGGCCGCGACTCGTAGATCACACCCAGCACCCCCAGCGGCACCCGCACGCGCCCCACCTGCAGCCCGCTGTCCAGGGTGCGCTCGCCCACTCGCAGACCTACCGGGTCCGGCAGCCGGATCACGTTCCGCACGTCCGACACGATGCCCTCCAGCCGCGCCGGGGTCAGCAGCAGCCGGTCAATCAGCGCGTCGTTCAGGCCGGCGTCCCGGGCGGCGGCCACGTCCTGCGCGTTGGCCGCCAGAATCTGCGCCTGCCCGGCTTCCAGTCGGGCCGCAATGGCCTCCAGGGCGGCGTTCTTGGCCTCGGTGGAGAGGATGCCCAGGCGGCGGGCGGCGGCCCGGGCGGCCTGGGCCAGCTGCCGGACGCTGACGGTGGATGCGGGAGCGGCGGTCATCCCTCCAGGGTAACAGCCGGACCGCCCTGGCGGCTGACCCTGGTCCAGACGGGCCTGCCGGGGCCGATGCTGGGCTAGAGTGGGCGGTATGCAGCTGCTTCTGGTGGCCTCTGAAGTGTTTCCCTACTCGCGCACGGGCGGTCTGGCGGACGTGATGGCCGCGCTGCCCGAGGCGCTGAGCCGGCTGGGCGTCTCGGTCACGGTGGTGTCGCCGTGGTGGCAGGACCTGAACGGTGAGCCGCAGGAGATCTGGCGGGCCAGCGAACCGCGCAACGGCCGGTTGCAGCCGGGACCGGTCCGGGTGGGGGAGATCGTGGACGGGGACGTGCGTTACCTGTTTTACGGCACCCCGGACTTTGACCGACCCGGCCTGTACGCCGAGGACGACGTGGAGCGCTTCTGCCGCTGGGGCCGCACCCTGCTGCCGACCCTGGCGAGCATGGGCCTGACCTTCGACGTACTGCACGGCCACGACTGGGCGGCCGGACTGGTGGTCGCCCACGCCCGCCTGATGGGCCTGCGCAGCGTCTATACCGTGCACAACCTGCAGTACCAGGGCCGCTGGAACGCCCAGGAGGGCTTCGGCTGGACCGGGCTGCCCCCGCAGAACTTCGCTAACGTGGAGTTCCACGGCGACATCAACCTGATGAAGGCCGGGCTGGTGTATGCCGACCACCTGACCACCGTCAGCCCGACCTATGCCCACGAGATCACCACCGCCGAGTACGGCGAGGGCCTGCAGGGTGTGCTGCAGGTGCGCGAGTCGGCCGGGCAGCTGAGCGGCATCCTGAACGGCCTGGATCTGGAGCGCTGGGACCCGGCCGCCGACCCGGACATCCAGCCGTTTCACACGCCGGCCGGGCGTCAGGCCAACGTGGAACTGCTGCGTCAGGAATTCGGGCTGGACGACGCGCCGATCCTGGCGGCCGTGACCCGGCTGGTGTCGCAGAAGGGCATGGACCTGCTGATCGAGGCGCTGCCGGAAGTGACCCAGGACTGGAACGTGGTGGTGCTGGGGAGCGGGGAGGCGCTGCTGGAGGCCGCCCTGAAGGGCTGGTCTCAGCACTCGCGGGTGCGCTACGTGTCCGGCATGAACGAGCCGCTGGCCCACCGGCTGTACGCCGGATCGGACGCCTTCTGCATGCCCAGCCGCTTTGAGCCGTGCGGGCTGTCGCAGATGATCGCCATGCGTTACGGCTCGCTGCCGGTGGTGCGCGAGACCGGCGGGCTGGTGGACAGCGTGCCGACCGACGTGGGCTTCCGCTTCGGCCCGGCGGACGACGAGGCGCTGGTGGCGTGCCTGCAACAGGCGCGCGCCCAGGTCGAGCAGCCGGAGAAGTGGCAGACCCGGATGCGCCGGGGCATGGCGCTGGACTTCTCCTGGGACGCCTCCGCGCGGCAGTATCAGGCCCTGTACCGCTCGCTGGACCGCGGTCAGTAACTCAGGCGGGCGCGTTCAGAACAGGCCCCCGGCTGGCCGGTCATCCAGACCCTGGGGAGACGCGCCATCCAGCACCCGGCGCACCTCCTGGATGTCCCGCCACGTCAGGCTCTTGGGGCCGCCGGGGGCGCGGGTATCGTTACGCAGCAGATACGCCGGGTGGAACATCGGCATCAGCGGCGCGCTCCAGAGGCCGTCGCGCTGGGTGTAACGCTGCCAGCGGCCACGCAGCCGGGTGATGCCCTGGCGCGTCTGCAGCAGGTACTGGGTCGGGGTGTTGCCCAGCGCGATGATGGCGCGGGGCCGCAGCAGCTGCAGCTGCGGTTCGAGCCACAGCGACGTGCAGGTCTCGATCTCGCCGGGTTCAGGGGTGCGGTTGGCAGGCGGGCGGCACTTCACGATGTTGGTGATGTAGGCGTCCTGCCGGTCCAGCTGCACGGCAGCCAGAATGCGGTCCAGCAGCTGTCCGCCCCGGCCGACGAAGGGGCGGCCCACCCGGTCCTCGTCGCCGCCGGGTCCCTCACCCACGATCAGCAGGCCGCCCTGTGGGTTGCCGTCCGACACCACCACCTGCAGGCAGCCGGGGCGCAGGTCGCAGGCGGTGCAGGCCCGGTTGCGCTCGCTCAGCTGCTCCAGGCGGCTGGGGTCCACGGGCGGGTGGGCCGGACGGCTCAGACGGTCGCCAGCCGGGGCCGGGCGCTGCGCGCTTCCCGGCGCAGCTTGGGATCCAGTCCCACCATCAGAAAGAAGTTCTCCAGGGCGTTCTCGCGCCCCTTCAGTTCTGGATGCTCGTGCTCGGCGGTGCCGGTGGTAAACGGCAGCGTGCGGTACGTCTGGACCGCGAAATCGATGACTTCCTGCGCCCCACCCTGACTGGCCTGCTCCTCCAGGGCGGCATACACGCTGCGCCGCGCCTCGGCGTGAATGCGGAAGGCGTCCGGGTGCGGCGTTTCCGGCGCACGCAACAGGTCCTGCCGGGCGATGCGCCGGTAATGTTTCAGGCCCTGCAAGAGCTGCTCCGTGGTCATCAGTTCCTTCATGCCTACCTCCGGGTGAGTGGGCGGCCGGCAGCGGGCCGCGCTGTCTGCCCGAGTATAGGCGTCAGTTTCCCCCTTTCGGCAGGGGTGGAGGGGAACCTCTCCATGAGAAGATGAGTCAGAAATATATAGAAAATAAGTTATACACTTTCTCACAGCCGGTACATGGGGACGGCAACTGGTGAAGTTGTGAACCCGGAAGTGCCCTTCTGGAGGGCAAATTTGAGTTTTTCCATCTCTGGCCTGCCCTCATCTGTCAAACCGGCGGCCCTACGTCAGAAATGAGTCATCTGGTGAGAAGCTTGAGCTTTATTTTGTATTCATCTGTGTATTCATCGGCCAAAAACCCGCATAAAGCGCGTATAGCTGCATAAATCCCTGCCACTCGCCCAAGAATAAATGCTGAATAAATAAACCTCTGGTAAACTCCCCGCATTCATGTCCATCCTTCGCGCTTTTCTCCTGACCGCCGCCGCCATGAGCATGGGCAGTGCAGCACTGGCAGCGAGTTACACCGTCAAGGCTGGCGATACCCTTTACAGCATCGCCCGGAAGGCCAATATGGAGCCGGCCGACCTGATGCAGCTCAATCATCTGAGCAGCAGCACGATCCAGCTGGGGCAGCATCTCAACCTCGGGGGCACGGCCGCTCCTGCATCCAAGCCCCAGACCACCGCCAAGCCTCAGACCGCCGCCGCACCGGCTCACGCCAGCGGCGGCGCCTACATTCGGACCGTCGCCAGCCGGCTGCTGAACATTCGCTACCTGCTGGGCGGAACCGGAGGTAACGGCATTGACTGCAGCGCATACACTCGCGCCGTGTTTCAGCAGCTCGGGGTGAACCTGCCGCGCACAGCCCGCGCGCAGTTCGGAGTGGGTTCTCCGGTGTCGCGCGGAAACATCCAGGCGGGCGATCTGGTGTTCTTCAACACCGCCGGTGGCGGCGTGTCGCACGTAGGTATCTACCTGGGCAACGGCGAATTCGCCAACGCCAACAGCTACAACGGCCGCACCATGATCGAGAGCATGACCACCACGTACTGGTCTCAGCGGTACGTGGGCGCTCGCCGCGTGCTGCGCAGCTGATCCGTCTCTGAGACAAACCGGCCCCCACACCATGTGGGGGCCGGTTTGTTTCAGAAGGATTACTGGCGCACGACTTCAGCGTTCTTGGGGAGCATGCGCAGCGTGGTGGCGCTCAGCCCCGCGTTGGTCTTGTAGTTGTTGAAGCTGAGGTCCGCCACCACCTTGTTGCCACTGTCCAGCCACTGCACGCGGGTGGGCCGCCAGCCGGCCTCGCTGATCCAGACGCGCGCCTTGCCATCATTGACGCCGGCGGCCTTGGCGGTGCCCTCCAGCTGGAACACCCGGTTGCCGGCCGCCCCGCTGCTGCCCAGCAGGCGCACGTCGTAGTTCTTCAGCAGCGCGCTGAGGTTGCTGATCTGGCTGAAGTCCAAGCCGCTCAGGCCCGCCTGCCCGGTGGCCTTGGTCAGCGGCGTCACCGTCACCTGGTTGGTGAGGTACAGGTAGTTGCGGATCTCGGCCTTGTCCACCACGACGATGTTGTCGGCCAGTGAGTCGGGCGCGTTGAATACGATGCGCGCCAGATTCGCGGCGGGGATGCTCTGGATGTTCAGGTCAATCTTCTGGTTGCTGCCCTGCACGCTGGCCGTGCCGCTCAGCCGGAAGCTGATGTCCTTGGCGCCGCGCTGGCTGGCGTCCACGCGGCTGATGATGTCCGTGGCCGTCTGGGCCTGGCTGGTGGCGAAGGTCGTCAGGCCGGTCAGCGCGAGGCCCAGGGCCAGGAGGGGAGAAGTCTGCATGCCGCCAGTCTAGCGGCCCGCCTCATGAGAAGCCGTCCCTCTGCCTGACGCCGGTTTAAAGCAGATGGCGAACACAGGAACGGCGGCAAGGCGCTCTGGGTGCGCATTTTCTGACTGGGATCTGATGCTTCTGAAATTAGTAAAAAACAAAGAAGCGGGGCTAAATTCTAGGAATAGCAGACCAGTGTCTCAGGGCTGCTCGGCGTCCTCGCCCAGGGGCAGGGTGTATTGGACCCGCCCCCCAAATCCTGACTGCCCGCTGACCGACTGGCCGCCCCGCAGTTCCAGCAGCAGCGTGCCGGGGCCGGTGGACAGGTTTGCCTGGACGCCATACCGCAGCGGTTCGCTCACCGTGCGCCAGGGCTCGTACGCCACGTACAGCCGCAGGTCGCTGCCGTCTCCCAGCCGGTCCGGGAGCTCCAGACTGCCGCTCAGGCCCAGGGTGCCCGAGCCGTACAGGGCGTCGGCCACCACGGTCAGGCCACTCTCGGCCACGTAGCTCACCCCGGCGCTCACAGCCAGCACCTGCTGACCCACCCGCGCGCCCAGCCGGTAGCTCAGCGCGTCCCGGCGGAATTCTGCGCCCACCAGCACGCTGCTCTGGCCGCCCAGGGTGCTGTCCAGATTCAGCAGCAGATCGCGCCGCAGCCGGTAGCGGGCCGTGACGCCGGCACTGAAGCCGCGGCTGCGCAGGTCCGGGGCCGCCTCCGCCCAGCGGGCCAGCGGATCAAAGCGTTCCAGGGCCGCCGTCCAGCTGTTGAGCCCCAGCGTCAGGGCCACCGGGCCGGCGGTGCCACTCAGGTTGAGCGCGCCGCGCAGGCCACCGCTCCACAGCACCCCCGCGCTGGCCTGCGCCCGCGCCGTGCCCACGCCGGGCAGCACCAGCGCCCGGGTGGCGCTCAGGTCCGCCCCGGAGGTGCTCAGGCCGGCGCCCAGGGTGAAGCTGCCCGCCTGATACTCCCTGACCCCGAAGCGCAGCTGTGCGGAAGCGGCGGAGGAGGCCGTGGCCGCGATGTCCAGCTGAATGGCCCCGGCGCCGCTGACCGTGCCCAGGAGGCCGAGCGTCAGGGCCAGCCGGCGTGAAAGGTGCGTCATGCTTCGACCATAACAAAGCCCGGCGGCCGCCGGCCTGCCAGCTTTCTTCACCCGCAGGGGGCTCCGGACCCTTACACTCGGCGCATGCGCCTGCTGCCCCGACTGCTGCTGCCCTCCCTAGCCCTTACCCTGGCGGCGTGTGCGCCCCGGCAGGTCATCCAGGTGCCGACCTTCCAGGTGCAGAGCGTGCGCCTGACCGGACTGGACCTGCCGCTGGGTGGCCGTCCGGCCACCGCGTACCTGACGCTGAACCTGCGGGTGCAGAACCCCAACCCGCTGCCGCTGCGGATGGCCAACATCGCCGGCACCTTCGTGCTGGACGGGCAGGAGGTGGGACGCGTCAACCTGCCGGATGTGGCGCTGCCGGCGCGCGGCGAGGCCCTGCAGCGGGCCGACGTGTCGCTGCCGCTGACCCTCAACAGCCTGTCCAGTTTCCTGCGGGTGGCGCGTGGCCAGCAGGTCAGCTACCGGTTGGACGGCAGCTTCACCGCCGATCTCGGTCTGCTGGGCCGCCCCACCTTCGGCCCCTTCACGCTGGTGCAGGGGCTGCTCCAGCAGCCGGCCATCCTGCCGTGAGCGGCCCTGCCGATCCGGTCTGGGCCTACCGGCCAGCGGAGCCGCTGCCGGGCCGGGCGGGCGGCCCGCTGTCGGGGCTGACCTTCAGCGTCAAGGACCTGTACGGGGTGGACGGCTGGCCGCTGCGGGCCAGCACCCTGGCGCCGCTGCCGGAGGTGGCGCCCAGCCCGCTGGTGCCGCGCCTGCTGGACCTGGGCGCCACCCTGGTCGGCAAAACCCAGCTGCACGAGATCGCGCTGGGCATCACCGGGGACAATCCGTTCGGCGGCACGCCCAACCCGCTGAACCCGGCCCACGTGGCGGGCGGCAGCAGCAGCGGCGCGGCGGCCAGCGTGGCGAGCGGCGAGGTGGAGTTCGCGCTCGGCACCGACACCGGGGGCAGCATCCGGGTGCCGGCGGCGTGGTGCGGCGTGGTGGGCTTCAAGCCCGGCAAGGGCAGCGCCGTGTGGCCCACCGAGGGGGTGCTTCCGCTGTCGGTGACCTGCGACCACGCCGGACCGCTGGCGCGCGACCTGAGTACCATCGTGCGGGTGCACTCGGCCCTGCAGGGGCGACCGGTGGCCCCGCAGTCGTGGAAGGGGGTGCGGGTGGGGCTGTGGCACCCGCGCGGCTGGATCGACGAGGCGGCGCACGCGGCGTTGCTGGACCAGTGCGCGCAGCTTCAGCGGCTGGGCGCCGAGGTGCAGGAGGTGACGTTGCCGGACATGCTCGACGCCTACTCGGACATCGTGCAGAGCGAGGCAGCCACGGTTCATGCGGCGGCCCTGTCCCTGCCGGAACCGGGGTTCTCGCCGGGGACGCTGGCGCTGCTGCGGCGGGGTCAGGGGCTGAGCGCGGAGGTGGTGGAGGCCGCCCGCACCCGCCGTCAGGGGTACCGTAGCCTGCTGAACAGCGTGTTTCAGGCGGTGGACGTGCTGCTGGCCCCGGCCGTCCCAACGGCCGCCCCGCTGGCGGGCCAGAGCAGCGTGACGCTGGGCGGGCAGGACGTGCCGCTGCGGGTGGCGGTGCTGCGGTTGACCGTGCCGTTCTCGCTGTTGGGCGTGCCGGCGCTGATGCTGCCCCGGCGCACCGACGACGGCCTGAGCGTCGGGGTGCAGCTGGCGGCCAACCGGGGCGACGGCGAGCGGCTGCTGGGGCTGGCGACGGCCCTCGGCTGAGCGGGCCTAGCGCTGCCGGGTGCCGGTGAGTTCACGCAGGCCCACATTGAGGTGGGCCCGCATTGCCCGCTTGGCCGCGCTCGCGTCCTGCGACTGCAGCGCCTCCACAATGCGCTGGTGGTCGCTCAGGCACTGGCTGCGCAGCTGCGGCAGGGCGCTCAGCCGGTCATCGAGGCTGGGCGGGAGCGACTGGGTCCGCTCGGTCCACAGCGTCCGCACGATGTCCGCGAGCGCCTGATTGCCACACTGCGCGGCGATCTCCTCGTGAAACTCGCGGTCCAGCCGGTGATTCCACTCGCCACGGCCCACCGTCGCGCGCAGGTCGCGCACATTCTGCTGCAGCCGGGCCAGCGCCTCGGCACTCAGCCGGGTGGCCGCCAGTGCGGCCAGTTCCGGCTCGATCAGCAGCCGGGCCTGCTGGATTTCAGCCGGTGTGTGGCGGGCGTCTGCCGTGGGCGCGTCGCTGCCGACCGGGTGATGCCGCACGAACAGGCCCGCGCCCACCCGCACCTCCACCAGCCCCGCCACCTCCAGCGCGATGATCGCCTCCCGGATGGTTGGCCGGCTGACGCCCAGTTGTACGCTCAGGTCGCGTTCGGAGGGCAGCTGCTGGCCGGGCGCATACTCGCCCTCCCGGATCATCCGGGCGATCTGGGCCGAGACGCGGGTATAGAGTCTGTGGAATTCCACGGTCTGCAGCGGCATAAGCTCTTTCCTCCGTATGACGGTCGGGACGCGTCGGGTTCAGGGTAGCACCAGCGCCGCGCACCGAGCAGGACAGACCGTGGCGTCAGCCACTACCATGAAGCGGGAGCCGACATGACCGAACAGACCAGCGATACACAGCGGCAGGCGGGTGAGCCGGACCTGCAGGCCGCCTGGGCCCGCATCGAGGCGTGGTATGCCCGGCAGGCGGGTGCGCCGCCGCTGCCCGACGGAGCTTCGGAGGCCGCCATTGCCCGCCTGGAACGTCACCTGCGGCTGCGGCTGCCGGACCCCTTCCGGAGGTCACTTGCCCGCCACGACGGGGTGCCAGAAGGCCACTGGCCGCATGGGGAACTGCTGTCGGTACACCGCATCCGGGAAGAGTGGGACATCTGGGACGGGCTGCAGAAGGACGGCGGCTTCGCGGACATGGAGGCCACGCTTCACCCAGACGCCCGGCTTCAGCCGCGTTGGTGGGACGCCGGGTGGGTGCCGGTGGACGCGGATGGGGGCGGCAACAGCACCTGCCTGGACCTCAACCCGGGTCCGAAAGGTCAGCTGGGCCAGCTGATCAAGATAGACCATGAGCGGGGACCAGGCGGACCGAAGTACCCGGATTTCGTGGCCTATCTGCACGCCGCCGCCGAGCTGCTGGAAGCGGGGAAGCAGAACCTGAGCGGTTGAGGGGTGGGCGACGCTCGGGCGAGAGAGTTCCATGAAGGAGGGCCATATCTGCCCCCAGTATCTGGATGACGGCACGCACTTCAGGGGCGGCTTTCCACCGAACCCCTTCCGTCCCCAGCTACGCTCCTAACAGAATTCTCCTCCGGGGTGCGCTAGACTGCCGGTGTGACCGTGACCGCTGACGTTTCCGCCCAGAGTCTGCAGGTACTGCAGACCGTCTTCGGCTACGACCGCTTCCGGCATGGGCAGGCGGAGATCGTGCAGACACTGGCCAGCGGTGGCAACGCGCTGGTCCTGATGCCCACCGGCGGCGGCAAGAGCCTGTGTTACCAGATTCCGTCGCTGGTGCGGCCCGGCACCGGCATCGTGGTCAGCCCGCTGATCGCGCTGATGAAGGATCAGGTGGACGCCCTGCGCGAGAACGGTGTGCGGGCCGCCTACCTCAACAGCACCCTCTCACCGCAGGAGGCCCGGGACGTCGAGACGGCGCTGCTGGCCGGCGAGCTGGACCTGCTGTATGTGGCCCCGGAGCGGCTGCTGCTGCCGCGCACCATTCAGCTGCTGGACCGCACGCCGCTGGCGCTGATCGCCATTGACGAGGCGCACTGCGTGTCGCAGTGGGGCCACGATTTCCGGCCGGAGTACCAGGGCCTGAGCGTGCTGCCCGGCTACTTTCCGCAGGTGCCGAGGGTGGCGCTCACCGCCACCGCCGACGACCGCACCCGCGCCGACATCGTGCGGGTGCTGGAGCTGGAGGGCGCCCCGCAGTTCGTGGCCAGTTTTGACCGGCCCAACCTGCAGTACCGGGTGGCCCAGAAGGCCAGCCCCAAGACGCAGTTGCTGGAGTTCATTCGCAGCGAGCATCCCGGCGACGCCGGCATCGTGTACTGCCTGAGCCGCAACTCGGTGGAGCAGACCGCCCAGTGGCTGGCCGCGCAGGGGGTCCCGGCGCTGGCCTACCACGCCGGCCTGAGCGTCCGCGAACGCAATGCGGTGCAGGAGCGCTTCATCCGTGAGGAGGGGCTGGTGGTGGTGGCCACCGTGGCGTTCGGCATGGGCATCGACAAGCCGAATGTGCGCTTCGTGGCGCACCTGGACCTGCCCAAGAGCATCGAGGGCTACTACCAGGAGACTGGCCGTGCCGGGCGCGACGGCCTGCCCGGCACCGCCTGGATGGTGTACGGCCTGCAGGACGTGGTCAACATGCGCCGGATGCTGGCCCAGAGCGCGGCCCCGCCGGAGATCCAGCGCCAGGAGTCGGCCAAGCTGGACGCGCTCCTGGCGTACTGCGAAACGGCGAAGTGCCGACGCTCGGTGCTGCTGTCGTACTTCGGGGAGGCGCGCGAGGGCGGGTGTGGCAACTGTGACACCTGCCTGACCCCCCCCACCATCTGGGACGCCACCCGTCCGGCGCAGATGGCGCTGTCGGCGGCGGTCCGAACCGGCAACCGCTTCGGGGCGGGGCACCTGATCGACGTGCTGCGCGGCAACGCCACCGAGCGCCTGACGACCCTGGGCCACGACCGTCTGCCGACCTTCGGGGTAGGCAAGACGCTCAGCGAGACCGAGTGGCGCAGCGTGTTCCGGCAGCTGACGGCGCTCGGCTACCTGACCACCGACGCCGAGGGCCACGGCTCGCTGGTGGCCACCGGCCGGGCGCGGGGGGTGCTGAAGGGCGAGGAGCCGGTATCGCTGCGGGCCGAGGCGGCGCTGCCCACCCGTGACGAGCGGCGCCGGGCCGCCCGTGGCCAGCCGCACGGGGCCGATCCCCTGTTCGACGCGCTGCGGACGCTGCGCCTCTCGCTGGCCCGCGAGCACGGCGTGCCCCCCTACGTCATCTTCCACGACGCCACCCTGCGGGCCATGATCGAGGCGGCCCCCCGCACCCTGGCTCAGCTGGGCGCGGTGAGCGGGGTGGGCCAGCGCAAGCTGGACAGCTACGGCGAGCAGTTTCTGGCGGTGCTGACCGGGGCGGAGCTCGGTGCGGCCCCGGACCCGGCCGAGCGCGGAATGGCCAGCAACCGGGCGGTGCTGGACGTGCTGAAGGGTGGCGCGGGCAAAGCCTCTGGTGCCGGCGAACTGGTGAGCGCCCTGAAGGCCTGGCGCACGGCCACCGCCCAGGAAACCGGCCGCCCCAGCTTTACGGTGATGAACAACGCCACGCTGGAGGCCATCGCGGCGCGGCGTCCCCGCACCGAGGCGGACCTGCTGGCCGTGCCGGGCATGGGACCGGGCCGGGCCGAGCACTACGGCGAGGCGCTGCTGCGGCTGGTCCGCGAGCACGCCTGAACAAGAACGGCCGCCGCCCCACTCTGGGGCAGCGGCCTGGGTGTTGCCGTTCAGATGAACAGCGGGGCTTCGGGGTCATCGGCGCCGACGCGGTCCAGGGGCGGGCGTGACATCACCCAGGCCGAGATGGCCACCCCGATCACCACCCCCACCGCCACCAGAATGGCGGTGGTGGTCTGGTGTTCGCGGATGGCGGCTTCCAGATCCAGGTCGCGCCGCCGGCGGGAGGAGAGAGGCTGTCTGCTCATGGCAGGCAGTCTAGCAGGCGACTTCACGGCTGGAACGGCCACACCAGCGGAATGATCATCACCGAGGCCGCCAGCGTCACCAGGGTCAGCCCGCTGCCGACCCGCACGAAATCGAAGAAGCGGTAGCGCCCCGGTCCGAACACCAGCATGCAGCTCGGCTCCAGCGGCGTGATGAACGAGTTGGAGGCGGCCACCGTGATGCCGATGATGAACGGGCGCGGATCATAGCCGAGCTGCGCCGAGATGCCGATGGCGAGCGGCAGCATCACCAGCGCCGCCGCCTGGTTGGACATCGGCTGGGTCAGCGCCACCGTCACCACGAACAGGGCGGTGAGCAGACCGTATGCCCCCAGCGGTTTGACCACGCCGGCCACCACCCCGATGATCACCTTGGCCGCGCCCGAAGCCTCGAACGCTCCGCCGAAGGTGAGCATGCACGCCACCAGCACCAGTACCGGCCATTCGATGGCCTGGTAGCCTTCTTCCGGCGTCAGCACCTGAAAGGCGAAGGTCAGCGCCACCGCCACCAGCACGCTGACCCCCAGCGGCAGCAGGCCGCTGGCCCCAATCACCACGGCCCCCAGGAACAGCAGCAGTGCCAGCCGGGCCTTGCGACGGTCCGGGTGGCGCTCGGTCAGGTCGTCCAGCACCGTTAGGTCCTCGCCCAGGGAGGACAGCCGGTCGGCCGGGCCCTGCAACAGCAGCACGTCGCCCACCTGCACGCGGGTGCGGGCCAGCCGCTCGCTGACTCGGTTGCGTCGGTGCAGCGCCAGCACCGACGCTCCATAGCGCTCGCGGAAGCGTGACTCGCGCAGCGTGCGGCCCAGCAGCCGAGAGCGTGGCAGCACCACCGCCTCCACCAGCCGCACGTCGCCGGGCCGCTCGGAGGTGCCGCTCAGCACCTGCCGGAGCTTCTGTTCCGGCTTGCTCACCAGTCCCAGCGTGTCCTTGCCGGCCAGCAGCCGCTCGCTGCTGCCCTCCAGCACCAGCACGTCGCCCGAGTGCAGCTGCCGGCCGGCGTCTGGCCCGTGCAGCAGCTGTTCCCCCTGCCGGATCGCCACCACCGTCAGGCCGTGGTCGCGGCCCAGCCCGCTGTCCCGCAGCGTCTGACCGGCCAGCACCGATTCCGGCTGGACCGTCAGCTCCGCCAGGTACGGGCGCTGGCTGCCCTCCGCCAGTTCGGCTTCGCGCTCCGGCAGCAGCCGGGGGGCCACGAAAAACAGGTACGCCAGCCCGATCAACGCCACCGGGAGGCCCACCCAGGCCAGCTCGAAGAAGCCGAGCGGCCGGATGTGGTAGCGCGGCAGCGCGCCCGACACCACCAGGTTGGTGGTGGTGCCGATCACCGTGATGGTGCCGCCCAGGATGGACGCGTAGGCGAGCGGCATCAGCAGGCGCGAGGGCGGCAGCTGGGCCCGGCGGCTCAGCCCCACCACCAGCGGCAGAAACACGGCGGTGGTGGCGGTATTGCTGGTGAAGGCGCTCAGCCCGGCCACCACGCTCAGGAGGCCGCGGGCCATGCCGCCGGCGTTGCGGGCCCGGCGGGCCAGCGCGTTGCCCATGTCCTCAATCACGCCGGTCCGCAGCAGCGCCCGCGTCAGGATGAACAGGCTGGCGATGGTCAACACTGTGTCGGACCCGAAGTTGGCGAACGCGTCCTTGGGCGTGGTCAGGCCGAACAGCAGCAGCGCTGAAAGGAGCAGCAGCGCGGTCACGTCCACCCGCAGCCACTCGGTGGCGAACAGCACCAGCGCGGCCACGAACAGAATCAGGACGACGGTTACCGGGTCCATGTCGCCCCGTCTTGAAGGTCAGGCATCCGGCTGATGATGCGGTGTGGGGCCAGGGGCGGGATGTGCGCGGCGTGATGGGACAGGCAGGGTCGGCTTGAGCGACGGCCCGCCGCTTCAGGCCTGGGGACCCAGCGCCTGACTCACCCGCACCAGCGCGTCCTGCAGCACCGCCACGGCCCGGTCATACTCGGCCAGCGGCAGCCGCTCCTCAGGGGTATGGTCCAGCCGGCTGTCGCCGGGGCCGTAGGCCAGGGTGGGCACCGGCCAGTGCGGGGCCACCACGTTCATGTCGCTGGTGCCGGTCTTGAGCTTGTAGACCGGCGTGCCGCCCGCCTGCCGGATCGCGAGGCGAAGAGCGCGCGCCAGCACGCTGTCCTTGGGGTGCCGCACCGCCACCTCGTCGCCCACGAACTGCACGTCCAAACCCAGGTCGCTGAGCCGGTCGCCCAGTTCGGCGCGGGCCTGTGCCGGCGTGACCTCCGGCGGCAGCCGCAGCCCGAACACCCCGCTGGCGGTCTGCTGCAGGCCGTCCGCCGCGCTCTCCAGCCCCTGCACGGTCGCCTGCACCTGCCCGAAAATGCCGCTGCCGCTGCGCTGCTGGGCCCAGTCGCGCACCCGGAACCAGCCCTCGGTCAGGTCGTCGCCGGCGCTGGTGCCCTCGCCGGCCGTATGAAAGTTGTCCTTGCGCGCCGTCACCTTCACGATCAGCCGGCCCTTGTAGCCGAGTGTGATGCCCTCCCAGCCGCTCGGTTCCCCGATCAGGACCGCGTCCGGGCGATACTGGGTGAGGGCGTGGCGGGCGCCCTTGCTGCTGGGCGCCTCCTCCTCGGTGGCCCCCACACACACGAAACGCGCCTGGGCCAGGGTCTCCGCCGGCAGCTGCGCGACGGCGGCCACGAAGGTGCAGAAGGAGCCTTTGGCGTCCACGCTGCCGCGTCCGTGCAGCACCTCCTCGTGGTCCACCCGCACCGGAATCTCGCCCGGCACCGTGTCGATGTGGCCCAGCAGCACGATGGTGTGCGGCCCGCTGCCGCGCTCGCCGACCGCGTTGCCGGCCTCATCGATGTGCGCCTGGAAGCCGTGCCGCTGCATCCACTCCACCAGAAACCCGGCGCAGGCCTGCTCCTGCCCCGACACCGAGGCGTGCTGCACCGCCCCCACGATCAGCTCGCGGGCGGCCGTGTGGTGCGCTTCAGCCCCGCTCACGGCCGGCATGCAGTTCCTGCGCCACCGAGGCCAGCAGCCCCAGTGCCTGCGCGAAGGCGAGCAGCGCCACGGTGCCCACGCCGCCGGTCAGGACGGTCCAGATGGCGCTCAGGGCGTTGCCGTTCAGGTACTGCAGCACCGCCAGCGCCACGGCGGCCAGCCCCAGCACCACGGCCAGCAGCCGCAGCGTGCGCCCGAAGCCCTGCACGGCGTCGGCATGGTCCAGCAGCGCCTCGGCCGGGCCATTCAGCCGGGCGGGCAGGGGGGCGGGTGCGCTCACCGCCGGCCGGACGCTGGCCTCTTCCAGCTCGCTGGCTGCGCTGGGGGCGGTGTTCCCGATGCGGATGGTGCGTGGAGCCGGGGTGGGCTTGGGGGCCGCCGGCGCCTCGGTCAGGCTGGGCGCGCTGGAGATGACCACCGGTTCCGGCCGCGCCGGGATAGACACCGGCGTGGAGATCGGCTCCGGGGCTATGCTGCGCGGCGCGGGGGAGACAGCGGGTGCAGGCGCCGCGGCGGCCGGAGGGGGCGTGGCCTCGGCCGGTTTGGGGGTGGCCGGGGGCGCTGACTCGGCGGCGGTGACCGGGGCCGGAGGCGTGGAGATCGGCTGCACCTTCGGCATCGGGGCCGGCTGGAAGTGCGGCGTGGTGGGGGCCGGCGTGGTGGCGGACGCGGGCGGCGTCACGCTCTTGGGGGTGGCCAGCGGGGCCACCGGCAGCTGCTTGGCGCGGGCGGTGCTGTCGCGCACCGTCTGGAAGAAGCGCTGCACCCGGCCCGGATCGTAGCCGAGCAGGCTGGCGGTCACGGCGGTGCGCCCAGCAGTCTCGACCCGCAGCATTCCCTCGCGGTCGCTGTGGATGCGCGTCACGTCCCGCAGCGGCACCCGCGACAGCAGCGCACCTTCCTGATACACCAGCTCATCGGGGAAGAGGGCGAAGAAAGCCTGCTCGTGATCCAGCGTGGCGAGCGGCGATGTGCCGAGCCCGGCCTGGAGCAGCGCGGAGTGGATGCGGTCGTTCATATCCCGTGCAGAATACCGGATGCTGCCGCTCCAGCCCCGCCGCCTGGGCATGAAGGTGCAGGTAAGCCCGTCTAAAGCCGGCTCAAGCGGCCCCTCACCGGGCTGGGCCTTCTGCAGCCGACAGTGAGATCATGACCAAGGACCTGGGCGACATCGAGATTGTCGGCAAGAGTGTCGAGGAGATTGATCAGGACACCGAGAACCGTGTCAATTCATCGGTGCCCAACGAGCAGCGAGGCGACGAAACCGGCGTGCCGGTGATCTTCCCCGGCGTCAACCAGTCGTCGCCCGGCACCCCGATCATGGGGGCGGTGCCGGTGGCCCCACTGCTGGCCACCCAGACCCTGCGCGACGAGACGCGCGAGCAGAACCGCGATTCTGCGGACAGCAGCGAAGAATAGCCGGTCCGCCGCCGTTGCTAGACTGAGGCCATGAGCTGGCTTCGTATGGTGGTGGCGTGGGTGGCCGGTCTGTCCGGCGCCCTGATCGGTTATGGCGTGGTGTATAACCACGGCCAGCCCCGCAACCCGCACCCGGACCCGCAGCTGGCGCTGACGCTGGCCCCGCTGGAACTGGGTGTGGGCCTGCTGTTTGGGCTGTGGATCTACCGGCTGTTCGGCCGTCAGCAGCAGCGGGAGCCCCGAGCCGACGCGCAGGAGCGGATGGTGTTGCGCTTTGCCCAGCGGCGGGGCGGGCGCTTCACCCTGGAGGAACTGGAAGCCGGGTCGCCGCTGCCGGCCGGGCAGGCGGGGGCGGTGGTGGCGCGACTGGTGGAGGCGGGCCGGCTGCAGGGCCACGGCCAGGACTACCGGCTGCCATGACCGGCGAGGACCTGGCCCTGCTGCTGGACGAGTCGGCGCGTGACGACGAAGCGTCGCTGGGGGCGGCGCTGCACCGGGCCGAGGGGCAGGTGCCGCCCCGGGTGGCGTGGCTGGTCACGCACCTGAGCGTGGTCAAGCGCGAGTACTGGACGGCGCTGCACGCGGTGCTGGACACGCCGCTGCCGGCACCGGAGCTGAACCTGTCGGCGCTGTGTGAATGGGAAGGGCGGACGGTCCGGACGCTGAGTGCGGCCCAGCTGGAGCAGACGCTGAGCCATGCGGGCCGCACCCTCACCGTGGCGGCCCTGCTGCGGCTGAACGCCCGGCATACCGTCTGGCACGCCGGACAGATTGCCGCGCTCAGCAACGGCCCGCGCTGGGCCTGAGGGTGAGCGCTCCGGACGCCCTCTTCGACCTGGCGATCAACCGGGCGGCCACCACGCTGCGCGGCCTGCGGACAGCCGACCCGCACGCAGCGCTGGCCGAGTGGCACGCCCGGACCCGCTTTGCTCGGCGGGTGCCGCTGGCCGAGGTGTGGCGCTGTCTGGAGCAGCGACCGCAGGCGGACGGCGAGTGGCACTGGCAGGGTGGCCCCACGGGCGGCTGGCAGCCGGGCCGGGCGCGGTTTCCCTGAGCCGGGTCAGTCGAGCCGGGACTCGATGGCCCGGGCGTGCGCTTCCAGCCCCTCCACCCGCGCCAGCAGGGCCGCCGCCGGGCCGATGCGCTGCAGCTCGGCCCGGTTGACGCCCACCACCGAGATGATGTTCTGGAAGTCGCGGACATTGACCGGGCTCATGAACCGGGCGGTGCCGCCGGTGGGCATCACGTGGCTGGGTCCGGCCAGATAGTCGCCCAGCGCCTCCATGCTGTCCTCGCCCACGAACACGCCGCCGGCCCGCTGCACCCGGCCCAGCAGCGCCCAGGGGTCGCGGGTCAGCAGGCACAGGTGCTCCGGCGCGTACAGGTTAGCCAGATCCAGCGCCTCGTCCAGCGACTCGGCCAGCACGATCTTCATGCGGCTGTCCACACTGTCGCGCGCCCAGCTGCGGTTCGGTTCCGGCAGCCGTTCCAGCTGGCCGCCCAGCTCGGCCTGCACCGCGACGAGCAGCTCGCGGCTGGTGCTGACCAGCACCGGCTCGGCGCCCAGGTGCTCGGCCTGGGCCAGCAGGTCGGCGGCCACGAAGCGGGCGTCGGCGGCGTCGTCGGCCAGCACCAGCGTCTCGGTCGGTCCCGGCAGGCTCTCGATGCCCACCTGCCCGAAGACCATCCGTTTGGCGATCACCACGAACAGGTTGCCGGGGCCGGCGATCTTGTCCACGCCCGGCACCTGCCCGGTGCCGTAGGCGAGCGCCGCGATCGCCTGCGCCCCGCCCAGCCGGAACACCCGCCGGATGCCCAGCTCACGGGCGGCCACCAGGATCGCCGGGTGAATCTGCCCGGAGCGGTCTGGCGGCGTGGTCACGATGATCTCCGGCACGCCCGCCACCTGCGCCGGCACCGCCACATGGATCAGGGTGCTGACCAGCGGGGCCAGGCCGCCCGGCACGTAGATGCCCACCCGGGAGAGCGGCCGCACCAGCTGACCCAGCGCGCCGCCCTCGCCGTGCTCCAGAAAGCCGTGGGCCGGCTGCCGCTGATAGAAGTCGCGGACCCGCTGAATTGCCAGCCTCAGGGCAGCGTGCAGCTCCGGGTCCACCGTGGCGGCGGCCAGCTCGTCGGCGCCGACCTCCAGCCGCTCGGGCCGGCTGCCGTCCAGCCGCTCGGTCCAGTCGAGCAAAGCCGCGTCGCCGCGCTGCTGCACGTCCTTCAGGATGCGTTCCACCACCTGCTCGGGCGTCAGGCGCTCGCCGTACAGCTGCTCGTTGCGCTCCAGCACGCTCTCGGGAACGGAAATTTCGGAAAACCGCCGGGTCAGGGCGGCGCGGGCATCGGGGCCGTGCAGGATGTTCATGGAGGGTCCTTGGTGGGGGAGATCGGGGCCTATTTGCGCGGGCGCCGCCGGGGCTGGCCGCGCTGTTCGCGGGCTGGCTGCTCGCGCCGGGGACGGGCGGACTGACTCTGCAGGTCCAGCGTGGTCTCCACGCTGCCGTAATCGGTGGGCTGCACCAGGCGCAGCAGCCGGTATGGGGGCGCCTGCTCCACGTACACGTGGCTGCCACCGGGGCGCAGCAGGTAGCTCCACACCGGCACGCCCTGCACCTCGGTCTCGGGCAGCGCCTGCACATGCACCACGCCGCCCACCATCTGGGCCGCGCCGCCGCTGGCCCGGGCCGGGTCACGCAGCCACAGCAGCAGTGACAGTGGATCGTGGTGGTCAGTGACCAGCGGCTTGTGGGCCTCGTCCTTGCCCTGGCGCAGGGTGATCAGGCCGCTGCGTTCGTCGAAGACGGTCTCGAAGCCGGGGCGCTTGGTGTGGCCGTCGGCCTCGGCGTAGGCGAGGCTGGCCCCGCTGCGCGCGTGCATCCGAGATTCCTGGATGCGGCGCACCACCGGCAGCACCCCGCCGAAATCGGTCTGTACCCGCGCCACCAGCGAGCCGCGGTCCGGGCGGATCACCCACTCCTGGGTGCCGGCAAAGCGGCCTCCCAGCGTGAGCGTGTAGCTGGCCTGTTCCGGCTGGGCGTTCACCGGTCGCCCCCGGTCATTGCAGCAGGCTCCAGAAGCTGGTGCCAGGGCCGTTCCAGCTCGCACCCAGCGCCTCGGCCACCGTGGCGCCCAGGTCGGCGAAGGTGCTGCGCTCGCCCAGCGGCACCGCGCCAATCCCCGGCCGGTAGCCGAGCAGCAGGCCATACTCGCGGGTGTGGTCGGTGCCGGTCCAGGTCGGGTCGTTGCCGTGGTCCGAGACGATCAGCAGCGCTCCGTCCTCCGGAACGGCGGCCAGCAGGTCCGGCAGCGCCGCGTCGAAGGCCGCCAGCGCCGCCGAGTAGCCGGCCGGGTCGCGGCGGTGGCCGTACTTCGCATCGAAATCCACAAGGTTGGTGAACAGCAGGCCGTCGTAGTCCTGCTGCATGCGGGCGAGCGTCTTGCGGATGCCGTCGGCGTTGTTGTCGGTGTGGATCTCCTCGCTGAAGCCCCGGTGGGCGTAGATGTCCGGAATCTTGCCGATGCCGATCACCTCGCGTCCGGCCTCCCGCAGGCTGTCCAGCACGGTGGGTGGCGGCACCAGCGAGTAGTCGCGCCGCAGCTCTCCGGCGCGCTCGTAGGGGCGCTGGCCCCGGAATGGCCGCGCGATCACGCGGGCCACCGCGTACTGGCCCTGCAGGATCTCGCGGGCCGCCTCGCACCAGCGGTACAGCGTCTCGATCGGCACCACGTCCAGGTGGGCGGCGATCTGGAACACGCTGTCGGCGCTGGTGTATACGATCGGCAGGCCGGTCTGGAGGTGCTGCTCGCCGTAGTCCAGCAGCACCTCGGTGCCGCTGTAGGGCCGGTTGCACAGGTAGCCCTGGCCCTGCCCGGTGGTGCCGATGGCGGCCGTGAAGCGGTCCATCACCTCCGGCGGGAAGCCGTCCGGGAACACCTGAAAGGCGTGCTCCAGCTGCACCCCCATGAACTCCCAGTGGCCGGTGCTGGTGTCCTTGCCGGGGCTCACCTCGCGCATGCGGCCGTAGGCGCCGTGCACCTCCACCGTGCCGGCGCCCTCCAGCTGTACGCCCGGCAGGTTGGCCAGCCCCAGCCGCGCCAGGTTCGGCAGCCGGGCGGGGGCCGCCTGCAGCGTGTGGTTGAGGGTGTGGGCGCCCACGTCGCCGAACTGCGCGGCGTCCGGCAGCTCACCCACGCCCACCGAATCCAGAACGATGATGCTGAACTTCATGCGGCCAGTGTAGAGCGCGGGAGGGGACGCGGGGCGTCTCATGGCCCCCTGCTATGCTGCCGGCATGACCGTGCCGTCCCCTGACGCCGCCTTCGCCGATTCGCGCCCGGACCGCCTGCCGGAACTGACTGCGGCCCGCCTCTCCAAAACGTATGGCCGCCGCCGGGTGGTCAAGGGGGTGGACCTGCGGGTGGCGCGCGGCGAGATCGTGGCGCTGTTCGGGCCGAATGGCGCCGGCAAGACCACCACCTTCTACATGATGGTGGGGTTCATCCGCCCCGGCGGCGGCCGCATCCGGCTGCGCGGGCAGGACATCTCCAACCTCCCGATGCACCAGCGCGCCCGGCTGGGCGTAGGGTACCTGCCGCAGGAACCCAGCGCCTTTCGCAAGATGAGCGCCCGCGACAACCTGCTGGCGATCCTGGAGTTCCAGCCGATCAGCCGCGCCGAGCAGGAGGCTCGCGCCGATCAGCTGCTGGCCGAGTTCAACCTCTCGGCCCTGGCGAACAGCATGGCCGACCAGCTGTCCGGCGGCGAGCGGCGACGGCTGGAGCTGGCCCGGGCCCTGACCACCTACCCGGACTTTCTGCTGCTGGACGAGCCGTTCACTGGCGTGGATCCCAAGAGCATCCGCGAGATTCAGCGCCTGATCCTGGACCTGCGGGATCGGCGCGGCATCGGCGTCTTCATCACTGACCACAACGTGCGCGAAACGATTGCCCTGACCGACCGGGTGTACCTGATGTACGACGGCGAGGTCAAGTTCGAGGGCACCCCCCAGGAGTTCGCCACCGACGAGGACGCGCGCCGGCACTACCTGGGCGACGATTTCGTGCTGTAACGGAGCTGAACCTCAAGAACGTCATAAGTCAGGCGGCTCGGCGCAGCTCAGGCCAGCATGCTCTGATGATGGGCGGAGGTTCCACCATGGCAGACATTGCACGACAGGCGAGTGCCCACTGGACCGGAGACCTGCGCAGCGGCCAGGGCGAGGTCAGCACCGGCAGCGGCACCCTCAAGGACGCCCAGTACAGCTTCAAGACCCGCTTTGAGCAGGGCGTCGGCACCAACCCTGAAGAATTGCTGGCCGCCGCGCACGCCGGCTGCTTCACCATGCAGCTCTCAGCGCTGCTGGCCGGTGACGGCCACGATCCTCAGGATCTGCGCACCGAGGCGACCTGCGAGATGGTCAAGGACGGCCCCGGCTTCCGGATCAGCACCATGCGCCTGAAGATCACCGGGCGGGTCGGCAACATCGATCAGGCTGAGTTCGAGCGGCACGTGGCCGAGGCGGCCGACATGTGTCCGCTCAGCCGGGTGATGAAAGGCAACGTGGAGATCGTCCACGAGGCGACGCTGACCCAGTAACGGAGGCAGAAGTGGCCGCTGCCCTGAGCGATCCGGGCGGCGGCCACTTCCATGTGGACCCTGAGCCGGCGCTCTGGACGTCCCGCTGTCCCTTCATCCGGGTCCGGCACAATTGATTACACTCTTGCTCATGACCCAGGCCGCCCCCGCCCATGTGGAATGGTACAAGACCGCCGTGTTCTACGAACTCTCCGTCCGCACGTTCCGCGATGGCAATGGCGACGGCAAGGGAGACTTTCCCGGCCTGACCAGCAAGCTGGACTACCTCAAGGCGCTGGGCGTGGACTGCCTGTGGCTGCTGCCGTTCTACCCCAGCCCGCTGCGCGACGACGGCTATGACGTGGCCGACTATGTGGGCATCCATCCGGACCTGGGCACCCTCGACGACTTCAAGGTGTTCCTGCGCGAGGCGCACGCCCGTGGCCTGCGCGTGATCAGCGACTTCGTGACCAACCACACCTCCAGCGATCACCACTGGTTTCAGGAGGCCCGCAAGGGACCAGTGCTGGAGAACGGCGAGCCGAATCCGTACTTCGACTACTACGTCTGGAGCGACACCGGCACCGAGTACAGCGGCGCGCGCATCATCTTCACCGATACCGAGACCAGCAACTGGACGCTGGACCCGGAGGTGGGCAAGTACTACTGGCACCGCTTCTTCAGCAACCAGCCGGACCTGAACTTCGACAACCCGCAGGTAGTGGAGGAGCTGCTCGCCGCGGCGCGTTTCTGGCTGGACCTGGGCGTGGATGGATTCCGGGTGGACGTCGGTGCCGTACCTGATCGAGCGCGAAGGCACCAACTGCGAGAACCTGCCGGAAACGCACGACATCCTCAGGCGCTTCCGGCGGCTGGTGGATCAGGAATACCCGGGCCGCCTGCTGCTGGCCGAGGCCAACCAGTGGCCCGAGGACGTGGTGGAGTATTTCGGCCACGACGACGCTCCGGAGTTCCACATGTGCTTCAACTTCCCGGTGATGCCGCGGCTGTACATGAGCCTCAAGCGTGAGGACGCCAGCAGCATCCGCGACATCATGGGCCGCCTGCCGGAGATCCCCAGCTACGGCCAGTGGGCCACCTTCCTGCGCAACCACGACGAGCTGACGCTGGAGATGGTGACCGACGACGAGCGCGCCTTCATGTACGCCGCCTATGCCCCGGACCCGCGCATGAAGATCAACGTGGGCATCCGGCGCCGGCTGGCCCCGCTGCTCGACAATGACCGCCGCCGCATGGAACTGCTGAACGCCGTGCTGCTGAGCCTGCCGGGCAGCCCGATCCTGTACTACGGCGACGAGATCGGCATGGGAGACGACCTGTCGCTGGCGGACCGCAACGGCGTCCGGACCCCGATGCAGTGGCACGCCGGCAGCAACGCCGGCTTCTCCACCGCCGACCCTGCCGACCTGTTCTTCCCGGTGATCGGGGACAGCGTCTACGGCTTCCACCGCGTCAATGTGGAGAGCGAGGAGCGCGACCCCGGCAGCCTGCTGCAATTCAACCGCCGGCTGCTGGAACTGCGTCGGCAGAACCCGGCCTTCGCGCTGGGCGGCCTGCATTTCGTGGACACCGACAACCCGGCGGTGCTGGCTTACACCCGCGAGCATGACGGCAACACGCTAATGGTGGTGGCCAACTTCTCAGCCAACGCACAGGCGGCCCATCTGAAGCTGGAGCATCTGCAGGGCAAGACGCCGGTGACGCTGACCGGCGGCGCGGCGTTCCCGGCCATCACGGACGGCGGCTACTCGCTGAGCATCGGGCGCTACGACTGGTACTGGCTGAAGCTGATCTGAGCAGGAGAATAAACGCGGTGCAGAGGCTGAGATAATCCCCCTCTGCACTTGTTGTCTATAGACATGTGATCATGATTTCCAAGAGGAATAACGATTGAGTGAAGTTGTGAATCGCTCAGTCCAATTTTCGTAAAGGGCATTATCTATTCGAGAATGACACTCAGCCGCGGAAACACCTCCCGTTCGATGTAGCGTCGATTGGTAAAAGCAACGCAGGAGAGGAATTCGTTCCAGACGTCAGGCAATGCAGACGAAAATTCCGCGGAATGTAGCAGATGAATGTGGAGCAGCTCGTCCGGGCCTAAATTGATGTTCGACATGCCGTCCCCTTCATCCAGGTAGGTCAGACCGTCGCCCCAGGCATTCATGTTGCGGCCATAGAAATCGGGAGAGCCGAAGGTAGACTTTGACACTTCATGGAAAGAGTCCCAGTCGTGAATACCCGACGTGTCCAGAGTGACGTGGGCCATGGAGCCATTTTGACTCGGCGGGCAGGGCTGTCAGGCTTTCGTAGCTTTCACTGGCCTCGCCAAGGAGGTTCAGGTCATCGAAGAATTGGAGCGGACTCAACGGTGCAGCCGTCGAGTGCCTGCCTTACATCCGGTACCGCTCCAGCTTCCCTTCATCAAGGCGGTGCTCACGCAGTGCCGCCACGTCCAGCCAGCCGTCATCAAACACGATCGGCCGGTCCAGCAGGTCATCCTGCAGCTTCAGGACGAAGCTGAGCTCGCTCGGTTCGGTCACGCCCGCCTGACTGGCCATCAGGGCGGCGTGCAGGGTCCCCAGGCCGGTGCTGGCCTGCGAGCCGATCATCACGCCCAGGCCTGCCTGCTGAGCGCGCGTCAGCATTTGCAGGCTGTCGGTGAAGCCGTTGCGGGCGGTTTTGATATTCAGAATGTCGATGGTGCCGAAGTCCAGCTCGCGTTCCAGGTCGGCGGGCGTGAAGCAGCTGTCATCCCCAATGATCGGCAGTAGCGCCTGTGCCCTCAGCGCCTGACGCTGGCGCAGCAGCCGCACCGGCAGCGGTTCCTCCACATAGGTCAGGCCCGCCTCGCGCATGGCCCGCAGCGCCGCCGGCGCCAGTTCGGGGGTTAGCGTCTCGTTGCTGTCGGCGTAGAGCTGCACCGCGTCGCCGTGTTCCTGCCGCAGTGTCCTGATCAGCTCCAGGTCGCGGGCGTGGTCGCGGCCCACCTTGACCTTCAGCACCCGCACCCCGGCGGCCACCACCCGGCGGGCCTCCTCCAGCATCTCCTCCGGGGCCGCGATGCCCAGGATGAAGCCGGGCTGCACCCGGATCTGTGGGCCCAGGAAGCGGTCGAAGAGCGTCTGACCGGCCGCCTGCGCCGCCGCGTCGTGCAGGGCCATGTCCAGCGCGCCCCGGGCGGTATGGTTGTTGACCACGCTGCCCAGCACCCGCCGCCAGCCCGCCTTATCGGTGATCTCCAGGCCCTTGAGCCCTCCTTCCAGCAGGGCCAGCACACTCTGCACGGAGCCGACCGTTTCGCCGTAGATGGTCGGGCGAGGGGGCGCCTCCGCCTGGCCCAGCGAGCCGTCGTCAAGCCGCACCCGCACCAGCACGTGCTCGGCCACGCTCAGGCTGGAGCCCTTGCCCCAGGCGAGCGTCCCGTGCAGGGGCAGCCGGTACGGCACAGCCTCCACCGCCACGATCCGCGCGGTCATCGCCACGCCTCCAGCCGCGCGGCCACCTCGGCGGGGGAGAGCGCCACGGTGTCCAGGTCCAGCACGCGCTCGGGCGGTAGCGCACTCAGCGCCGCCCGGGCCGCCGCCGGGTCGTAGTTGAGGCGCTCGCTCAGCACGATGCGGGTCTTGGCCAGGATGTCGTCCGGGCGGTGCCCTTCCTGGGCCAGGGCGGCCAGCTGCTGCAGGTCGTCGGGCCAGAACACCGCCGCGCTGCCGGTCAGGGCCTGGAGCTGCTGAAGCAGGGGGGCCGCGTCCAGCTGCACCTCCACCCGGTCGAAGTGATCGGCCCGGCCCAACAGCCGCCGCACCCGCACCACGTCCGGCGCGTGCAGCGACACGAAACGCCAGCTGGGGTAGTGCTGCGCCGCGTATTGCACCTCGTCCAGCCCGCGCAGGCCGTCGAAGATCAGCGGCCCCGGCCACACCTGCGGGTCGGCGGCCAGCCCGCCCAGCGCCTGCGCCATGCCGCCCGGATGCTGCTCCCGGTAGCGGGCGGTCAGGCGGAAGCGTTCCTCGCGGTCGGTCACGGGGCCGGCGCTGAGCGACCGGATCATCACGGCGTCGGTGACCTCACGCCGGTCCGGCAGCACCTGTCCCGCCGGACCGCCTAGCGTAGCCAGGGCGGTGCTCTTGCCCACGCCCGTCACGCCCACCAGCACCAGCAGGGGGGAGAGGGCCAGCGCAGTCCAGCCGGGAGGAGCAGCGTCTGAGGGCAGCAGTCCGGGAAGCAGAACCTGTGTCACGGGCTTCAGTCTAGCGGCCCGGGGTGCCCGCTTTCCCGGCCCGTCTACCCACCCGGAACAAACGAACGCCCGTTTGGTCTGCTACACTCCGGGCATCATTTCTGGAGGCCCCATGACCCACCTGCCCTATGAACCGACCGCCGATCAGCGCAGCATGCTGCAGAGTCTCAAGAGCTTCCTGACGAGCCGGGTGGCCCCTGGCGCCGCCGAGCGTGACCAGACCGGCGAGTTTCCGCTGGAGATCACCCGCGCGCTGGGCGAACTGGGCGTGATGGGTGCGCAGACGCCCGAGGAGTACGGCGGCAGCGGCCTGGATACCGTTACCTTCGCCATGCTGATTGAGGAGATCGCGGCGGTGGACGGCTCGCTGTGCCTGACGGTCGCCAGCCACAACTCGCTGTGCCAGGGCCACATCCTGGTGGCCGGCACCGAGGAACAGAAAATGCGCTACCTGCCGGCCCTGGCGTCCGGTCAGCTGCTCGGCGCTTGGGGCCTGACCGAGCCGGGCAGCGGCAGCGACAGCGGCGGCCTGCAGACCCGGGCCGAGGCGCAGCCGGACGGCAGCTGGCTGCTGAACGGCAGCAAGAACTTCATCACCCAGGGCTCGGTGGGCGGCACCTACGTGGTGCTGGCGCGCACCGACGCGGCCCGGCCCGGGCGCAGCAAAACCGACGGCATCAGCGCCTTCGTGTTCAACCGCGCGGAGGTGCAGGGCTTCTCGGTGGGCCGCAAGGAGGACAAGCTGGGGCTACGCAGCAGCGACACCGCCCAGCTGATCTTCGAGGACCTGCGGCTGCCCGCCGACGCCCTGCTGGGCGAGCGGGGGCGCGCCTTCCGCGACGTGATGCGGGTGCTGGATGGCGGTCGCATCGGCATCGGGGCCATGGGCCTGGGGCTGGGCCGCGCCGCCTTCGAGTTCGCGGCCCGCTACACCTCGGAGCGCGAGCAGTTCGGCCGCCCGATCGCGGCCAATCAGGCGGTCGCCTTTAAGCTGGCCGACATGGACGTGCAGCTGGAGGCCGCGCGCCTGCTGATCCGCAAGGCAGCCGAGTTGAAGGACGCCGGCGCCGACTTCAGCCTGGCGGCCGCCCGCGCCAAGCTGTACGCCAGCGAGGTGGGCGTGGCCGCCTGCGACGAGGCGATTCAGCTGCTGGGCGGCTACGGCTACATCAAGGACTACCCGGTGGAGCGGTACTGGCGCGACAACCGCCTGACCCGCATCGGTGAGGGCACCAGTGAGGTGCAGCGGCTGGTGATCAGCCGGCAGGTGCTGAGCCGCTATGCCCAGGAGCCCTCGCTGGCCTGACCCCCAGACGGGTGTGCACCGGCGTGCATCGCTGCACGCCGGTGCGTGCTATCAGTGAGGTGTGACCGCCGCCGCGTCTGCCCCGCCGCCCCGCATCTATGTGCTGCCCACCCGCTTCGGTGCGGCCTTCGCGGTGATGGGGCTGCTGACGTTGATCGGCTGCGTCAATTACCTGCTGAGCCTGGGCTACGCGGTGGCCTTCCTGATGCTGAGCATCTGGATCATGAGCGCGGCGCACGCCTCGCATGCGCTGACCGGGGTGGCCCTGGGCCTGAAGCCGCCGGACCGCGCCCACGCCGGAGGGCTGGCCAGCTACACCGTGACGCTGCACAACAGCCGCGCGGAGCCCAGGCCCGGCGTGCGGGTCCGGTCCGGTCAGGCGGAGCTGCGGCTCAACCTGGAGGCGGGTGGCCAGCAGAGCGGGGTGCTGGGCCTGCCGATGACGGCGCGTGGGCCGTTCGTGATGCCGGACCTGCGGATCGAGGCGCATGATCCGCTGGGGTTGTGGCGCTCGTGGGGGGACGTGCCGCAGGGAGTGCTGACGACGGCGGAACTGCTGGTGGCGCCGGACCCGGAACCGCAGCCGCCCACGCCGGAACGCGGGGTGGAGCACGCCCAGGGCCAGCGTCGCCGCGCGGCGACCGGACAGGACGACCTGAGCGGGCTGCGCCCCTACCGCGACGGCGACCCGCTGCGTTCGGTGGCGTGGCGGCACGCGGCCCGCACCGGCGACCTGCTGACCCGCGAGTACGACTCGCCCACCGCCCAGGTGGTGCAGCTGGACTGGGACGCCACCCGGACGCTTCTGCACACCGAGCAGCGGCTGTCCCGGCTGACCGCCTGGGTGCTGGAGGCCGAGCGGCAGGGGTTGCGCTTCGGGCTGCGGCTGCCGGGGCAGCGGCTGGAGCCGGGCGCGGGTGAGAGCCAGCTGCGCCGGGCCCTGGCCCTGCTGGCCGTCCACGACCTGCCGGTGCCGGGCCCAGTCCGTTCGCGCCGCTGGAGGCGGCCTTGACGCTGATCGCGCGGCTGCAGCGCCCGGTGGGACGGGGCCGCCCGCTGCCCGCCCATGATCGGGTGCCGGCCCAGCCGCTGCTGCTGACCCTGGCGGTGCTGGCCTTCACGATGCTGCCCTACGTGACGCGGCTGCCCATCTGGCTCAGCGTGCTGGTGGCGCTGCTGCTGGGCGGGCGCGCGCTGATTGCGCTGCGCGGGTGGCGTCAGCCGCCGGTCTGGGCGCTGTTGCTGGTGGCAGCGATTGGGATGTGGGGCATCAGCTCGGCCTTCGAGACGCTGGCCGGGCGCGACGGCGGCACCGCCGCCCTGGTGCTGCTGGTGGCGCTCAAGACGCTGGAAACCTCGCGTCGGCGTGACGCCACGCTGCTGGCCCTGCTCGGCTACTTCGTCACGGTGTCGCACTTCTTCTTCGATCAGAACACGCTGGTGGCGCTGCATGCCCTGGTCAGCGTGCTGCTGCTGACCACCTGCCTCGCGCTGCTGCGCGGGTACGCCGCCGATCTGCGCTGGAGTCCACAGCTGCGCCGCTCGGGCGTGCTGCTGCTGCAGGCGGCGCCGCTGACGATTGCGCTGTTTCTGCTGTTCCCGCGCCCGGACGGCCCGCTGTGGCAGATGCCGGTCAGCAGCCACTCGGCGCAGTCGGGGCTCTCGGACCGGGTTACGCCCGGCTCGGTCAGCAACCTCGCCCAGAGCGACGCGCTGGCCTTCCGGGCCAGTTTTGAGGGGGCCATGCCGCCGCCGGAGGAGCGCTACTGGCGCGGGCCGGTGCTGGAAGACTTCGACGGTCGCCAGTGGACCGAGGCGCGGGTGCCGGTGGAACCGTGGGACATGCAGGTGGGCGGCGTGCCCTACCACTACCAGCTGACGCTGGAACCGACCTCACAGCCGTGGGCGCTCGCGCTGGACGTGCCGGAGACGCAGCCGGACGGCACCGTGCTGACCACCCTGGCACAGCTGCTCCGCACCGACGGCGGAGCGACGCGTCGTCAGCTGCGGCTGAACGCCTACACGCAGTTCCGCTATGGCCTGGACGCCAGCCCCCTGCGGCTGCAGGTGAACCTGTTCCTGCCCGCCGGCGGCAACCCGCGCGCCCGTGCCCTGGCCGCGGGCTGGCGGGGGCTGCCGCCGCTGCAGCGCGTTCAGGCGGCCTACCGCTTTCTGCAGCAGGGCGGCTTTCAGTACACCCTCCAGCCCCCGCTGCTGGACGGCCCGGACCCGATGGATCAGCTGCTGTTCCAGACCCGGCGGGGCTTCTGCGAGCACTTTGCGGGTGCCTTCGCGTACCTGATGCGCGCTGCGGGCGTGCCGGCTCGGCTGGTCACCGGTTATCAGGGCGGTCAGCAGAACCGGGCCACCGATGGAAGCAGCTACCTGCTGGTGCGCCAGGCCGACGCGCACGCCTGGGTGGAGGTGTGGCTGGCCGGCCAGGGCTGGCGGCGGGTGGACCCCACCGCCGCCGTGTCCCCGGCCCGCATTCAGGACGGCCTGACCGCCGCGCTGCCCGAAGATCAGGTGCCGGCCCTGCTGCGCGGCGGCAGCCTGTTGAGCCGCCTGAGCCTGCGGCTGGACGCGCTTCAGAACGCCTGGAACACCTGGGTGGTCGGCTATGACGCCGCGCAGCAGGGGCTGCTGCTCAGCCGCCTGGGGCTGGGCGAACTGGGCAGCCTGCGCTACGGGCTGGCGCTGCTGGCGGCGTTGGCCCTGGCAGCCATCCCCGCCCTGCTGCTGGCCCGGCGGCGGCAGACGGCCGACCCGCTGCTGCTGGCCTACCAGCGCCATGCCCGTCGGCTGGGCCTGCCGCTGGATGTGGGCGAGACGCCCGCCGAGTATGCCCACCGGGTGGCTGCCGCCCGCCCGGATCATGCGGAGCGCATTCAGACGCTGACCCACGACTACCTGACGTTGCGTTATGGTCCGCGCGTGGAGCCGGAGCAGGTGCGGGCCTTCCTTCGGCGCGCCCGCCAGCGCTGACCTACAGCACCCGCCGCGACTCCAGCCGCTCTCCGCGCGCCAGCCGCCGCTCCAGCAACAGCACCAGCCGCGACAGAGTGAAGGTCAGCAGGAAGTACACCAGGGCCAGCACCGCGTACACCTCGAACTGGCGGTAGGTGGCGTTGGTGATGTACTTGCCCTGCGCGAACAGCTCCTGAATGGTCACGGCGCTCGCCAGACTGCTGCCCAGAATCAGGCTGATGAACTCGTTGCCCAGGGCCGGCAGCGCCACCCGCCACGCCTGCGGCAGCACGACGTACTGCAGCGCCTGCAGGTGGCTGAGGCCCAGGCTGCGCGCCGCCTCGCGCTGGCCGGGCGGCACGCTGCTCAGCCCGCCACGCACGATCTCGGAGGTGTAGGCGGCCGAGTACAGGCCCAGCGCCAGCACCGCCGCCGGAAAGCTCCCGAGCGTGAGGCCCAACGCCGGCAGCCCGTAGTACACCACGCTCAGCAGCACGATCAGCGGAATGCCGCGCACCAGCGTCACGTAGCCGTCGCAGATCGGGGCCAGGACGGCCGGGCGGAAGGTTCGCACCACGCCCAGCACGGTGCCGACCAGCACGCTGACCAGCAGGGCGGCGGCGCTCACCGCCAGCGTCAGGCGCAGCCCGGCCCACAGCAGCGCCGGATACTCTCCGGTCAGAATCGTCCGGAAGCCTTCGAGCAGGTCGGTCACTGCCCTACTTCTGAACGATCCACTTGTCCAGCAGCCGCTGATAGGCCCCGCTGGCCTTCAGGCGGGCCAGGGTGCGGTTGGCCGCGGCGGCCAGGTCGCTGCCCTTGCTGAAGACCATGCCGTAGTCCTCGGCCACCAGCGGGCTGCCCGCCTGGGCGAACTGGCCGGGCAGCCGCTGCTTGAGGCTGGTGACGGTCGGTGCGTCTCCGATCAGCGCGTCAATGCGGCCGGCCCGCACGTCGGCCAGCCCGGCCGCGAAGTCGTCGTAGACCTTGAGCGTGGCGCCCTTGGGCTTCAGGGCGTCGTTGGCGGCGTACTGCCCGGTGGTGTCGGCCTGTACGCCAATGGTGCGGCCCTTCACGCTGGCCGGCCACGCGAAGCCCTTGGGGTTGCCGCCCCTCACGATGAACACCTGGGCGCTGCGGTAGTAGGGGGCGCTGAAGGCCACCACCTTGGCACGCTCCGGGGTTATGGTGATGCCGCTCATGGCCATGTCCACTCGGCCGCTGGTCACGGCCTGTGGCATCAGCGCCCCGAAGCCCACGCTCTGCACCTGCAGCCGCACGCCCAGGTCCCTGGCCACCTCGCGTGCAATATCGATGTCGAAGCCCTGGACCGTGCCGTCTGGCCCCTTGAACTCGAACGGCTGGAAGGTGGGGTCGGTGCCGAGCACCAGCACGCCCTTCTGCTTGACCTGCGCCACCGAGGTGGCCAGCGCGGAGGGAGCGGTGAGCAGCAGGGCAGACAGCAGCAGGGCAATGCGCTTCATAGGGGAGAGGATACTCGGTTCATGAACTGGCCTGCTGCCGATGCCTTCGTGTGGGGAGACGCCGTGCCGTCCCCGGAAGTGTGGACCCGTCCGGGTCTGGTGATGTTCTTCAACCTGGAGTGTCCGGCGTGCATCTCCAGGGGCATTCCGTTCCTGAAGCGGCTGCACGCCGAGGCTGGAGGTCGGGTGCAGATGCTGGCCATTCACACCAGCCGGGGCCACCGCCTGCTGCCGCAGGAGGATGTGGTGCCCACGCTGCGCCGCTTTGCCGAGCGCTACGCGCGGCTGCCGTTTCCGGTGGCCCTGGACCTGGACGGCTCGGTGGCGGCGCACTGGCAGACCGAGGGCACGCCTCACACCCTGGCCTTTGCGGCCGGCGGTGAGCTGCTGCGGAGCGTCTATGGCAGCCAGGACAACGCCCAGACCCGGCTGGAATACCTGGTCCAGGAGTGGACCGGAGAGGAACACGGCTGACTCATGAGCGTTCTGCGACCCTGACCGGCGGCTGACTATCGGCTCTTAATGTGCCCTCAGCGCAGGACGACAGGGTCATGGACCTCCAGCCGGCGGCCGTTCGGGGTCGGGGCTGGCATGGGCTGTCGCTGCCCGTTTCACCCCGGAGGAAGCCATGAAGAAAATGCTGCTGATCGCTGCCGTTCTGTCTGCTGTGGGTGTGGCCCAGGCCCAGACCACCGTGGAGTTCTGGCACAGCTTCGGAGACGCCAAGCGCGGCGACTGGATCAAGGCCCGCGCCGCCGAGTTCAACAAGCTGCACCCCGGCATCATGGTGGTGCCCAGCTACAAGGGCAGTTACAACGACTCGTTGCAGGCCACCATCCTGGCAGCGCGCCAGAACAAGGCCCCGGCGCTGGTGCAGATCTTCGAGGTGGGCAGTCAGCTCGCGCTCGACAGCGGCATCTTCCAGCCGGTGGGCGGCATCAAGAACGTGGACTTCAGCGATTACATCAAGCCGGTGGTCAACTACTACACCATTGGCGGCAAGGTGAACAGCCTGCCGTTCAACAGCAGCAGCCCGGTGCTGTACTACAACAAGACCCTGATGCAGAAGGCCGGCGTGAACCCCAACCAGCCGCCCACCACCTTCGGCGCGATGCAGAAGGCCTGCGCCCAGATTGAGGCGGCCAAACTGGACGCCAAGTGCTTCGGGATGAGCCTCAACGGCTGGTTCGTGGAGCAGTGGATGTCCGAGCAGAACGCCGAGCTGCTCAACAACGGCAACGGCCGTCAGGCGCGCGCCACCAGCACCAACCTCGACAGCGTGGCCGGGCGCAAGATCTTCAGCTTCTTCAAGACCATGCAGGACAAGGGCTGGTTCACCTACACCGGCAAGCTGGAAGACTGGGACGGCTCGGACGCCATCTTTACCGGCGGCAAGGCGGTCTTTCACATCACCAGCACGGCCGATATTGGCAACATCCGTGACGCGGCCACCCAGAACGGCTCCCAGATCGGCGTGGGCGTGCTGCCGATTCCCGACGGCGTCAAGCGCAACGGCGTGGTGATCGGCGGGGCCAGCCTATGGGTGCCCAAGAGCGTGAGCAAGGCCCAGGCGGAGGCGGCGCTGGACTTCGCGCTGTACATGACCAACACCGCCAACATGACCAGCTGGCACAAGCTGACCGGCTACTACCCGGTGCGCCAGAGCAGCGTGACGCAGCTGCGCGGCCAGGGCTGGTTCACCAGCAGCCCGCTGCAGATCACGGCCTTCAACCAGCTGCTCAACACCAAACCCAATGCCGCCAGCGCCGGCGCGCTGAACGGGGTGGCCATCCAGACGCGCACCCTGATCGAGCAGGGGCTGCAGAAGGTGCTGGGCGGCGCGAGTGTGGACAGCGCCCTCAAGGACACCAGCGCCCAGATCAACGCGGCGCTGGCCGAGTACAACCAGAACTTCAAGTGAGCGGAAGCGGCGCGCGTCCCGCCTGACCCACAGAGCGCCGCACCGGCGGCTGCCCCCTGCGGTACCGGGGGGCAGCCGCCGTGACAGGAGGAGCACCCTTGAGACTCACCCGTTCATCCCGCCCGCTGGGGTTCTGGACGCGCTGGCGCGCCGGACAGGCGGCGCGGCCAGCTGTACCGCACGCCGCGGACGAGCACGCCACCTTCCGGGGCGTGGGGCTGCCGTGGCTGTTCCTGGCGCCCACCCTGGCAATTCTGGCGGTGTTTCTATATTACCCAGCGCTGCGCACCCTGCGCCTGAGCCTGTACCGTGCCAACATCATCCTGGGCAACGAGCAGTTCGTGGGCCTGCGGCAGTTCGCGGACCTGCTCACCAGCCCGGTCTACCGGCAGGTCACGGTCCAGACACTGATCTTCGTGGGGCTGGTGACGGTGCTGGGGCTGCTGCTGGCGCTGGGCCTGGCGTGGCTGGCGAGCCGCCCCATCCGGGGCGCGCGGGTGTACCGCCTGCTGCTGATCTACCCGTACGCCCTGAGCCCGGCCATCGCCGGGACCATCTGGCTGTTCCTGTTCAACCCGGAGATCGGGCTGGTCAACACCCTGCTGGGCAGCACCATCGGCGTGAGGCCACGCTGGCTGGACAGCCCGCTAATGGCCTTCTCGCTGGTCACGCTGGCGGCCATCTGGAAGGGGGTGGGCTACAACGTGGTGTTCTATCTGGCGGCCATCCAGAACGTGCCGGGCGAGGTGACCGAAGCGGCCCAGATCGACGGGGCCAGCCCGTGGCAGAGCTTCTGGCAGGTGGTGTTTCCGCTGCTGTCGCCCATGACCTTCTTTCTGGTGTTCACCAACATCGTCTCGGCGCTGTTCGACAGCTTCGGGCTGGTGGACATCCTGACGCGCGGCGGCCCCTTCTACGGCAGGGCGGGCATCACCACCTTCCTGATCTACCAGCTGTACGAGGACGGCTTCCGCAACTTCCGCACCGGCGCTGCCGCCACCCAGGCGGTGCTGATGCTGCTGCTGGTGGGGGTCATCACGCTGCTGCAGTTCCGCTATGGCAACCGGCGGGTGCACTATGGCGCGTAAGGCGTGGCCGGTGCACCTGATCCTGAGTGTGGCGGCCCTGCTGATCGCCTCCCCGCTGCTGTTCGCGCTGATCAAGGCCACCCAGGCGGGACAGCAGGTGGTGGGGCCCAGCCTGCTGCCCGGCACCGCCTTCTTCCAGAACCTGGGCAGCGTCTGGACCAGCGCCGGGCTGGGCCGCTACATGCTCAACAGCCTGCTGGTGACGGTCACCGTCACCTTCGGCAAGACGGTGCTGTCGGTGCTGGCGGCGCTGGCCTTCGTGTACTTCCGCTTTCCGCTCAAGGGTCTGGTCTTCGCGCTGGTGCTGTTCACGCTGATGCTGCCCACCGAACTGCTGATCATCGCGCTGTTTGATCTGGTGTCCGGGACCTTCAAATGGGCCGACAGTTCCGCGGCCATCATCGTGCCGTTCCTGGCCTCGGCCACCGGAGTATTTCTGTTCCGGCAGCACTTCATGAACATCCCGCATAGTCTGGCGGACGCCGCCCGGATGGATGGCGCGGGGCCGCTGACCTTCCTGACCCGCGTGCTGGTGCCGATGAGCTGGAACACCATCGGGGCCATGGCGGTCATTCAGTTCGTGTACGTCTGGGACCAGTACCTGTGGCCGCTGGTCATCATGCAGTCGGACGACAAGCAGGTGGTCCAGGTGGGGCTGCGCCGCCTGATTGACGTGGGCGGCCAGACAGACTGGGGCGCGGTGATGGCCGGAGCGATCGTCACGGTGGTGCCGCCGCTGGTGGTGTTCACGGTGCTGCAGGAGCAGTTCTCCAGGGGCTTTGCACTGGGGCAGGACAAATAACAGGAGGGGCGGCCCGCGCATGGCCGCCCCTCGCGTCACTTCATTTAGCCGAGCATCATCGAATGGAATTCCTCCATGATGTTCTCGCCCTCGTCTACGGTGCGAGCCACCACGAAGATGGTGTCCTCGCCCGCGATGGTCCCCACGATGTCGTCGCGGCGCAGACGGTCGAGCAGCAGCGCCACCCCTGAAGCGTGGCCCTCGGACGTGCGGATCACCAGCACGTTCTCACCCCGGTCCACGTCCGAGACAAAGTTCTGGAACAGCCGTTCCAGCTCGATCTGTACGTTGTCGTGGGTGCTGACCTGCGCCAGCGAGTAGCGGTGCCGGCCCTTCCCGACCGGCAGCCGCACCAGCCGCAGTTCGTTGATGTCGCGGCTGACCGTCGCCTGCGTGACCTGAACGCCGTCGGACTGAAGCCGGGACACCAGTTCGGCCTGCGTGGCGATGCTTTCCGAAGCGATGATCTCCTGAATTCGCTTCTGTCGCTGTTCCTTGCTGAGCATAGGCACTCATTATGCATAGTTATGCTGAGTATGCAAACGAGCCCGGCAGCAGCCCCTAGCTCGGTGCGGCGGACAGGCGGTCCGGGTGACGCTCGGCATGAACCCTCAGCGCCTCGGTCAGGAGCCGCTCGGCCACTTCCCGCTTGCTCAGGCGCGGCCATGCCTCGTGCCCGCCGTCCGGGCGAACCAGCGTCACCTGATTGTCGTCGCCGCCAAAGGCGGTCCCCTCCTGGGTCGGGTAGTTCAGCAGGATGAAGTCGGCGTTCTTGCGCTGCGCCTTGGCCGCCGCCCGCTCCACCCCCGCGTGGGTTTCCATGGCGAAGCCCACCAGCACCCGGCCTCCCTTGTGCTGCCCGAGTTCCGCCAGGATGTCCGGATTGGGCGTCAGCTGAATGCTCACCTCGCCCGCCACCTTCGCCTGCTTCTCTCCGGAGGGCTGGGCAGCCCGGTAATCGGCCACGGCGGCGGTCATGATCACCAGATCTGCCTGCTGGGCGGCCTCCAGCACGGCGTCCCGCAGTTCCAGGGCGCTGCCGATGTGCACGGTACTCAGGCCATGCGGGTCCGGCAGCGTGACCGGCCCACTCACCAGCGTGACCTGCGCGCCCCGGTCGCGCGCCGCCTCGGCCACCGCGAAGCCCATCTTGCCGCTGCTGGGGTTGCTGATGAAGCGCACCGGGTCCAGGTACTCGCGGGTCGGTCCGGCCGACACCACCACCCGCAGGCCCGCCAGGTCCTGCAGCGGGCGGAGCAGGCGCGTGACTTCCTCCGCGATCTGCTCCGGTTCGGCCATCCGGCCCAGCCCCATTCCCTCGCCGCTGCTGCCGAACGCGCCGTACACCGGCCCCAGGAAGTGGTGGCCCCAGCCGCGCAGCCGTTCCACATTCGCCTGCACCGCCGGGTGGGTCCACATCGCCTGATTCATGGCCGGCACCCACAGCACCGGCGCCCGGACGCTCAGCAGGGTGGCGCTGGCCAGGTCGTCGGCCCGGCCATGCGCGGCGCGGGCCAGCAGATCGGCGCTGGCGCCCACCACCACCGCCACGTCGCAGCGGGCCAGCGTCAGGTGCTGCGCCTGCGGCTGCGCGGCGAACCAGCTCTGGTCGGTGGCCGGCTCGTGGTCGGCGGCGGTCGCCAGACTCAGCGGCGTCACAAACTGCAGGGCGGCCCCGGTGGCGATCACGCGGGTCTGAACGCCGGCCTCACGCAGGCGGCGCAGCGCGGACGGCGCTTTCACGGCCGCCATGCTGCCCCCCACGATCACCAGGGCCGTCTGGACAGAAGGAATGGTCATGGTGCAGGCAGAATAGTGCCTGGGCAGGCTCAGGAGAGCGGCAATAAAAAAGGCGCCCGGAGGCGCCCTGTGAACAGCGTTGGGTGTCAGTCGCGCTCGCGGTCGCGCTCGGCGTTCAGCTGCGCCTGCAGCTGGGCCTGACGCTGACGCTGGTAGTCCTGCTGGAACCGGTCCTCGTCCATCATGTCCTGCCCGACCTTCAGCTTGCCGGTCGCCAGCTCGCGCATCGACTGGGTCACGAGGTTGCGGGTCTTGGCCCGGACGTCGCTGCTCAGCACGCTCGGCGCGCCGGAACGCAGCTGCACTGCACGCTTCGCCACCACCACCGACAGGCGATACTTGCTGTCGGTCAAGGAAAGCAACTTGTCAATATCTTTTTCAGCCATGCTGGAGTCTCCCTCTGCACCCATGGGACTGTCCCCGGCGCACTCAGCCTTTAACAGTAGCGTATCAATCGGGCAATTTCGAGCTGTCCGCTCACGGTGGCGGGCTGGAGGGCCCACCTGTTCCGGCCCCTTACTCGTCCTCGACCAGTTCCTCGGCGCTGCGCTTGCCGGCCATCCACTCCAGCCCGGCCCACATGAACTCGTCCAGGTCGCCGTCCAGGATGTTGGACGAGTCGTGGCGCATCACGCCGGTGCGGTGGTCCTTGACGTACTGCTTGTCCAGCACGTAGCTGCGGATCTGGTTGCCCCACTCGATCTTCTTCTGCTCGCCGCGCGCCGCCAGTTCCTCAGCCTCGCGCTTGCGCATCTCGATGTCGTAGAGCCGCTGCTTCAGGATCTGCAGCGCGATCTCGTGGTTCTTGATCTGGCTGCGCGTGACCTGGGAGGCCACCGCGATGCCGGTCGGCAGGTGGGTCAGGCGCACCGCGCTGTCGGTGGTGTTGACGCCCTGACCACCCGCGCCCTGCGAACGGAACACGTCGCGGCGCAGGTCGCTGTCCGGAATGTGGATGTTGATCTCCTCCTCCGGCACCTCCGGCACCACGTCCACGCTGGCGAAGCTGGTGTGGCGGCGGTTGTTGCTGTCGAACGGCGAGACCCGCACCAGCCGGTGGACGCCGTGTTCCGGGGCCATCATGCCGAAGGCGCGCTCGCCCCGGATGATGAATTCCGCCCCCACGATGCCCGCCTGATCGCCGTCCTGCTGGTCCAGCAGTTCGACCTTGTAGCCGCGCCGCTCGGCCCAGCGCATGTACATGCGCTGCAGCATCCCGGCCCAGTCCATGCTCTCGGTGCCACCCGCGCCGCTCTTCACCTTCACGATGGCGGCCTCGTCGGCATGCTTCATGGTGAACAGCGTCTCGCGGTAGAGGTTGTCCACCTGGGCGCGCAGCGTCTCCTGCTCGTCCTGCAGCATGGCGCGCTCGTCCGCGTCGGCCATCTCCATCATTTCGTTCAGGCCGTCGGCCTCGGACTGCAGGCGGGTGTAGCTTTCCACCACCCGCCGCAGGCTGGTGGCTTCCTGGTTGACCTTGCGGGCGCGGTCCGGATCGTTCCAGAGGCCCGGATCTGAGAGGGTGTGATCCAGTTCGTTCAGGCGGCGCGTCTTGGCGGGAATGTCAAAGATACTCCCGGAGCGACGCCAATCTTTCCAGCAGGTCCTGCATTGGCACTCTCCCTTCCGCCCCGCTCGTGCGGGCGCGGGTTAGCCTGGGGAGTATAGCGCATGCCGGCACGTGGCCGCTGCTCAGGTTTCCGCCTGACCGGCTGGCGCAGCAGCGGGCGGGTGGTCCAGGCTGGAGAGCTCGCTCCAGAACCCCTCCTGCCACGGCCACGCCCGACCGCCGGTCAGGCGGCGGGTGGCCTGCAGGGTCAGCCACGCGGCCCAGCCGTAGAACAGGGCGTCCAGCAGCAGGGCCAGCGGGAAGGTGATGGCGTGGGCGGTTGCCACCTGGGCGTTGAAGCCCGGCACCCCGAACGGCAGCGTCACCAGCCGGATCGCCACCACGTAGCTGGCCAGCCCCAGCAGCAGCGCCTTCAGGGCCACCAGTACGGTGGCTCCGGCCAGCGCCCGGTACACGGCCGGCTGCGCCAGCGCCCGCCCCAGCAGGTGCGACCGCTCCGGAGTTTCCGGGGCCACCACTCCGTAGAAGAGGAACTCGAACAGCGGGCGCCGCGCTGCCAGCGAGATCAGGCACACCAGCATCAGCAGGCCCGAATGCAGCGCGTCTTTCAGCGCGAACGCCACCCCGTCCAGGCGCAGGAAGCTGACGACTGCGCCGCTCAGCGCGCCCGCCAGCAGGAACAGGGCAAACGGATTCAGCACCCGGTGGCGCAGGGTGTCCCACACGATGTAGAGGGTCGGCAGGATGCCGGCCAGCACGTACACGCCGTAGGTGCCGAGTCGGTGCGACAGGTCCGGCAGGTGGAACGGCTGAGGATTGAGCAGCGCGTACGGCAGCACGAAGGTGATCAGCACGTCCAGCAGCAGCTTGCCCAGCCGGGTCCATGCGACCCGCCTGCCTCCTGACCTGCCTGCTCCCGCTCCGCTCACCCGGGCATTCTAGTGGGCCGGGGGCGCCTCGGCCAGCCGGCGGACACGTTGCGTAGTCCGCACCTCAGCGGCGCTCCGGGCCGGGTGTTACCCTGGGGTCATGACTGCAACCCAGACCCAGACGGCCCAGACCCCAGACCGTGACACGGCGGTCTTCGACCTGATCCAGCAGGAGCAGGAGCGTCAGCTGAGCGGCCTGGAGCTGATCGCCTCCGAGAACTTCACGAGTGCCGCGGTGCGCGAGGCCCAGGGCAGCGTGCTGACCAACAAGTACGCCGAGGGCTACCCCGGCAAGCGCTGGTACGGCGGCTGCGAGGTGGTGGACGAGGTGGAACGCCTCGCCATCGAGCGCGTCAAACAGCTGTTCCAGGCCGAGTATGCCAACGTGCAGCCGCACAGCGGGTCGAGTGCCAACCTGGCCGTCTACAACGCGCTGATCCAGCCGGGCGACGTGGTGCTGGGCATGGACCTGTCGCACGGAGGCCACCTGACGCACGGCAACCCGGCCAACTTCAGCGGACTGCGGTACTCGGTGGTGGGCTATAAGGTCAACCCCGACACCGAGCTGATCGACATGGACGTGGTGCGTCAACTGGCGCGCGAGCACCAGCCGAAGATGATCATTGCCGGCGCCAGCGCCTACAGCCGCATTATCGACTTCGCCGCGTTCCGGGAAATCGCGGACGAGGTGGGCGCCCTGCTGTTCGCGGACGTGGCGCACATCGCCGGCCTGATCGCGGCCGGGCAGCACCCCAACGCGCTGCCGCACGCCCACGTGGTCGCCAGCACCACCCACAAGACCCTGCGTGGCCCGCGCGGCGGCATCATCCTGACCAACGACGCCGAGATCGCCACCAAGATCGACCGGGCCGTGTTCCCCGGCTACCAGGGCGGGCCGCTGGAGCACGTGATCGCGGCCAAGGCGGTGGCGTTCGGGGAAGCGCTGCGGCCCGAGTTCCGCGAGTACGCGGCCCAGGTGATTCGCAACGCCCAGGCCTTCGCGTCGGCCATGCAGAACCTCGGGTACCGCATCGTGTCGGGCGGCACCGACAACCACCTGTTTATCGTGGACCTGCGGCCTCAGGGCCTCAACGGCAGCAAGGCCACCCGTCTGCTGGACGCCAACCACATCACCATCTCCAAGAGCACCCTGCCCTACGACACCGAGAAGCTGATGCACGGGGGCGGCATCCGCATCGGCACGCCGGCCGTCACCACCCGCGGCATGGTGGAAAGCGACATGCCGGTGATCGCCGGGCTGATTGACCGGGCGCTCAAGGGCGAAGCGGTGAAGGATGAGGTTCACGCCTTCGCCCGCCGCTTCCCGCTGCCGTAAAGCGCAGGGAAGTCCCAGGGCAGCCGGGCCGTTCCCATGTGGGGCGGCCCGGCTGCCTCCAGTTCAGGTGAGCGCCAGATGACCGCTTCAGAAGCATGCCGCCGTCACGTGTGACCCTGAGTGCCGGTGCTACGCTGACAGGGTTGAAGCGGCCGTTCAGGCCGCACAGAAGGAGGAGCGCATGAACAAGCTTGAACAGCTGAAGGCGATGTCGGTGGTGGTGGCCGATACCGGAGACATCGAGGCGATCCGCAAGTATCAGCCGCAGGACTGCACCACCAACCCCTCGCTGATCCTGAAGGCCGCTCAGCTGACCGGCTATGCCCAGCTGCTGAGCGACACCCAGCGTGAGGTGGATCAGGCGGGCGGCGACATCGACACCCTGATCGACCGGTTGACGGTGCGGATCGGGGGCGAGCTGACGCGCATCGTGCCCGGATACGTCAGCACCGAGGTGGACGCCCGGCTGTCGTTCGACACCGACAAGATGATCGCCAAGGCCCGCCACCTGATCGAGCTCTACGAGCAGGACGGCATCAGCCGCGACCGCATCCTGATCAAGGTGGCGGCCACCTGGGAGGGCATCCAGGCGGCGCGGGCGCTGAAGGAGGACGGCATCCGCTGCAACCTCACGCTGATCTTCAGCCTGGAGCAGGCCATCGCGTGCGCGCAGGCCGGCGTCTACCTGATCTCGCCGTTCGTGGGCCGCATCACCGACTGGTACAAGAAGTCTCAGGGCGTGGAGGGCTTCGCGGTGGATCAGGACCCCGGCATTCAGTCGGTGCGGACCATCTACCGGCACTTCAAGGCCCACGGCTACGACACGGTGGTGATGGGCGCCTCGTTCCGCAGCGCGGCGCAGGTGGAGGCGCTGGCCGGCTGTGACCGCCTGACCGTCAGCCCGCAGCTGCTCGCGGAGCTGGCGGCCGACGAGGGCAAGCTGGAGCGGGTGCTGACCCCGGAGGCCGGCAGCGAGACCGAGGCCCCGCTGACCGAGGCCGACTTCCGCTGGGCGCTGGCCGCCAACCCGATGGCCAACGACAAGCTGGCCGAGGGCATCCGGCAGTTCCACGAGGACACCGACAAGCTCCGCAAGCTGCTGACCCGTCAGATCGCCTGAGGACGGTTGTGGCCGGCCCGGTTTGGCCTTGTGGCCGACCGGGCCGTTCTTCTAGCATCGGACCATGACGACGGCCCCCACGATCGTTGCTGTCCAGCCCAGCGACCCCCGCGCCGTGTTCCTGATGAACGCCCAGCAGCAGGAACTGCGAGGGATGTATCAGGACAACATCACCGAGCCCTTTGACCCGGCGGTGCTGCTGGGAGACGGCTCACTGCTGCTGGCCGCCGAGCAGAACGGCGATCTGCTGGCCTGTGGCGCCCTCAAGCGCTGGGACGCCACGACGGCCGAACTCAAGCGGATGTACACCCGGCCCGAGGTGCGAGGGCAGGGGCTGGCCTGGGCGCTGCTTGAGCGGCTGCTGGACGCCGGTCGGGCCCTCGGCTATGCCCGCCTGGTGCTGGAGACCGGGGTGCTGCAGGTGGAGGCGATCCGGCTGTACCAGCGGGCCGGGTTCGTCCGGATTCCCAACTACGGGTATTACGCGGGCGTGGAGGGCAGCCTGTGTTTCGAGCTGCGGCTGGGTGCCCCGGCCACGCTGGATTCCCGCTAGATTGGGGGCATGAACTCGCGCCAGCTCCGCAACCTCATCTCCCTGCTGGTGGTCATTCTCGTCGCGGTGGTGGGCTATTTTCAGTCGCGCCAGGGTGGAGGCGGCGGGGGCCGCACCGATGCCTGCCAGGATGAGTTCCGCGCCGGGCAGCCCACCAGCAGCGTGGCGGGCGTGCGCGTGCTGTGCCGGGTGGAATATGTCAGCCTCTACGACCCGGCCCGCAAGGTGCCGCTGGTGGTGGGCGAATACCTGCGTCCCGACGAATTCCAGGGCGATGTGGAGCGCAACGACGCGTTTCAGCCGGACCCGGAGCTGCCGGCCGGGCAGCGGGCCGAGCTGAGCGACTACCAGGGCAGCGGCCTGGACCGTGGGCACATGGCGCCCGCCGCCGACTTCAGCAGCTCAGAAACATCCATGACCGAGTCGTTCTATCTCTCGAACATGGTGCCGCAGAACAGCACCCTCAACCGGGGCCTGTGGGCCTCGCTGGAGGCGGCTGCCCGCAGCTGTGCCCGCCAGCAGAACGGGGTATACGTGCTGACCGGCCCGGTATTTCAGGGCCGCACGCGCGCCATCGGCCCGGACAAGGTGGCAGTGCCGTCGTCGGTCTACAAGATCGTGGTGTCCGGCAACGAGGCGCGCGCGTGGCTGGTGCCGAATAAGGCGGTGTCGCGCAGCGGGCTGAGCCGCTACGCCACCACGGTGGATCAGCTGCAGCAGCTCAGCGGCCTGACCTTCTTCCCCCAGGGCGGCGTCACCACCTCGGCCCAGGGCACCTTCTGCGCCCAGGCGTTCGGCAGCTGATGCCTGATCTGTTCATCGCGCCGCCGGACCAGGCGCCGCGCAGCGCCTGGCGGCGGGAGTGCAGTGCCTGCGGGGCGTGTTGCAGCGCTCCGGACATTGCCGCGCTGGCCAAGCCGCTGGGCGTGCCGTGTGTCCATCTGGCACCGGAGCAGCCGGGGGTGGGGTGCCTGTGCCGCCAGTATCACGAACGGCCCCAGGTCTGCCGCAACTACCGCCCGGACTGGGTGTGCGGCGAGGTGTCTCCGCTCCCGACGCTGACCCAGCGCACCCAGCGCTTCTTGGAACTCTATGGCCTGGAGATCCTAGAGCGGAGCGGCCCCAGCGGGGTGTAACCCAGACGCTGCAGGTCGCATAGCAGGGCCGGCAGGTCCGGCGTGCCGCGGCCGGCCTCGGCCTGCAGTTCCAGGGTCGCGTCGCCCAGGCGGGCCTGGGGCCACAGCCGCAGCCGCCAGCCGTCCAACTGCAGCGGGCCGGCCTGTCCAGACACCACCACCTCCACCACATGGCTTCCGTACAGCTCACTGGTCAACTGAACTTCCTGCTGCTGCGGGTGGGGCAGATGCGCGGCTGCCGGACGGGAAGTGTAGATCGTCATGGTCATGCCTCCTGCGCTTCATGCTGCGCCTCCTGTGTTCTGCACGCCATCGGGCGCGGCTGGGAGGGCCACGACCCGGCATCGGACTTCCCGATGGGTGTAGCGGCGGGGGGCAGTACACTGGCGTATGACGACCCGCACATCCCCGGTCCGGCCCACCCTGGCTCAGCTGCGCGTGTTTGTGGCGGTGGCCCAGGCGGGCGCGTTCAGCGAAGCGGCGGCCGAACTGGGCATGTCCCAGAGCACCCTCAGCGAGGGGGTGGCCAGCCTGGAACGCACCCTGGGGGTCCAGCTGTTCCGGCGCGGCGCGGGCGGCGCTACCCTGACTGGCGCGGGGGAACAGGCGCTGGCGCACGCCGTGCGGGCAGTGCAGGCCAGCGAGGACCTCTCGATCAGCCTGCAGACCGGCTCGGCACTCAGCGGGACCCTGACGGTCGCGGCATACCGCAGCCTGGGCGTGCATGTGCTGCCCCCGGTGCTGGCCGCGCTTCACCGGCAGCATCCCGGCCTGAACGTGCGGGTCCTGAACGCCCAGATGGACAGTGAGGGCGGGCAGCGCCTGATCCTCTCGGGTCAGGCCGACGTGGGCTTGATGAGCGTCGCGGAAGACACCGCCCTGCTGGTCTACCCGCTGGCGCAGGACGAATACGTGGCAGTCCAGCCGGTTCAGAACGGTGCGCAGCCGCTCTCGTGGACAGATCTTGAGGGCCAGACGCTGCTGCTGCCGCCCGCCACTGACTCCTGCCACCGGCTGGTGATGCGGCACCTGCAGCAGCATGGGGTGGTGCCGGGCATGGTCATGGAGATCGCTGAGGACGACGTCATCTATTCGATGGTCGCGCACGGAGTCGGCATCGCCATCCAGCCGGGACTGGCCGTGTCGCCGCTGCCCGGCGGCCTGATGACCCTGCCGTTGCCGGTGCCGCTGTCGCGCTCGATGGGCGTG
>NZ_CP158299.1:855000-892500 GCF_040256395.1 Deinococcus sonorensis KR-87 | reverse complement strand
CCCCAGCTGTCCTACCCCGCCCGCCAGATGAATCATCAGCTTGGCGATCAGGCCGGCAACGGCGGGGTTGCGGAAGCGCTGCTGGAGAGACGACTTCGCTGTACGGATGATGGTCGGCCGGCCGCGGGTTGCCTTCCGTCAGCTGGAGGCCGAGCGCCTCCGGAAATTACCCCTGGGCCAGTGCCTCCGCCAGCTCCTCCGCGACGGCCAGGCCGGTCAGGTCGGCGTGCGGGCCGCCCAGCAGCAGCACGTGCTGCTCGTCAAGCCGGTCCCAGCGCGGCCACCCACCTTCCGGCAGGGCCAGCCACGCGCCGGGAATGTCGGCGCTGCTGCGGCCCACCACCAGCGCCTCGCTGGCCAGCGCCGGCAGCGCCTCCAGGTGGGGCAGCAGGCTGTCCACCACCTCGCGGCGCAGGCCCACCGGTACCCCCGCCAGCCGGCCGCCCACCGGCTGATACCCCCACGGGTCCGGATGCAGAATGGGCGGCGTCACCACATAGCCGCCGCTGTGCGGACGCAGCACGAAGCCGCAGGCGCGCACCACCGGGCTGTCTGGGCCGCTCGGCACGTTCAGGCGCGGCAGCTGGCGGTAGGCCTGTCGGTGCCGGGTCGGCTGCCCCAGACCGTTCTCGATCAGGTGCGGGCCGGCCGCGCCCGACGCAATCACCACCTGGGCGGCCGTGACCGTGACCGTGTGGTCCACCACCACCTGATGCGTGTTGGTGACGCTCAGGCGGTGCAGGGCCACCTGGCCGCCACCGCGCAGCTCACAGCGCACGTTCAGCATCAGGTCGGCGCCCAGCCTCACCGCCTGCTGGCCTGCGTCCAGGGTCACGCTGGCCGGACTGTAGACGCCGCCGCGCGGGTCCAGTCGAAGGCCGGGCAACACGGCGGCGTCGGCCAGGGAAGCGGGGTAGGGAACGGACGGCGGCACACCGCCCTGCTCGCTCAGGGTCAGCACACCACACGGCTGCAGGCGTTCGCCCAGCAGGGCGCGGGTCCGCTCGGCCCGCTCGCGCTGCTCGTCCGGGACATCGCTGTGCCAGACGCCGCTGGCCAGGATGGTCGCACCTTCCTCGTTCGGCAGGCCACCCTCCTCGGCAAGCAGCAGGCTCAGGTGGGGGGCGCGCTGCCGAAGCTGCCATGCCAGCGCCGCGCCCATCCGTCCAGCCCCTACGATCAGCACGTCGTAAGCACGTGACGCGAACGACTGGCCCACGTGGGCGTACACGGTTCCGGGCTGCTGAGAGACGGCGGGCGGCTGGCCAGCGGACAGCGCCCAGCTGGGCTTCTCACAAGCGTCACGACCCGGCGCGTTTATACTCGCCTGAATGCGGAGCTTTCTCATCCTCCTGACCGCCGGTCTGCTGGCGCAGCTGGCCCCCGGCACAGCGGGCGCCACCAACATCCGGGTGCTGGTGGCCAGTGGCAAGGCCGTATCGGTGCGTGTGCCCATCACGCCCAGCGTAGCGCAGGGGGCCGCCGGCTATGCCAGCTGGACCGTGGGCGCGCTGGGCAGCCACCTCAGCCTGGGCGGGCAGGATGCCGGCGGCGATACCCTGTATCTGCCGCCGGTCCCGGGCAGCACGGTGGACATTGATGGGCACACCTACCGGGGCGGCCTGCTGCTCAAGGTGGTCAGCGGCGTGGTCAAGGCCGTGAACGTGCTGGACCTGGAGGAGTACCTGCTCGGGGTGGTCCCGGCCGAGATGCCCAGCAGCTGGCCCACCGAGGCGCTCAAATCCCAGGCGGTGATCGCCCGCACGTACGCGGCGGCCCGCATCAACCCCACCTCCTACTACGACCTGTGCGCCACGGACAGCTGTCAGGTGTACGGAGGCGTGGCCCGCGAGACGGCCAGCGCCTCGCAGGCGGTGCAGGCCACCCGGGCGCAGGTGGTGTCGTATGCGGGGGCGGCGGCCCGTACCTACTTCTCCAGCGATTCCGGCGGCTACACCGCCAGCAGCCTGGAAGCCTGGGGGCAGGATCAGCCGTACCTGACCGCCAAGCCGGACCCGGCGTCGCAGGGGCCCAACAGCCGCTGGACCCTCAGCGTTCCGCTGAGCCGGGTGGCGGAGGTGGCGGCCCGGTATGGCGTGCAGGTGGGCAGCGTGCAGTCGCTGACCATCACGCAGCTGAGTGCCTCGGGCCGGGTCACCGGCATCAACGTGGTGGGCAGCGCCGGCAGCCGGCTGCTGTCCGGTGCCGACGCGGGCGGTTTCGTGCGCTCGCTGGGGGCGCGGTCGTCGCGGGTCAATTTCAGCGGCAGCGATCCGCTGGTGATCGAGGGAGCCGGCTCAGGGCACGGGGTGGGGCTGTCGCAGTACGGCGCGGCGGGGCTGGCCCGCCAGGGCTGGAACTACCTGCAGATCATGGGCTTCTACTACGCCGGGGCCAGCATCAGCAGCATCCTGGCAGATACCCGGCCCGGCGGGCTGCTGACGGCGGGCGTGCCGTTCCGCGAGGCACAGCCGGCGCCGCTGGCCGAGCGCCCGGCGGCGCCTCCCGTGGTCGCGCTGGACCCCTGGGTGCTCCGGTCACCGGGCCTGTGAGCGGCCGGCTGCGCCGCTGGCTGGTGCTGGGGATCGCCGTGCTGGGCCTCGTGCTGGGCGCGGCCCAGGCGCGCACCGTCCGCATCGTGACCGCCGATCGACTGGAACTGCGGACGGTGGACGAGCAGGAGATCGTGGTCATCAGTGGCGACCGGGTCGAGCTGCGGGTGGATGACGACGTGATCGTGGCGGGCCGGGTGGAGTACAACCGCACCACCCGCACCCTGACACTGATCGGCGACGGCAGCTACGTATCGCAGCAGAACGGCAGCCGGCAGGTGCTGCGCGGCAACGACCTGGTGGTGGACCTGAGCAGCCAGGCGCTGACCGGCGAGGACGTGCTGGTCAGCGACGCCAGCCTGGAGATCCGGGGCGCGGAGGTGCAGCGGGTGCCGGGACAGCTGACGGCCCAGAGCGGCTACTTCACGCCTTGCGCCCGCTGTGGCCGTACCCCCAACGACTACGCCTTCCGCGCCGGCAGCATCCTGCTGTACCCCGGCGACCGGCTGGTGGCCTACGGCGCCACCCTGCTGCTGGCCGACACCCCGGTGCTGTACCTGCCGGTGGTGGTGCTGCCGCTGCAGGACCAGAGCCGGGTGCCGCGCCTGAGCGTGGCCAACGACGCGGTGGACGGCTTCACGGTGGCCGCCGACCTGCCGTTCGTGGTGGGCAGCAGCGCGCTGGGCACCACCCTGCTGCGCTACTACCAGCACCGCTCGCCCGCGCTGGGCTTCGGGGTAGACCTGCACGCCTATGCCCCGGTGACGGGCGTGGACCGGCTGGACCTGTACGGGCTGGCCAGCCCCAGGCCGCTGGTGAGCGGCAACGATGCCGACGGCAACACGGTCTACACTGCCCAACCCGGCTACGAATACGACCTGAACTTCAGCGTGAAGGGCAGCCTCAACCTCGCCAGCACCGCCAGCGGCCTGACGTATCAGCTGACGGCCACCCGTGCCGACATCGGCCGCTCGGCCGACGACCCGGAGCGCGGCGTGACCAACGTGAACGGCACGGCCAGCGCCGACCTGGGCGGCGTCAACCTGCAGGCCAACTACGTGGACCGGCTGGGCCCGGCCCCCACCACCTCGCTGCCCACCGTGCTGCGGCGTCCCGAGGTGGTGATTGACCCCAAGCCGTACCAGCTGGGCAAGCTGAGTGCGGATTTCCGGGTCACGCTGGGCCGCTACACGGCCGCCAGCAACCCGCTGAGCCGCAGCGCCAGTGCCCAGGGCCTGAACTTCAGCACCAGCCGGCTGGAAGAGAACCACGTCATCACCTACACCGCCACCCCCTGGAAGAACGCCACCTTCAGCTTCAGCAACACCTTCACTGGCCGCTACTACCTGACCGGTGCCCGGGTGGTGGACCTGAACATCGGCGGCAGCCTGACCCAGACCTTCTCGGTCAGCAACACCGTGCGGCTCGGGTACGTGTACTCGCGGCTGGAGGGCACCAGCCCCTTCGCCTTCGACGCGGTGTACAGCCGCGCGCCCAGCGGCGTGCTCAGCACCGACGTCAGCGTCTCGCCGGCCACCGGCGCCACCGTGACCGCCGCGCAGAGCTACGACTTCGTGCAGCCCCGGCAGCGGCAGCAGGCGGCCAGCATCGGGGTGAGCGTGCAGAAGGCGCCGGTCAGCTTCAGCCTCAACCTCAAGCCCAACTTCTTCCGGGCCGTGCTGGAAAGCGTGGACGTGAACGCGGTGGTGGGCCAGAACCTGCCGCTGGTGGTGGGGCTGCGGGCCGGCTACACCGAGCTGGGCGGGCCCGGCACGCTGGCACTTACCGCCGACGCCATCGGTGGGCCGCGCAGCAACACCTTCGGGGTGACGCTGAACTACGACCTCAAGCAGCACCTGCTGAGCAGCGTGAACCTGCGCGCCAACGCGCTGAGTACCCAGGACGCGGTGCTGAACCCGGTGGCGTTCAGCGCCAGCGAGACCATCAACCTGCAGACGCCCACCCAGCTGAGCAGCCTGAACGGCACGGCCAGCGTCACCTGGCGCGACCTGGTGTTCAGCAGCGCCCACAGCCTGACGCTGCCGGCCGGCAACCGCGGCAGCGACACCCTGAACTTCAGCGTGTCCAATGTGGCGGGCAGCCTGCTCAGCTGGCGGCTGAACTACGGCGGCCCCTACGACCTGACCCGGCTCGGCTGGACCACCCCGGCGCTGACCGGCAACGTCAGCGCCACCCGGCCGGGGCAGCGCCTGAGTGCCCAGGTGACGGTGAGCCTGCCGGGCCTGGACCAGAACTTGGTGGAGCTGAGCAACGCCAGCGTGGCCGCCACCTACAACTTCGGCAGCCGCGCCTCGCTGAACGGCGGCGCCTACTATGCCCGCACCCGCAGCGGCACCGGCACGGCCGCCCAGCAGATCACCGACTCGCTGACCTTCCAGCCGCTGACCCTGACGCTGGCGCTGGGCAAGCTGACCCGCCCCGACGCGTACCTCAGCACCACCCTGCGGCAGACGCTCACGTGGCAGAACGGGGTGCTGCAGGCGCCGGGCCGGCTGGAGCCGATCGTGCTGCTGACGGTGGACCGCTGCTGCTGGGCGTTGCAGGTGGAACTCAACCCGGTGGACCGGCGCTTCCGCATCGGCATCGGGCTGCCGGGCAGCGCGGTCCTCACCGCGTTCGAGGCGGACCCGAACGGTCCCAGCGTGCCGCTGCTGCAGCCGAATCCCTGAGCGCCGTTGACCATCCTCATGCTCAGCCTGTTGAATGTCAGCATGTTTCCCCGATTCCTGGCGCTCGCCGCCCTGAGCCTCTCGCTGCTCTCGGCCTGCACCGGCACCACCGAACCGACCGTCTCGGTGGGGGTGGCGCTGGTCAACCAGAACGGCAACGAGCTGCGGAGCGTGGTGGGCCCTGGGACCTCCGCCGCCGCCCAGCCGGTGACCGGCGCGCTGGACCTGCAGGTGCTGGCCAGCGGTAAGACCGTGGTGGTGGCCTACCGCGACCACCTGGAAACCCGTGGCCTGACCCTGCAGAACCCGGTGCCGCTGCCCGGTCCCGGCAGCGGCTTCACCCCGTGTTTCGTGCGGCTGGCGATCAGCCCGGCCCGCGACCGGGTGGCGGCCCTCTCGGACTGCGGCAACGGCGCGGCCGAACAGCTGGCGGTGTACCGCAGCGACGGCCTGCTGGACTACACCGCCACCCTGCCGCCGCCCACCCCCACCGACAGCGCCAACACCCGCTTCACCATCACGCCGGACCTGAACATCTGGGTGGCGCGGCCCGCCATCGGGGGCGGCAGCGAGCTGCTGCGCGTGTCGAGCGCCGGCATCACGGTGGTGACCAACCCGCCGCTCTCCACCGCGGTCCACGACCTGGCGGTACGCGGCGGCACGCTGTATGCCGCCACCGACCAGGGCGTGCTGGCGGTCAACCCGACCAGCGGGGCGCTGGCCGCCACGCCGGTCATCAGCGGCGTGATCAACCGGCTCTACAGCGACAACACGCTGCTGGCCGCCTGGCTGCTGGACAGCAGTGCCAGCAGCCAGGCCCTGACGCTCTGGGACGGCACCCGGCGCGGCGTTCCGGCCTACCCGGCCGACCTGCGCGACGTGACCTTCGGGCCGGACGGCAAGGCCTACCTGCTGTCCGGCAACAAGGTGACCAGTTACGACACGGTGTTCGGCTTCCAGCGGGGCGACTGGCAGCCCACCGACCTCATCACCACCTTACAGGGGGCGCGCGCCCTAACCTGGATTGCTCCGTAAGCGGGCCTGGAGCGCTACCCTGAGCAGCATGCAGACGCTCGATCACGTCGCCATCGCCACCCCGGACCTGGAGACCGGCAGCGCGCCCTACCTGGCCCTGGGCCTGCACCCGGAGGGGCCGGATGAACTGGTGGAGTCGCAGGGGGTGCAGGTGCGCGCCTTCCGGCTGGGCGAGACCCTGATCGAACTGCTGGCTCCGGTGCGGCCGGACAGCCCGATTGCCCGCTTTCTGGAGCAGCGGGGACCGGGCCTCCACCACCTGGCGTTCCGGGTGCCGCAGCTGGAAGCGGAAGTGGAACGGCTGGAGGCGGAAGGGGCGCGGCTGCTGAACCGCGAGCCGCGCCCGGGCCGGGCCGGCAGCCGGGTGGTGTTTCTGCACCCGAAGTGGGGCCAGGGCACCCTTATGGAGCTGGTGGAGCATCCGCAGGGCGAAGGGTGAGGCCGCTGTGGGGGCTGCTGAGCCTCGGCGTGCTGGCCGGGCTGTGGTGGCTGGAGACGACGGGACCGGTGCTGACCGGGTGGCCCGGCTGGCTGATTCACGCGTTCGTTTACCTGCTGCTGGGGCTGACGCTGGCCCGCGCCACCGGGAGCCGCACCGCCGGATGGGTGCTGGCGGCCTGGGTGGGCGCGCTGAACGAGGTGATGAGGGCGTTTCTGCCGGGCCATGAGGCGGGCATCACCGGCTGGTGGTTCGCGCTGGGCGGCAGCTGGCTGGGCAGCCGGGGGGTGCGCCGGCCTCGGCGTCTGCCCCAGGACGAGCCGTGGCCGCCTGAGCCCGCCTGAGTGGAGAGCCGCGGGGCTGATCAGCTCCGTTTGCTCCTCCTGATGTGGACGGGACTGCAGGACAAATGCACCGCCTCTGATTCGACGGTGCACTTGTCCTGAACTTCTGCAGCCTACGCCTGAGCTTCGCCCTGCCGCACCTGGTTCTTCAGCCGGTGCAGGATGGCGCCCATGCCGCGCAGCCGCATCGGGGTGATCAGTTCCGACAGGCCCATGTTCTGGTAGAAGTCGTCGGGAATCGCCAGGATCTGCTCCGGCGTGGCGCCCTGCAGTCCCTCACTCAGGATGCCCGCGTACCCGCGCACGGTGGGCGCCTCCTCCGGCACCTTGAAGTACATCTGAACGTGCCCGGCGTCCTGCTCGGTCACCAGAAAGAAGGGGCTGGCGCACTCGGGCACCGGCTGCATGAACTCCGGGTGCTCCACGTACTTCTCCGGCAGGGCCGGCAGCTTCTTGCTGTATTCCAGCAGCGCCTGCAGCCGCAGCGGCTTGGGGGCGGACTTGAACATCCCCACGATGTTCTGGAGTTTCTCGGGCAGCGCAACCTCGGTCATGGGGTCACTGTAGCGCCGGACCCCCGCCGGGCATGGTGACGCACGTCTAGTTGATTGGATTGGTCAACAAGGAGCGCCAGCGGGTACAATCAGAAGGCAAAAAGGAGGCACCATGACCAACTACGCCAAGGATGTACTGGTTTCGACCGACTGGGTCGCGGAGCATGCGAACGATGCGGGCATCAAGCTGATCGAGGTGGACGAGGACATCCTGCTGTACGACACCGGCCATATCCGGGGTGCGGCCAAGGTGGACTGGCAGCTGGACCTGTGGGACCCGGTGGAGCGCGAGTTCATCAGCGCCGAGCAGCTGAGTGCGCTGCTGGGCCGGCTGGGCGTCAGCAGCAGCGACACCATCGTGCTGTACGGGGACAAGAGCAACTGGTGGGCCAGCTATGCCTACTGGTTCTTCACCTACAACGGCGTGCAGAACCTCAAGATCATGAACGGTGGTCGCCAGAAGTGGAGCGCCGAGGGCCGCGAGCTGACCACCGACGCCACCGAAACCCAGCCGGGCCAGCCGTACCCGGGCCTGGCGCGCAACGAGGAACTGCGGGCCTACCGCGACGAGGTCAAGGCGCACATCGAGACGGTGCGGGCCGGCAAGGGCGCGCTGGTGGACGTGCGCAGCCCCGACGAGTTCTCCGGCAAGGTCACCCACATGCCCAACTACCCGCAGGAAGGTGTGCTGCGCGGCGGCCACATCCCCGGTGCCCGCAGCATTCCCTGGGCCAAGGCCACCAACGAGGACGGCACCTTCAAAAGCGCCGACGAACTTAAGGCGCTCTACGAGGCCGAGGGCGTGACCAGCGACAAGAACGTGATCGCGTACTGCCGCATTGCCGAGCGCAGCAGCCACAGCTGGTTCGTGCTGCGCGAACTGCTCGGCTACCCCAGCGTCAAGAACTACGACGGCAGCTGGACCGAGTGGGGCAACAGCGTCGGCGTGCCGATCGAGAAGACCTACAGCGAGGCCTGAGCAGGCCAGATGACCGGCAGGCGCCTCCTGAGGGGGCGCCTGTTGCTGTTGGGTTCGGCCTCAAGGCCATCTTGGGCAAATGGACATGTCGCGCTGACCCGCGTCCTTCAGCATGAAGCATGACCAACAACCGTGAGGACAAGCCGGACGTGGCCGAGGTGAGCACCATCAGCGGACTGAGTGCCGGCATGGACGATCAGCAGCCGAACGATGACGCCCGCATCGCTGAACAGGGTCCGGCCCCCGCCGACCTGGAGGAGCGGCCCGTTCCCCCGGTCCCCCTGCCCAGCCGGGATGGGTTGAGCGCAGGGGAGGTAGAGGCCCTGACTGGCCCTGACTCCAGCGAGTCTTAAGCCCAGGAGCGTTCTCCCTCCCCGGGGGTATGCTGGCCGGCATGACCCACTCGGAGACCGATCTGACGGCCCACATCGAACAGGGCAAACGTGATCTGGCGCAGTTGGTGGCCCTGGAGTCGGTGAGTGCCCAGGGCCGGATGCTGCCGGAAACCGCCGATGCCGTCACCCGGCTGCTGGAGGAGGCGGGCTTCACGGTGCAGCGCTTTCCCGGTGAGGTGGCGCCGATCCTGCTGGCCGAGGCGGGCGAGGGCGAGCGCACTCTGCTGATTTACAACCACTACGACGTGCAGCCGGAAAGCCCGCTGGAGCTATGGGACAGCCCTCCCTTCATCCTGACCGAGCGCGACGGGCGGCTCTACGGGCGCGGCGCCTCCGACGACAAGGGGGAGCTGGCTTCCCGGCTGGCCGCCATCCGGGCGGTGCGCGAGCGGCACGGCGGCCAGCTGCCGCTGCGCGTCAAGTGGATCATCGAGGGTGAGGAGGAGATCGGGAGCCCGAGCGTGGCGGGCTTCGTGGCCGAGCACGCCGAGGCGCTGCGCGGCGACGTCTGCTGGTGGGAATTCGGCAGCGTCAGCGAGACCGGGCAGCCGGTGGTGTCGCTGGGGCTGAAGGGCATCGTGTGCCTGGAACTGCGCTGCACCGTGGCCCAGACCGACTTGCACAGCAGCCTGGGCGCCGTCATTGACAACCCGCTGTACCGGCTGAGCCGGGCCGTGGCCAGCCTGCGCGACGACCAGGGGCGCGTCACCATCCCTGGCTTCTACGATACAGTGCGCCCGCCGTCCGCCGCCGATCTGGAGGCCATCCGGAGCGTGCCGGATGCCCGGCCGGCCCAGCAGCAGAGCGCCGGCGTGCGCGGCTTTCTGGGCGACGCCGATGCCCTGGAGTACCAGCGCCGCATGAACTTCGAGCCGGCGCTGAACGTGAACGGGTTTCACGGCGGCTACGGGGAGACCGGCAGCAAGACGGTGCTGCCGGCCAGCGGCTTCGTGAAGCTGGACTTCCGGCTGGTGCCGGACCAGGACCCGGCTCAGGTGGTGCACCTGCTGCGTGAGCACCTGGCGGCGCAGGGGCTGCATGACATTGAGGTGATCGAGCTGGAGACCCACGAGCAGGCGGCCCGCAGCGACGTGGCCGACCCCTTTGTGCAGCTGGCGCTGGAGGCCGCCCGCGAGGCGTCCGGGCAGGACGTGGTGGTCCATCCGTCGTCCGGGGGCAGCGGCCCGATGCACCCGTTCGTGGAGCACCTGAACGTGCCGGTGGTGGCGGTGGGCATCGGCAACGTGGGCGGACGGGTCCACGCCCCCAACGAGAACATCCGGACCGCGGACTTCGGCTGGGGCGTGCGCTTCGGCGTGGCGTTCCTGGAGCGGCTGGCGCAGCAGAAATAAGCGCAGAGCACTACGCCTGAACAGCGATCAGTTGGAAAGTCTCGAACCAGTCCTGGGGGACGTCTTGTTTTCTTATTGAAAAGCGATAAATATGGACATCGTTCTTCGATAAGGAGACCTGACATGTTGCGTCCACAGACTGCCCGTACGCTGCTGCACCTGATCCTGACCCTCAGCCTGCTCATCACGGTCCTGTTCGTGGTGGCCGATGTGGGGCTGTCTGTGCAGGCGATGCAGGCAGGCGGTTCGGCGGGCCTCCGGCTCCGGGTGCCGGTCAGCGTCCTGCTTGAACTGAACCACCGCGCGTTCCACGTCACGGAAATGATGACCCCCAGTCGCCTGGCCGCCTGGAGTAGACCGATGTGGCTGGCCCTGACTGTGGCCGGTGCCAGCCTCTGGTTCCTGGCCGCGCGCCGGGTGCGGGCCCTCGTGGACCGTCTGCTGGACGATCCTTTCGATCCGGCCAACCTGCGGGACCTGCGGCTGGCGGTCTGGGTGGCGCTGGTGTGGCAGGGCCTGATGCTGGTCAGTTCGCTGGTGGGCTGGCTGCAGAACCGTGACGCGCAGGCCCAGGCCCTCTCCACCCTGGGGCAGTCCCTGAGCAGGGTCCCGGCCAGCAGCGTGTCCCCGCACTCGACGTTCAACGTCCTGACGCTCAATCCGCTGGGTGGCCTGGGGCTGAACCTCACGCCCCTGGTGATTGCGGCGGCGCTGACCATCCTGGCGACGGTGTTGCGTCAGGCGGCGGCCCTGCGAGAAGAGGAGCGCCGGTTGCGCCACGAGCAGGCCCTCACCATCTGATGCCGGTCGTGGTGACGCTCGATCAGGTGCTGGCCGAGCGCCGCATGACCCTCTCGGAGCTCTCGGAGCGGGTGGGCATTACCCTGGCGAACCTGAGCATCCTCAAAACCGGCAAGGCGCGGGCGATGCGCTTCACAACGCTGGACGCGCTGTGCCGCGCCCTGCAATGTCAGCCGGGCGACCTGCTGACCTGGGTGGACGGACCGGAGGAAGCGGAGGAGGAGGGCGGGGCCTGACGGGCCGCTGTTCATTTAGCCGCTCCGGACGGCCCTCAGCTTTGGGGCCACCGCGGCCACCGCCAACAGCACGAGGGCGGCCAGTTCCAGGTGCAGCAGGCTGCCCCGGCTCACGCCCAGACCTGCCACCAGCGCCCCGCCCAGCCCGGCACCCAGCGCGCTGCCCACCATGTCGGCCAGCTGCAGGTTGCCGCTGATGAGCCCCTCCTGGCCCTCCGGAGAGCCGCGCAGCACCACCAGCGTGTGCGCCTGGAACACGAAGCCCATGCCGGCTCCGCCCAGCGCCCAGCTGAGCGCCACCAGCAGGATCGGCAGGGTGCTGTGGATCAGCAGACCGGTGAGGGCCACACTCACCGCAATCACAATGCCGCCCAGGCCCACCACCAGCGGGCGGTACTGTCCGCCGGTGCGTTCGTCCAGCCGGGAATGGATAAAGGCGCTGGTGGACCAGCCGAGGGTGGCGGCGGTCAGCGCCAGCCCCGCCTGGAACAGGGTTAGGCCGCGCAGTTCGTTCAGGCCCAGCGGCACCAGCGCCTCCGCCCCGAAGAAGCCGAAGGTCAGCAGAAAGCGCACCGCAAAACCTGCATAGAGCGGCGTGGCGAGCCGGGCAGTTCCCCAGCCGTACAGCCGTGCCACTCCCGGCACCGCCAGGGCTGCGCCCAGCGCCCCCAGCGGCAGCGCCTGGGCCAGCGGGCGCTGCAGCGCCGTCAGCAGCAGCACCACGCCGCCCGCCACCAGTACCACCGCCACCAGCCGGGCCCTGGACACGCGGGTGCCGGCCGCCGGGAGCTGCAGCAGGGCCGGCAGGGTCAGCAGGCCGGCCAGCAGCAGCAGCGGCAGCAGGGCCAGAAACACTGCCCGCCACGACAGCGCGGCGGCCAGCGCGCTCGCGGCGGCCGGACCGATCAGGCCCGGCAGCACCCAGGCGCTCGACATCAGGGCCAGCACCCGCGCCCGCAGCTGATCGGGAAAGGCGCGGTTGATGGCCAGGTAGGTCACGGCGATCACCGCGCCGCCCCCGAACCCCTGCACGGCCCGGCCCAGGATGAACACCGGCATGCTCCCGGCCAGCCCCGCGATCAGCAGCCCGGCCCCGAAGGCGACGGTGGCCGTCAGGTACGGCCAGGCCGGGCCGCTGCGGTCGGCCCAGGCGCCCAGCGCCACGGTGGAGATCATGAAGCCCACGAAAAAGGCGCTGAATGACCAGCCGTAGAGGCTGAGGCCGTTGAGTTCGCGCGTCACCTGCGGCAGCACCGTCGCCACCGCCAGGCTCTCGAAGGCGATCAGCAGCACCGAGATGATGATGCCGAGCGTCAGCGCGCGGCGTTCCGGACTGAACACGCCGCCCTGCACCGCGCTGCTCACGCCTCTTGCTCCAGGTGGTGCTGCAGCGCCGCTTCCAGCCCCTTGCCGCGCCAGCCGGGGTCCACCCCCAGGGTAAGTTGCCCGGCGTGACGCAGCAGGGCGCCCACCACCCGGCCCCCGGCCAGCGCCACCGCCGCCGCCTGCAGGTCGGCCAGAGGTACTTCTGGACACAGGCGGGTGAGCTGCAGCGCGACACCGTGAGCGGGCGGCAGCGGCAGGCGGGAGATGCGGACGCGGGCAGGCAGGGTCATGCGGCGAGTCTAGCGGGGTCGCTGTCGGCGGTCAGGGTGGCAGGGGTTTATTCCGGCTTCAGGGCGTCCAGGATCAGGCTGGTGAAGCCGGCCGGGCCGGTGCCTTCGCGGTAGCGGGCGTTGCGGTGGTCCAGCGGCACCGAGCGGTACACAGGCCCGTCCTGCATGGCCCAGCGCCGGGTGTGCAGCACGCCCGCCTCGTCCCACCACTCCAGCCGCCGCACCCGGAAGCCCGCCTGCTCAAACAGCGGCACGAAGCTGCGGTGGTCGTACAGCACCTGATGGTCGGCCGCCGGGTGGTCGGCCGGGCCGGGTCCACCCACCTGCACCACCTGCTGGTACGCCGGGTCCGGGTGCAGGCCATCCGGCACCGCCACCCGCAGCCGGCCGCCGGGACGCAGGAAGCGGAAGCATAGCCGCGCCGCCGCCCAGCCCTGCTCCACGCTCAGGTGTTCCCAGACGTGCTCGCACAGCAGCGCATCTGCCTGCCCCGCGCCGAAGTACCGTTCGAAGCTGGCCGGGTCGGTCAGGTCCAGCTCGTCTCGCTGGGTGGCGGTCCAGCCGTCCCAGCGCTGCTCTCCGGCTCCGATGATCACGCGCATCGCCGTCCAGCATAGCCCCCGGGCCTGCTAGCATCGCGCATGGGCTTCACGGACAGGCTGAACACGGCGGAGCGGCAGCGGTTGGTGCGGGTGGCGCAGGGGCAGGAGGACGCGGACCTGCTGATCCGGGGCGCACAGCTGGTGAACGTGCTGACCCGCGAGGTCTACCGGGCCGACGTGGCGGTGGCGGACGGGCGGATCGCGTCGGTGGGGGAGGGCTACCACGCGGCCGAGGTGCTGGAGGCGCGCGGCGCGTATCTGGCGCCCGGCTTCATTGACGCGCACATCCACATCGAGTCCAGCCTGCTGACCCCGGCGCGCTTCGCGGAGGCGGTGCTGCCGCGCGGAACCACCACGGTGGTGGCCGAGCCGCACGAGGTGGTGAACGTGCTGGGACTGGCCGGGCTGCACTGGATGCTGGAAGCGGGCCGCAGCAGTGGCCTGCGCGTCTACGCCAGCCTGCCCAGCTGCGTGCCAGCCAGCCGCTTCGAGCAGGGCGGGGCCATCCTGCGGGCGCCGGACATCCGCGAGGGTCTGCAGGTCCCGGGCGTGCTGGGCCTGGCCGAGATGATGAACTATCCGGGCGTGCTGAGCCTGGACCCGGAGGTCTGGGCGATCCTGGCCGAGGCGGAAGGGCGGCGCGACGGCCACGCGGCAGGCCTGAGCGGCCCCGCCCTGCAGGCCTACGCGGCGGCCGGCATCCACAGTGACCACGAGGCGGTCACGCCAGAGGAGGCGCGTGAGCGACTGCGGGCGGGCCTGTGGCTGATGGTCCGGGAGGGGTCGGCGGCGCGCAACCTGGAGGCCCTGCTGCCGGTGCTGCGCGAGCGGCCGCGCCGCGCCATGCTGGTCAGCGACGACGTGGGCGTGGATGAACTGCTCTCGCTGGGTCACCTGGACCGGCTGATGCGCGCGTGCGTGGCGGGCGGCCTGCACCCGGCCGACGCGCTGGCCCTGATCACCTGCAACCCGGCTGACTACTGGGGCCTGCCGGACCTGGGGGCGGTGGCGCCCGGGTACCACGCCGATCTGGTGCTGCTGCGGGACCTGACCGGCTTCGAGGTGCTGGAGACGCTGGTGGCCGGAGTGCCGGCCCAGGGCGGCGGCATCACGCCAGCGCTGCCGGGTGGGGGCGTCACGCTGGGCAGCGGCTGGGCCAGCGCCCACTTCGAGGTGCCGCCGGGGCTGCCGGTGATCGGGGTGCGTCCGGATCAGATCGTGACTGACCACCTGCCCGCCGGGAGCGGTGACACGCTGATGGTGGTGGCCGACCGCTACGGACGCGGCGAGTTCAGCGCCTGCTGGGCGCGGGGGCTGCAGCTGGAGCGCGGCGCGGTGGCGCTGAGCGTGATGCACGACGCCCACCACGTGATCCTGGCCGGGGCCGGGCCGGAGCAGGTGCGTCAGGCGGGCTGGGCGCTGGAACGGCTGGGCGGCGGCGCGGTGGTGGTGGAGGACGGCGAGGTGCTTGCGGCCCTGCCGCTGCCCTACGCTGGCCTGATGTCCGACGGCCGGCCGGAGGATGTGGCGGCCCAGGCCAGCGCCATCACGGCGGCGCTGCAGCGGCTCGGTTGCGCGCTGCCGTACCCGATCACCACCCTGAGCTTCCTGGGCCTGACGGTCATCCCGAGCCTGAAGCTCACCCCACAGGGCCTGCTGGACGTGAACCGCTGGGAACTGCTGGACGCGCCGGGGGAGGGGCAGCTCAGCGGGCTGCAGGACGCCTGAAGGCCATCTCGACAGGCTGAGGTGAGCAGGACCGTAGTGTGATGGGGATGTCAGCCTCACCCCATTCCAGGGCGTGGTATGCCCGCCTCGCTGCCGAACTCGGCGGCTACCACCATCCGTGGCAACGGGTGCTGGAGGGGCCCGATCCCGAACAGATGTTTGACCTGCTGCTGCGTAACGTGCTCCGCCCCGAGTCGCAGGTGCTGGACGCCGGGTGCGGCCATGGCCCGGATGCTGCCCGGTTCGGCACGGGCGTTCGGCGCTGGGCGGCCTACGATCAGGTCCCCGAATTGCTGGACCTGGCCCGAATGAACGCTCCGCACGCCACCTTTCAGGAATGGAACGGTCGGGGAGAAGTGCCCGCCCCGCTGCGGGGGCCGTTCGACGTGGTCGTCTCACGGCGGGGGCCGACAAGCGTCATCCCGCGTCTGCCGGAACTGGCTGCCCCCGACGCCCGGTTTCTCTATGTCGGGCCCCGCCTGCATGTGCCGCAGGTGGAGGAGCGGCTCCTGGCCGTCGGGTGGTGTGTCCTGGCGGAATGGCACGTCTCGGTCCAGGCGTACGCACCGACCTGGGAGGACTGGAGCATCCGCGGCGAATGGATGGAGGAGCCGGTCTCCAGGAGGGAATGGGAGGCACGCGTGACCGCACGGGGAATGCCTTACCGGGAGGAACGTCATGTGGTCCTGGCAAAAGCCACCCAGCCTTGATCCAGGTGAGTTGAGCCCTCCATGCGTTTGGTCGGGGTCCAGGTGCTGGGAGTCCAGCTTCCTCTCGTCAGAGCTCCATACGCCACCCTGTGCGTCTCGGCCCGCTGAAACCTCACGGTCCGTCTGAATAGGCTTGATCAGCCGTGCATATCACGCTATACTCTGTTCATTCACCGCCTGAAAGGGCGGTTTTTTCGTGCCGTGCGGCCGCGCCGCGCTACACTCCCGGCATGCCCACCCTCACCGTGACCGGATATGGCGACATTCAGGCGGACCCTCAGGAGCGGCTGGTGCTAGCGCTGGAGCGCGGCGGCGTGGACGTGCTGCACCGCTGTGGCGGACAGGCCCGCTGCACCACCTGCCGGGTGGAGTTCAGCGCCGGCGAGCCGGAGCGCATGACCCAGGCCGAGCATGACAAGCTGAGCGAGAAGGAGCTGCTGGGCACGGCGCGGTTGTCCTGCCAGATGCTCTGCGATCACGATATGACGCTCACGCCACTGATGACGGTGCAGAGCAGCGGGCTGGAGGCGGGCAAGGCCCCGGCCCCAACCATCGAGCCGGAGCCGGTCTGGATGGACGCGCCCTCGGCCTAAGGCGCGGTGTCGGGCTCGCTTAGACCCAGCGCCGCCAGGATGCGGGGCCGGTCCCAGTGGATCAGCCGCGCCAGTTCCTCCAGCAGCCGTTCGAATTCAGCACTGCCAGGGGGTTCCTGTCGCAGGGCCAGCCACAGCCGGTTGCGGTGTTCCAGCCATTCGCGTGTGGGCATGCCCCAGGGTAGACCACCCACGCTAAGCTGCCGGGCATGAACGTTCCGGATGGTTCTGCCAGCAAAGCCATGTGGCGGGCCTGGGCGCAGGAACGTCGCGCTGGCCTGCCAGATGTCTCGGCACAGATATACGCTCAGCTGGCCGCGCTGCTGCAGGACCGGGGCCTGAGTCGGGTGCTGGCCTACCATGCCCTGCCCGGTGAGCCGGACCTGTCGGCGCTGGCCCCACAGCTGGAGCTGTACACCACCCGCGCCGTGTTCCGCCCGGAGCCGCGCCTGACGCTGCACCCGTGGCACACCGCCACCGAGCAGAGCCGGTTCGGCGTACGTCAGCCACCCAGGGACGCGCCACAGGTGGCTCCGGAACGGATTCAGGCAGTGCTGCTGCCAGGGCTGGCCTTTGACCAGCGTGGTTACCGGCTCGGGTATGGTGGCGGTTTCTATGACCGGCTGCTGCCCGGCTGGGACGTCCTGACGGTGGGCGTCATCCCGTCTGCGCTGCTGGTGCCGCAATTGCCCAGCGAACCGCACGACCAGCCGGTGCAGCTGATCGTGACGGAGCGGGGGGTCAGCGCGACTGGCTGCTGAGCAGGATGGTGCGCGGGGCCAGCGTCACAGGGATCTTCAGCGGGGTGCTGTTGCCGTTGCGGATGACGGTCAACGTGACCCGCTCGCCCACCTGATGGCCGCGCACGGCGTTCAGGAACTCGATGTAGTTCTGGACCCGTTGTCCGTCCACCGCCGTAATCACGTCGGCGGTGGCGTGGGTGGGCACCCTGTTCTTATCAAAGGCGGTGGGCGTCAGCGGATGCAGCCCGGCCTTGTCGGCGGGGCCGCCGGCCACCACACCGGTGAACAGGAAGCCCACCGTGCTGCCCAGCCCCAGATCCTGAAGCACGCTGGCCGGCAGCGTGCCGTCCGGCAGGCCGCTGGCGTCCACACCCACCACCGGGGCCTCACGCTTCACGCCGGACTTCAGGTCGCTGAGCAGGCTGCTGCCCTGACTGACCGGCACCGCGTAGCTGGTGATGTTCGGCTGCTGCATGCTGCCTTCCACGCTGATGTAGCTGGTGATGCCGATCAGCTGCCCCTCGCTGTTCAGAATCGGGCCGCCGCTGTCTCCGGGCATCAGCGGAGCGCTCATCTTGAGGGTGCCGGACGGGAAGTCGGCGCGCTCCGAGCCGGTGTCCAGCCCCAGCAGCTGACCGCTCTTGGGCAGCAGGAAATTGCCGCCCGCATTGCCGATGGCCAGCGCCGGCTGCCCGACCTTGGGCGGCTGGGCCGCCAGCGGCACGAACGGCGCGTTCTGAATGTTGATCTTGAGCAGCGCCAGATCGTGGGCCTCGTCGAAGCCGACCACCGTCACCGGGTACCGCTTCTTGTCGAGGGTGACGGCCACCAGCAGCTTGCTGTCGTACACCACGTGGTAGGCGGTCAGGACGCTGCCGTCGGCGCTGATCAGCACGCCGCTGCCGATGCCGTCCGGCTCGGCGCACACCACGTTCTGGCAGGCCAGCAGCTCCAGCGAGGCGGGCCGGGTCTTCTGAAACACGCTCTGCAGGGCGGCCGGGAGGACGGGGGTGGGGGTGCTGCGGTCCTTACTGGCGGCGGTATCCGGGCGCGCACGTTGCGCCGACTGGGGGGTGGAAGAGGTCTGGGCCAGGGCAGAAACAGACATCAGGACGGCCACGCTCAGGACCGTGAGTGCACGAGCAGCGTTCATGCCTTATGATGCGCCCAGCGCACGTGGGGCGTATGTGCTCAGCGTGTGGGCGTGCCTATCTGGTGGCCGTTTTGGCAGCCCGCCTTACAGTGAAGTGATGACTGTGCCTACCTGCGTCTTTGTGTACGGCACCCTGATGCCGGGCGAGCGAAATTCGGCAGTGGCTGGAGTGTACCGGAGGGCCGAGGCCGCCCGGTTGCCGGACCATCTGCTGCTGGACCTGCGGCCGGAAGGCTACCCGGCCCTGGTGGCTCGGCCGGGCGCGGAGCCAGTTCACGGCGTGCTGCTGCACTACACGCCGGAGGAGTGGGCGAGCGTGTGCCCACAGCTGGACCGGCTGGAGGGCACCGACGAGACCCCGCCGCTGTACCGGCGCGTCCAGGTGCAGGTCGAGACGGACGCGGGAATGCGACAGGCCTGGGTGTACCTGTATGCCCGCCCGGAGCGTATGCGGCAGCCGGGGTGTACGCCCCTGCCCACGGGGTGCTGGACAGCGGCACCAGACCGCTTCACGCCGGAGCCGGGCCAGCCCTGAGCCGGGGAGCCGGCAGAGGTTGACACCCTGCGGCTCCACCCCTAACATGGGTAGGCCCGCTGGGGCCAGCTATGGTGGGTTTAGCTCAGTCGGTTAGAGCGCCGCTCTGTGGAAGCGGAGGTCGTGGGTTCAAATCCCATAACCCACCCCACAACAACCACACCGGGGACTTGACCGGGACGGGTCCAACGGCTGAGGGTGCCTGACAGGAAAGCGTTCTCGACAGCCTTTCATCCGAAATTGGATACACTGACCCGGGGCAGCCGCCCAGGACTCAGGAACGGCGCGGGGATGGCGGAACTGGTAGACGCACCAGACTTAGGATCTGGTATCGAAAGATGTGAGGGTTCAAGTCCCTTTCCTCGCACCAACAGCGTGAAGCGGCCCTCCTTCGGGGCCGTTTTTCGTATGGGCCTGACCGCCGAACAGCGGCAGCGCACCAGGCAAGTCAGCAGTCTCGTCAGCGAGCAGTCGGGAGCAAATCATGGCAGAGTTGGTCAAGCAGGAAGGCAATTCGGTTGAGTTCAAGGTCAGCGTGCCCGCCGGTGAGGTGAGCCGCGCCTACCAGCAGGTCTGGACCGCAGTGGCCCGCGACGTGCGCGTGCCGGGCTTCCGTCCGGGCAAGGCGCCCAAGAGCGTGCTGGCGCAGCGCCTGCGCAAGGGCTACATCGAGGAGGAGGTGCGCGACCGGCTGGTGGAGATCCACTACCCGCAGGCGGCCCGCGAACTCAAGCTCAGCCTGGTGGACGCGCACATCCACCCCGGCGACATCCGCGACGGCCAGACCTTCGACTTCACCGTCCACGGCGAGACCTACCCGCAGGTCACGCTGGGCGACTGGAAGAGCGTGTCGCTGACCAGCAGCAGCCCCGAGATCACCGACGAGGTGCTGGAGAAGACCCTGCAGGACCTGCGTGAGCGCAACGCCACCTTCGAGGCGGCCGAGCGGCCCATCGAGGCCACCGACATGGTCACCATTCAGGAGCTGGGCGAGCAGGAGGCCGGCAGCTACCCGGTGTACCTGGACGTGGCCGAGCCGCACGTGCGCGACGCGCTGGTGGGCAAGGCCAAGGGCGACGAGGTGGAGATCACCGTGCCGGCCCACAGCCACGGCGACCACGAGCACCCGGAGCACACCGTGCGCGTCCGCATCGAGGACGTGAAGCACAAGCAGCTGCAGGAGCTGGACGACGCCTTTGCCGCCAGCCTGAACTTCGAGTCGCTGGAGCGCCTGCGCACCGACCTGAAGGCCGAGCTGGAGCGCCGCGCCACCAGCGAGGGCGACACTGCCCGCCGCGAGGAGTTCGTGCAGGCGCTGGTGTCGGGCATGACCGTGGACGTGCCGCAGGCCCTGATTCAGCGCCGCCGCGAGGCGATGCTGCAGGAGATCCAGGATGACCTGTCGCGTCAGGGCGTGCAGTGGGCCGAGTACGAGAAGTTCATGCAGGAGCAGGACAAGCTGGACGAGTTCATGGCCGACCTGAACAAGAACGCCGAGACCCGCGTGCGTCGTGACCTGGCTCTGGAGCAGCTGGCCGAGGATCAGGGCGTCAGCCTCACGGACCAGCAGTTCAACGCTGCCCTGTCGGCGCTGGCGCAGGCCAACAACACCACCATCCAGGCGCTGCGCAGCCAGCTGGGGGCGAACGGCCTGAACGGCTACTACGCCAGCATCGTGCGCGAGCAGGCGCTGACCCAGGCCATCGCCTCGCTTACCGGCGAGCAAGGGACCCAGACGCCCGCCGAGGAGAGCAGCGACGCTGAAGGGACCGGCGAGGGCAGCAACGAGCAGAGTGAGCAGGGTACGGAGCAGAGCGAGCAGGCCACAGAGCCGGGCGAGTTGCTGCCGGAAACCGCTCAGCCGGGCGAGGACGCGCCGCAGGGCGAGTAATCGGGAAAGGCGAGGGCCATCAGCATTCAGCTGGTGGCCCTTTTTCTGCCGAGGTGAATGAACATGCGGCGACCAGGATGCCTGGTCGCCGCATGTCGCCTTGGATTAGAGGCCGAAGTGGGCGCGGTTCTTGACGATGAAGTCCTGCTCGCCCGCCGGCACGTCCTCCTCGGGATAGATGGCGCTGACGGGGCAGGCGGGGACGCACGCGCCGCAGTCGATGCATTCGTCCGGGTGAATCAGGAACTGATCGCCGCCGTCATAAATGCATTCGACCGGGCACACCTCGGTGCAGGCCTGGTCCTTGACGCCGATGCAGGTGCTAACAATTACGTGAGGCATAGTGCCCACATTATGCAGAGATCCGGGCCAAGCACAAGTGCAAACGCCTCACTGCGCTGTCATTTGTCTACCCGAGACGTCGCTGCCTGACACGACCAGATGCGGAAAGGGGCGCCCGGACCTGGGCGCCCCTTTCCGCTATGACATCTGCTTCAGGGCGTGCTGGGCGTGGCCGGATCGGTCGGCGTGCTTGGAGCCGTTCCGTCGCTCGGTGCGCTGGGCGTTGTGGGATCCGTTGGAGTGGACGGAGCCGTAGTATCACCCGGCGTGCTCGGCGTTGTGGGATCCGTTGGGGTGCTGGGGGTCGTGGTGTCCGCTGGTGCGCTGGGCGTCGTCGTGTCGCCAGGCGTGCTCGGCGTGGTGCTGTCCCCGGGCGTGGTGGGTGCGGTGGTATCGCCAGGGGCACTCGGCGTGGTCGTATCCGCTGGCGCGCTGGGGGTCGTGGAGTCCACCGGAGTTGTGGTATCGGTTGGCGTGGTGGTGTCATCCGGGGTGCTGGGCGCGGTCGTGTCCGCTGGGGCTGTGGTATCGGCTGGAGCAGCGGTGTCTGGCGCACTTGGGGTAGTGGTGTCTGCCGGGGCGGCCTGGGTCGAGACGCCTGCGTATTGCCTGGGATCCCGGCTGACCTGCACGACCGTCAGGCCCAGCCGCTGCTCACTGCTGACCGTGATGCGTTCGCCGTTGCGCTCCAGCACCACGGTGCCGAATGCGTCAACAGCGGTCGGTGCCGCGGTGGCTGATGCGGTTGTGCTGCTGGTCGTATCGGTGGTTGTGGCGCTGGTCGTAGCGGATGTATCCGTTGTGGCCGTGTCGGTGGTCGTTGCCCCAGCGGTTGAGGTGTCGGTTGTGCCGGACGTATCCGTGGTCGTCGTTCCGGTTGTGTCGGTCGTCGAGGTATCCGTTGTGCCTGTCGTATCCCCGGTGGTGCCTGTCGTATCAGTGGACGTATCCGTGGCGGTGGTATCCGTCGAATCAGTCGTCGTTGTGTCGGTCCCCGTGGTGTCGGTGCCGGTGGTGCCCGAGGTATCGGTGGTATCTGTTGCTGTGGACGTGTCCGTGGCTGTGCCGGTGGTGGCGCTGGTGTCCGTCACCACCGTGAAGCCCTGGGCCTGCAGCTGAGCCACGGTATCCTGCACCGCGTTCGCCACCGAGCCGCTGTAGATGACGGCGCCGCCCAAAATGGTCCGGACCGTCGTCACGACGGTGGCGTTGCTCAGGGTCGGGATGGTGATGCTCCCGGACGTCAGCGTCACGCTGGCTGGTGTGGCGGTGGACGGCGTCGCCGCTGTGTTGGATGTATCGGTCTGTGCCAGACCCACGGCTCCCAGACCGAGGAGGGTGCTGACGATCAGGGTCGCGGCGCGGGGCGCTCGCCGGAAGGAAACACTCGCCGTGGTGTGTTCAGTCTTCTTCATGAATTGCTCCCTCAGAAGCCAGGCACAGGACGACCCTGAACGTTGTTTTTGGCTCCATCAGGGGCAGCTTAAGCGGGTGGTCTGAGCGGTGTAGATGAAACAGGCAAGGTGATGCACAAGCCCATTCTCATAAAATCTGCGAAAACCAGCCATAAAACTCAGGGAGTACTTAGGAAAGCCTGCTATTTCCCTTCTCGACGACTGTGAATTTTTTCAAATATCCGAAGACTCACCTGGAACACGCTGTCAGGGCTTGATTTTGGTAGACGCTGAGGTATGGCTCTTGGGCTCAGCAATGACAACAGCCTTCATGTTCTGGCCAAGTCATCTCAAAAGAGCACCCGTTCGCTCAGAAATCCTTTGTAGGTAACAGTTGGGTGAGCTTTATGTGAGGGCCACTCCACCTCGGCTGCCCCTATGAGAGTCTGGGGGGTCTGCCATGCTGGGTTCATGACAGAGCGTCCCAGTTTCCCGATGAACGTCACCGTGGAGCAGGCCCGCCAGATGCTGGCGGACCTGTTGCCGGTCAGATCAGCCGAGCAGGTTCCGGTACAGCAGGCCGCAGGCCGATATCTGGCTGCGGATCTGCCGGCGCTGGTCAGCCACCCATCGGCCACCGAGAGTGCGCTGGATGGCATCGCCTGTCGTGAGGCCGACACGCTGGATGCCGCGCCCGGGCGCCCGGTCAGGTTACAGGTGGTCGGAGAGTCGCGGGCGGGGGTGCCGTTCAGTGGAAGCGTCGAAACGGGCTGCTGCGTCCGGATCTACACCGGCGCGCCGCTCCCCCCCGGCGCCGACGCGATCTGTCCGGTGGAGCAGTTGCAGGACGATGGGCTGGACGCCGTGTGGCTGCAGCGTCCGGCCAGCCCCGGCGACGTGCGGCCGGAAGGGGGAGACTTCCGGGCCGGAGAGGTGGTGTTGCGGGCCGGGCAACGGCTGACCCCTTCGCGGCTGGCCCTGGCGGTCTCACTGGGTCACGCGCTGGTGCCGGTGCGCGCTCAGCTGCGGGCCGCGCTGTTCTCCACCGGTGACGAGGTGCGCGAGCCGGGTGAGCCGCTGGCCCCCGGTCAGGTCTACGACAGCAACCGGCACGGGCTGGCCGCCATGCTGCATGAGGCCGGCTGCGAGGTGCTGGACCTGGGCCACGCGCCGGACTCGCTGGAAGTGCTCTCGGCCCGCATCGAGGCGGCGGGCGGCGCCGACGTGCTGATCACCAGCGGCGGCGTGAGCATGGGCAAATACGACTTCATGCGCGACCTGCTGCTGGAACACGGCCGGGTCAGCTTCTGGAAGGTCCGGATGCGGCCGGGCGGCCCGGCGCTGCTGGGCGGCTGGCGCGGCCTGCCAGTATTCGGGCTGCCGGGCAACCCGGTCAGCAGTCTGGTGGTGTTTCAGGTGATCGTGCGGCCGGCCCTGACCGGTGAGCTGCCCTTCACGCTGCGGCTGCGGGCGGCCACCCCCTTCCGCGCCCTGGCGGACCGGGCCGCCTACTGGCGCGGCGTCATCGAGGGCGGCACGGTGCGCGATTACGGCCAGCAGGGCAGCGGGGTGCTGCGCTCGCTGTCGGAGGCGGGCGCGCTGGTGATTGTCCCGGAGGGTCAGGCGGTGGCTGCCGGAGACGAGGTTGAGGTGATGCTGTTCTAGCCTGTCATGCGGTCCGCCAGCGCCCAGCCGCTCAGCAGCGCCGCCTCTACCCGGGGGCCATGCGGGTCCGGCGTGCACCAGTCGCCGCACCAGCCGAGCCCGTGCTCCGGGTGCCAGCCACAGGGTTCCGGAAAGCGCTGCACCGGCGTGGCGGAGCGCCAGCGGTGAATGAACGCCTGCTGCACCTCCAGCGGGCCCAGCACTTCCTGTGCCGCCTCCAGCAGTTCGCTCTGCAGCTCGGCCGGGTCGCGGTTCAGGTCGAGCTGGGCGCGTGACCAGTCGGCGCGGGCGTGCAGCATCAGGGCCGGCGGGTGGCCGGCCGGGCGTTTGGTGTGCTCGCGGCAGATCCACTCCAGGCTGGGATGGCCGCTCAGCCGCAGCGCCGGCCAGTCGGCGCCCGGCACGTCCCGGGCCAGCAGTGCGCCCACCGCCCAGCACGGATCGAAGCGCACGGCCCTCAAGGCGCTCAGGTCCAGGGGAAGGGCCGCGGTCTCCAGGAGCGCGGCCGCCTGATGCGCCGGCAGGTTCAGCACCAGCATCCGGGCCGACCAGTGACGGCCGTCATCGGTGTGGGCCAGCCAGCCGTCCGGCTGGTGACTCAGCTGCTCCACCCGGGCGCTGGTCTGGACGCTCAATCCCTCTGCCAGCTCCCGGCCCAGCACGTTCATGCCCAGCGGCGGCACGTAGCGCGGGTGGCCGTCCGGTTCGCTGGTGATCTGCCCCGCCTCCCAGCTGGGAACGCTGCGGGTCCACTCGCGCAGCCAGCCGGACTGCAGGCCATCCTGGACCAGTGCGCGGGTGCGGTCGTGCCGGGCGGTGAAGTAGCGCGCGCCATGATCCAGCCGCACCTCGGCCGCGCCCGCCTCCCCCAGCCGTCGTGTGGAGCAGCGCCCCGACACGCCCCGCGCAGCGTCCAGCAGCTGAACCCGCTGCCCCTGTGTCTGCAGCTGACGGGCCAGGGCCAGCCCGGCGAGTCCTGCGCCCACGATCAGTACGTCATCCATGTGCGGCAGTCTAGGCACCGGCGGGGCGGCAGACGGTAGGAAATCAGCCGCAGCCTTTCTGGGCTGAGAGCCGGGTCAGTGTCCCGATGCGCTGGGTGGCCACCTGCTGCACCTGGGCGTTGCTGAGCTGGCCCGCTACGGCGCCGGGCAGCCAGAAGGCTGCCCAGGCCACGTTCTGGGCGCTGAGGGTGCGATTGGCGCGGGCCTCGGCCTGGGCGCTGCGGGCGCGGGCCAGCTCACTGCGGATCTGGGCGCAGCTCAGCTGGGTATCCGGGGTGCTGGTGGCGGGGCTGTACACGGGCGTGCAGCCGGCCAGCAGCACGGCCAGCAGGGTGAGCGGCAGCCAGAAAGCGGAGGAGTTCACCCCTCTGTGGTAGCGCCCCGGAGCTTCCGCCGGGCACGTTTCAGCTAAAGACGCGTTCCACCACCAGCGGCCCGGCCGGGCCGAGCGTCACGCCGGGGCGGGGGGTGGGGTCGCCGTGCAGGGCGCGCGGGGTGCGGCCGTCCTCCAGCAGCCACAGCAGCGCCTCCTCCAGCATCAGCTGCGCCAGATGCATGCCCAGGCAGACGCGCTCGCCGCCCCCGAACGGCAGGTAGCTCCAGGCGGGTGGCGTGAAACCTTCCTCCAGCCAGCGTTCCGGCCAGAAGGTATCGGCGTGTGCCCACAGCGCCGGGTCGCGGCCCGACAGGTACGGGCTGTACAGCGCCAGCGCGCCCCGGGGCAGCCGGTGGCCGCTGTACTCCAGGTCGCGGCTGAGCCGGCGGCTCCCCATCCAGCCGGGTGGGTACAGCCGCAGCGTCTCACGGATCACCGCTCTGAGCGTCTCCGGCTGCGCCCACTGCGGCTGCTGCGCCAGGTGCCACACGCACCACGCCAGCGTATGGGTGGTGGTGTCGTGGCCGGCCGCCAGACTGACGCGCGTCTCCTGCACCCCGCCGGGCCAGCGCGCCAGGTGGTGCAGCAGGTCGTCTCCGCCGTGCAGCAGCCGCATCTGGGCCAGCCGCTGCAGCTCGCGGCCGAACCGGGCAAACAGCAGCGGCCTGGGCAGCGCCGGCACCGGGAACGGGTGGCGCAGCGGGGCCAGAAAGCGGTGCAGCAGCTCAGGGTCGAAGTCGCCCGAGAAGTAGGCCGCGTTCAGCATCCGCAGCACGGCCCGGTCGGCCCAGGCCAGCGCGTCCAGGGTGGTGGGCAGCGGCTCGGCCCGCAGCGCCCCTCGCACCCGCGCCCGCAGCAGCTCCAGGCTGCGCTTCGAGAACGGCGGGTTCAGGGCGTGGCGCCGCTCGGCGTGGCCCTGGTCGGTCAGGATGATGCCGCCCGCCAGATACGGGACCACCACGCTGAAACTGCCGGCGCTGCGGAAGGTGTCCAGGTCGGTCAGCAGCCGGCGGTTCCAGGCGGGCGAGTGGCCCACCACGGCCGGCAGGCCCAGGTGCAACCCGAACAACGGTCCCAGCGCCGCGCCCTCCTGCAGCAGCGCCAGTGGTTGACCGGCCCAGCGCTGCAGGTGGCCGGAGAACGGCTGGCGGGTAGGTTCGGGCAGGGCGGGCACGCGGCATTCTGACACGGGCCCTCCGGAGGCGACGGTAAGACCCGGTACGGCGGGCCGTATGCTGACCGGCATGCGACTGCTGATGATCTTTCCCCACCCGGACGACGAGGTGTACGGCGCGTCCGGCACCATCATGGATTTCGTGCAGGCGGGCGAGACGGTGGGCCTGGTGACCCTCACGCGCGGCGAGGCGGGACGCACCCTGGGCCTCGCCGACAGCCCGGAAGCGCTGGGCCGCCTGCGGGAGGTGGAGTTGCGCGCCTGCCTGGACGTGCTGGGGCTGCAGGTTCACGAGCACCTGAACTTCCCCGACAAGTACCTGAAAGACCAGCCGTTCGAGCCGCTGGTGGAGGTGGCCCTCTCCGCGCTGCAGCGCCACCGGCCCCAGACGCTGCTGACCTTTCCGCCCAACGGCAGCAACGGTCACCCGGACCACGTCACCACCCACCGGGCGGTCAAGGCCGCCTGGGACCGCCTGCCGGAAGGGGAGCGCCCGGAGCTGTGGTATTACGCCGGCCCCGCCCCGGAGCAGCCGGACCTGCTGGCCGAGTACCTGCCACCGAACGTGCAGCGCGACGTGTCGCACCACATCACCCGCAAGCTGCAGGCCATCGCCTGTCACCGCACCCAGGCGCTCAGCACGGTGGACTTTATCCGGAAGTTTCCGCAGCGCATCATCCAGGAGACCTTCCACCGTGTGGCCCCCCCCAGTTCGGGGGACGAAGCCCCGCAGCACTGAGCTACGCTGTGGAGCGTGACTGCCGCCGCCGTGTCCGCACCGAACGCCATTGAGGTGCGTGGGTTGACCAAAGCGTTCCGGGACCAGACCATTCTGGACGACATCAACATGACGGTGCGCGCCGGCGAGGTCTACGCCCTGACCGGCCCCAACGGCGCCGGCAAGACCACGCTGATCCGCTGCCTGACCGGGCTGGCCTTTCCTACCCGCGGCCGGGTGTCGCTGATGGGCCGCAACGTCCACACCGACGGCCCGCGCGCCCGCGCCTTCCTGGGCGCGGTGGTGGAGGCCCCGGCGCGCTTCTACCCGCAGCTGACCGGCACCCAGAACCTGACCCTGCACGCCCGGCTGGCCGCCATGACGCCCAGCGGCCGGCGGGTGGGCCGCGACCGCATCCGCGAGGTGCTGGCGCTGCTGGAACTGACCCGCATGGAGGACCGACGGGTGGCCGAGTACTCGCTGGGGCAGCGGCAGCGGCTGGGCGTGGCGGCCGCCATCCTGGCCGACCCGAAGGTGCTGATTCTGGACGAGCCCACCAGCGGCCTGGACCCGCTGGGCATCAACCTGATTCACCGCATCGTGACCAGCGTGGCGGCCAGTGGCTGCGCGGTGGTCCTGAGCACCCACCACCTGCGCGAGATCGCCACCTATGCCCATACCGTCGGCATCCTGACCGCCTCGCGGCTGGTGGACACCATTGACCTGCGCACCCGCCAGGCGGCCTACCGCTTCCGGGTGGACGACAGTCACCGCGCCGCCGCGCTGCTTCAGCAGCTGCCGTACGTGCAGCGGGCCAGCTCGCGCGCGCCGTACGCGGTGGCCGAGCTGGGCGGTGAGGAGCGGGTGCCGGACGCGCTCGCGGCGCTGAGCGCGTCCGGCTTCCGGGTCTACGAGGCCGCTCCCGACCACTTCGACCTCTACGAGTACTACCGCGAGCGGGTGGCCCATGCCTGAGCAGCCCGCCGCCCGGAAAGGTGTCGCATGCTGACCCTGCTCGCCCTGGAGTTCCGCAAGCTGTCCGGCGCGCGCAGCGTGCGTCTGGCGGTGCTGGTGTGCCTGCTGCTGCCGTGGCTGTGGTCGCTGGCGCCGCGGCTGCAGCAGATCTATGGCCTGACGCTGGTGAGCGGCTTTCAGGTGCCGGCCCTGGCGCTGATCACCACCGTGCAGTTCGTGCTGCCGCTGTTCGTGGCGCTCAGCTGCGCCGAACTGATCGGCACCGAGGTGGCGCAGGGCACCCTGGCGCCGCTGCTGCTGCGCCCGCTGGACCGCAACCGGGTGATTCTGGCCAAGCTGCTGGCCGCGCTGCTGTACCCGGCGCTGCTGCTGGTGGTGCTGCTGATCGGCAGCCTGCTGGCCGGGCTGCGGCTCGGCTACACCGACTTTGCCGGGGGCAGCGGGCTGGGGCCGGGCGGCTTCGTGGGCCAGGGCCTGCTCAGCAGCGGCGCGGCCCTGCTGCAGGTGCTGCGCGGCTACCTGCTGGCCGCCGTGGTGATGCTGCCGGTGTCGGCGCTGAGCCTGCTGTTCGGGGTCACGTTCCTGAACACCACCGCCGCCGCGCTGGCCACCCTGGCCACCCTGAACATCATGCGGCTGCTGACGGTGTTCCCGGAAGCGATCCAGAAGATCCTGCTGACCACCCACCTGGACCTGTTCCTGCGTCAGGGCAGCGACATCGTGCAGCCGATGATCCTGCTGCTGATCTACACGGTGGGCTTCGGGGTGATGGCGGTGTTCGCCTTCGACCGCCGCGATGTCTGAGGGCCGGGGGCTTGCCGGGAGACAGCCGGACCTGCGAGGCTACGGCATGACCGCGCCCTCTGTGCCGCTCCCGGCTGGCCGAGCATGAACCCCAAGGGCGACCTGATTGAACACTGCCGGGCCGAGGGGCTGGGGGAGCCGACCTTCGAGTCCACAGCCAGCGGGCCCAGCCACCAGCCGCACTTTCTGTGCGTGGTGCAGCTGCAGGGCCGCGAGGTGGGACGCGGCGAGGGCCGCAGCCGCCGGGAGGCGGAACGGGCCGCCAGCCAGGCGGCGCTGCAGCGGCTGGGCCACCCGCTGCCGGCAGCGCCCGCGGTCACTGACCGGGCCGTCCGCTGGCCCATCTACGCCGAGCTGCTCTCCAACGCGCTGATCGTGGCGCACGAGCGGGGCGAGGACGCCAGCCTGGAACAGGTGCGGGTGGACGCTGCCCGGCTGTACCAGGGCCTGCTCTCAGACCTGGGCGTGCGCCCCGAACCGGAGGACGAATGAACCGAGTGCCCAGCGCCGTGCTGTTCGATATGGACGGTGTGATGACCGACAACAACCACTTCCACCGTCAGGCCTGGAAGGAGCAGGCCCGGGCGCTGCTGGGCCTGGAGCTCAGCGAGCACGACCTGGACACCAAGGTGGACGGCGGCCGCAACCCGGAGATCATGGAGCGGCTGACCGGCGTGGCCCCGGACCCGGCCTTTGCCGCGCAGTTTCACGTGGCCAAGGAGGAGCAGTACCGGGCGCTGGCGCGCGGTCAGCTGGTGGCGGTGCCGGGGCTGCTGGAGTACCTGAAGGCGCTGCAGGACCGGAGCATTCCGGCCGTCATCGTGACCAGCTCGGACGTGCTCAACACCGACTTCGTGATGGAGGCGCTGCAGATCGCGCCGTACTTCGCGGGCCGCATCATGGGTGAGATGGTCGAGCGTGGCAAGCCGGACCCGCAGCCGTACCAGATGGGTGCGGCCCTGCTGGGCCTGGACCCCCGGACCTGCCTGGCGCACGAGGACGCGGTCAACGGGGTCCGGAGCGCAGCTGGCGCCGGCTGCCGGGTGGTGGCACTGACCACCACGCAGCGGCCGGAGGTGCTGCTGCAGGCGGGCGCGGCGCTGGCCGTGCCGGACTTCACCGGCTGGGCCGGGTGGCTGGAGGGCTGACCTGAAAGGGGCGGGGGCGGAGGACCGGGCGCTGGCGTACCTGCAGGCTCAGGGCCACATCCTGCTGGCGCGCAATTACCGGCTGCCGGGCGGTGAGCTGGACCTCGTCACGCAGGACGGCGAGGTGATCGTGTTCACCGAGGTCCGGCAGCGGCGGGGCGGGCGCTATGGGAGCGCGCTGGAAAGCGTGACGCCGCGCAAGCAGGCCCTGCTTCACCGTGCTGCCCTCGGCTACCTGAGCCGCGAGCGGGGCCGCGACGACCTGCCGTGCCGCTTTGACCTGATCGCCATTGAAGGCTCAGAGCGGACCGGGGCGCTGACGCACCTGCAGAACATCCTGGCGGAATAGGCGAGGGCCAGCCGTTCATCCGGCTGGCCCTGCTTCCCGGCGCGTCAGCCCTGTTTGGTGGCGGGAACCTGCCGGGCTTCCTTCACGTCGTCGGGCGTGTCCTGGTTGCGCGGCGCGTTGGCCTCCCGGTCCTCCGAGCTCTTGAAGCTGGCGTCGTCCCGGTGGCTCTCCTTGACTTCCTGGCTGGTCCGGTCGTACTGGTCGGGCAGGCTGGTCTTGCCGCTGTTCTTGTCGTCTTTGTCAGGCATGCCTGCAGTCTCGGGGCCAAACAGGATGGCCCGGCACTGACCCACCTCAAGACACGTTGTCAGCAGCCTGATGTTTCCTATATCTGGCTGGGCTCCGGCGCCACGTACACATGCATGGCAGGGGCCCGACCGTCCGGACCGCGCCAGGGGGCCGGCAGGGTGGCCGCCCGTCGCCAGCCGAGCCGCTCGTAGAGCCGGACCGCCGCGTGCGCCGTGACCGCCACGTCCAGCACGGCCCGCCGCCCCAGGGTCTGGGCATGCCGCACGGCGGTGGCGAGCAGCGCCGTTGCCACGCCCTCTCCGCGGGCCTGAGGCACCACGTACAGCCGGGAGATCAGCGCCGCCTGCGCCGGACTCAGACCGGTGGGCTCCAGCCAGCCGGGCGGTTCCAGGTCCAGGTTGAAGCTGCGCAGCATCACGTGGCCCACGATGGTCGTCCCGTTCAGTGCCACCCAGGCCTGAACCATCTGGTCCGGGCAGAGAAACCCGGCAGGGTCGTCAGGCCACACCGACGGATAGCCGCTCGCCAGATGCACCTCCCGCAGCGCGGCCAGACAGCCAGGCAGGTCATCCGGGGTTCGTTCGCGCACGATGGCCTTCACATCTTGGGCAGGGTCACGCCGCGCTGGCCCTGGTACTTGCCGCCCCGGTCGCCGTAGGTGACTTCTGGTCGCTCCCCCTCGAAGAACAGCAGCTGCACGCACCCCTCACCGGCGTACATCTTGGCGGGCAGCGGCGTGGTGTTGGAGAACTCCAGCGTGACGTGGCCCTCCCAGCCGGGTTCCAGCGGCGTCACATTCGCGACGATCCCGCAGCGGGCGTAGGTGCTCTTGCCCAGCGCCACCACCATCACGGTGTCAGGGATGCGCAGGTACTCCAGGCTGCGGGCCAATACGAAACTGTTGGGCGGAATGATGATCTCCGGGGCCTGGATGTCCACGAAGCTGCGGTTGTCGAAGTGCTTGGGGTCCACCACGGCGCTCATCACGTTGGTAAAGACCTTCCACTCGTCGGCGCAGCGCAGGTCATAGCCGAAGCTGCTCAGGCCGTAGCTGATGACCTGGGCGTTCTCCGGGCCGCGCACCAGCCGGTCCTCGAACGGTTCGATCATGCCGCCGCGTGCCAGTTCGCGAATCCGCCAGTCGGGAAGAAGACTCATGCCGGCAGTCTAGCGGGGAGGCCGGACAGTATGCTGCCTGACGTGTCTGACTTGCGTGTGGCGGTGATCAGTGACGTGCACGGCAACCGCTTTGCCCTGGAGGCAGTGCTGGCCGACCTGAGGGGGATGGCCCCGGACCTGATCCTGAACCTGGGCGACCAGATCGAGGGCGCCGCTGACCCGGCCGGGGCCGAACAGCTGCAGGCCCACCTCGGCGCGGTGGAGGTGCGCGGCAACAACGAGGAGAAGCTGTGGCCCGGCGGGCGGCGCAATCGGCTTTCGCAGGCGTTCGGGGCGTGGCTGGAAACGCAGCTGCCGCCCGAGGCGCTGGCCCGGCTGGCGGCCCTGCCGCTGAACGTCCGGGTGGCCGACGACGCGCTGCTGGCCTGCCACGGGACTCCAGACAGCGCCTGGGACATGCTGCTGTGGGCGTGGCAGGTGACCGGGCCGGACCAGGGGTTCTACCGGGCCCGCGACCCCAGAGAGCTGCGGCAGCTGCTGGCCCCGCTGGCGGCGGAGGTGGTGGTCTGCGGGCACACCCACCGGCCCGGCAGCACCCGGGTGGGCGACACGCTGGTGGTGAATGCCGGAGCGGTCTCGGATCAGGTGGACGGCGACCCGCGCGCCCGCTGGACCCTGCTGGAGCGCCGGGCCGGGCGCTGGACCGCCGACTTCCGCACGGTGGAGTATGACGTGGAGGCCGCCATCCGCTGGGGGCAGCTCCACAGCCCCTGGGCCGAGTATCTGGCGCAGATGCTGTCGTCCGGCTCGCTGACCGCTGGACGGGACAGCAGCGCGGCGGAGGCGCGGGAGCGGCTGCCCTAGCTGCGCGGGCTCCGGTGTGCGACAATACTCTGTTATGACGGACGCTGCCCCCACCACCCACGCCGGGTTCATTGCCATCGTCGGGAAACCGAACGTGGGCAAGAGCACGCTGCTCAACGCTCTGCTCGGCGTCAAGGTCGCGCCGACCAGCCCGCGCCCCCAGACCACCCGCAAGGGCGTGCGCGGCATCGCCACCTCCGACACCACCCAGCTGGTGTTCGTGGACACGCCCGGCCTGCACAAGCCCAAGGACGCGCTCGGCAAGTACATGAACAGCGAGGTGCAGAGTGCCCTGGCCGACGTGGACGCCGTGATCTGGGTGGTGGACCTGCGCCACCCGCCCACCGACGAGGACCAGCTGGTGGCCCGCACCATCCGCGAGCTGCCCAAGCCGCTGACGCTGGTGGGCAACAAGCTGGACGCCGCCAAGTACCCGGACGAGGCCATCCGGCTGTACACCGCCCTGCTGGAGGGCCGCACCGGCGAGACCACCGTGGTGTCGCTGAGCGCCCAGAATGACCCGGCGCGCGTGATGCAGCTGCGTGAGTCGCTGGCGGCGCTGCTGCCGGAGAGCCCCTTCTTCTTCCCGGACAGCGGGGCGAGCGACCAGCCGCGCGAGGTGTGGGCCGCCGAGATCATCCGCGAGGAGGCCATGAAGAAGCTGCGCGACGAGCTGCCGTACGCGGTGGCCACCCGCGTCACCGACTGGACCGAGCGCGAGGACGGCCTGCAGCGCATCGAGGCCGAGATCGTGGTGGAGAAACAGGCGCACAAGGGCATGGTGATCGGGGCGGGCGGCAAGCAGCTCGGCCAGATCGGTCAGGCGGCCCGCAAGCAGCTGGAAGTGTTCCTGAACCGCAAGGTGTACCTGGGCATCCAGGTGATCGTGATTCCCGGCTGGCGTGAAGATCAGGAAGCGCTGCGCGAGCTCGGCTACGAGTAAGGCAGAGGCGGGTGACGGAAGGAGTCGTCACCCGCTCGCCTGTGAAGCAGCATCAGCCAGAAGTGATTCTGGCGCTTCTGCTGTGCCGCCCGTCATCAAAGCGGCGGACTGACCTGAGTTCCCTGAGCGTCCCGCTCGCCCTGCCTTGCATCTTTCGGCTCTGGACCGCAGCCCGCGCGCTACGCTACCCGCTGTGAGCCGGGTCATCAGTTTTATCAATCTCAAGGGCGGCGTGGCCAAGACCACCACGCTGGTGCAGGTGGCCGAGACGCTCGCCTTCATGCGGGGTCAGCGGGTGCTGGTGCTGGATCTGGACCCGCAGACCAACGCGACCATCGCCCTGATGGGCGAGGACGCCTGGGAGCGGGTGGACGAGGCGCAGCAGACGGTGGCGCAGCTGTTCCTGGATCAGATTCATGGCACCCGCACCTTTGAGCTGCCGCGCGCCATCGTGCGGGGCGTCAGCAACCTCAACCGCATCACCATCCCGGCCGAGCTGCAGCTGCGGCCGGAATTGCTGTACCCGCGCATTGACCTGCTGCCCAGCAGCATCCGGCTGATCGAGGCGCAGGACCGCATGGCCGACATTCCGCAGCGCTCGCACTACACCCTCAGCCCGATGGAGGTGATCCGGCGGCACGTGGCGCCGGTGTTCGGGCAGTACGACTACGTGCTGATCGACTGCCCGCCGAACCTCGGCTACATCACCCAGAACGGCCTGGAGGTGAGCGACGACTACCTGATTCCCACCATCCCGGACCGGCTGTCCACCTACGGCATTCCCCAGATCGTGCGCTCCATCGCCGACATCCAGCGCGCCCGCGATCTGCGCATTCAGCTGCTGGGCGTGGCGGTCACCAAGTACGACAGCCGCTCGCGCACCCACAAGGCGGGCCTGGACCTGCTGCCCGCGCTGATCCGCCGGGCCTGCCAGGACGCGGGCGTACCGCGGGCTCCGCTCTTCGAGACGATCATGCCGCAGGCCAACGCCACCGCCGAGGCGATGGATTCGCAGCACAGCCCCGGCAACTTCCGCGACAAGTACAGCCGCAGCCAGTCCGGGGGCCGGGCGCTCTACGAGTACCCGGTAGCCCTGACCGCAGAACTGCTGGAGGAGATTGAGCGGCAGACCGCTCAGCTGATGGGGGCAGGCGCCGCGCCGGTCAGCCGGTAGGCGTCCTCCAGAAACAGCCGGGTGTGGTGCATCCGCAGCCGGCGGCTGGCCGACAGCTGTTCCACCTCGGCCCGGCTGAACCAGCGGGCGTCCGCGATCTCCTGATCGAACACCGGCTTCAGCGTGCCGCCGGTCGCTTCGGCCAGCCAGGCAGTCCGCACGATCAGGGCGCCGCTGGGCATCCGGCCCACGTACGCGTTCAGGAAGCGGGTCAGCCGGACCTGCAGGCCGGTTTCCTCGTGGGCTTCACGCACGGCGGTCTGGTCGGCCGTCTCGTCTGCTTCCACGCTGCCGGATGGGAGATGCCACAGGCCCTCCAGGCCCGGCTTGCGCTCCTGCACCAGCAGCACCTCCTGCCGGTCGTTCAGGATCACCACGCCGCTGGCGCGGGCCGGCGCGTCGAGGTGCCAGCGTTCGTCGTACTGCATTACCAGCCGTTCCGGACACGCAGGCCCCGCACCTGTGCGGTGTGGTGGCGGCCATGCCAGACATAGCTGGCGGCCATGCCGTCCAGGGTGGTGCGCTGGCCATACTCCGGATGCAGGTAGGCGCGGCTCCACTGCTCCGGCGTCAGCGTCTCCAGCAGCCGGGTCCAGCGCTGGTGCAGGGCCGTCAGCAGGGCCAGGCTGGGGGCGATGTCGCCCGTGGAGTCGGACAGCGCGGCCCAGGCGGTCTGATCGTAGGGCTTGATGGTGGGAGTGTCCTCAGTCAGCGCCAGCCGGGTGCGGACATAGGCGTTCAGGTGGCTGTCCGGGACGTGGTGGGCCAGCTGCCGCAGCGTCCAGCCGCCGTCACGGTAGGGCGTGTCCAGCTGGGCGTCGTCCAGGCCGTGCAGGGCAGCGCTGAATTCGGCGGGCAGCTGTGCCAGCGCCTGCACGGCCGCCCGCCGTTCCTCCGGCGTGAGCGCCTGCACCTGAGGTTGTGGCCCGATGGGGAAGCGTGCGTCAGTCATGACGCGAGTGTACGGCCCGGCTCCGCTCTGACGTGACCGGCCAGCTCAGACAGCGTGCCCCAGGACAGGGCCGTCTGGCGAGGTGGCGCATGGCATGCGCTGCCGCTCAGGAAGGCCCTGGTTCCTTCCTGGTCCAGCGCTCCAGCGTCCCTGGTCTCCACCTTCTGCATCATCCGTTCAAAGCCGCGCTCCAGGCTCAGCCCCTGCTCGTTGGCCATGCACATCATCACGAACAGCAGGTCGGCCAGCTCCAGTTCCAGGTCGCCCACGTCCTCACCCGGCTTCGGCGTCTTGCCGTTCATGTGGGCGATGACGTCGGGCCACTTCGCCGGTCTCCTCGGTCAGCCGGGCCAGCATCAGCAGCGGCGGAAAGTAGCCCTCCCGAAACTGCGAGATGTAGCGGTCAACCCGCTCGCTGGCCTCCTGAAAGGTCATGGACATGCGCCCAGGCTACAGCGAAGTCAGCAGGTGATACGCGCCGTAGGTGAGCAGCAGGCTCAGCAGCAGCACGCTGCCCAGGATCACCGGCACCAGCCAGCGGCGGTGGCGGGCGAAGCGGTCCGCCTGAAGGCGCGAGCGTGTCAGCACGTCGCCCGGCAGCGTGCGGGCGGCCAGCGCCAGCAGTCCCGGCACGATCAACAGGTCGTCGCCCAGGCCCAGAATTGGAATGTTGTCCGGCAGCAGGTCCACCGGGCTCACCGCGTACACCAGCGCCAGCACGGCGATCAGGCGGGCCTGCGGCGGGGTGCGGCGGTCCCGGACGGCCAGCAGCAGCGCCAGGGCGTCGCGCCAGACGCTGCCCAGCCGGCCCGGCAACAGGCGGGTCAGGCTGAGACGGCCAGGACTGAGGCGGGAGGGTTTGTTCACACCTTCCTTACGCGCCCAACACCTCGGAAGTTGCGGCGCCGTACTCATCCTCGTCGCCCTCCATCGCCACACCAGGCAGCGTCAGCACGAACTGCGCGCCGCCGCCCTCGTGGTTGCCTCCGGTCAGGTTGCCTCCATGCAGCTGCGCGATCTGACGCGCCACCGAGAGGCCCAGGCCGCTGCTTCCAGCCCCACTGACAAACGCCTCGAAGATCCGGTCGCCCAGTTCCGGGGGCAGACCGGGGCCGTCGTCCTGCACCGTGAAGCTCACCACGTCGGGCCGCTCCCGCAGCGTCAGCGTCACGGTGCCTTCGGGTCCGGTGGCGCGGCGGGCGTTGGCCAGTAGGTTGCGGAGCGCCTGGGTCAGCCGGTCCGGGTCACACAGCACCATCGCGCCCCAGTCGCCCAGAAAGGTGGTGCCCGGCACCAGCCGGT